>JBKPRU010000114.1:0-5781 GCA_046734675.1 Acidobacteriota bacterium
AGATGTGAATAAGAGACAGGCGCACACGCGTGTGCGCCCCGTCGACGAAACGCGTAGAACACTGCGACTTTTCATCCCGCCACACCGCTCGTCCCGCTGGTATGCGGCGTGCGAGCACTCACGCTACCGACAGGATTTTTAGCGTTCGGCTTCATGTCCGATGAAGGAGTGTGTGTACATGCCTCGCTTTCTCTTCTACGTCGCGGCAGCGGTGCTCGCCGCCACCGCACCTGCGTTCGCGCAGGGCGAGCAGGCGGGCGCGATCCGCGGCCGGCTCGCGTCGGCTGACGGGCTGTCGCTGCCCGGCGTGACCGTCACGGTCACGTCGCCTGCGCTCCAGGGGACGCGTTCGACGGCCGCCGACGTGAACGGTGTATACGTCGTCAACGGCCTGCCGCCGGGCGAGTACGAAGCGAAGTACGAGCTCTCCGGGTTCACGACAGCGGTGCGCCGCGTCACGGTGCCGCTCGGCTCGACGCTCGTCGTCGATCTGCAGATGGCGCTCGAAGGCGTGCGCGAGAACGTCGAAGTGAAGGCGGGTCCGCCCGCGCCGGTGGCGACGCCGGCGGGCGCCGCGAACCTGCGCCTCGATGACACGCGCAAGCTGCCGGTCGGACGCACGCCCTTCCTGATGGCGGAACTCTCGGCGGGCCTGACCGACAACACGCCGAACAACAACCAGCTGTCGCTGGGCGGTGGCGTCGCCTACGACACGCTGTTCCTCGTCGACGGCGTCGACGTGAACGACAACGTGCTCGCGCAACCGAACGGCCTCTACATCGATGACGGCATCGAGGAGGTGCAGGTGCTCTCGTCGGGCGTGAGCGCCGAGTACGGCCGCTTCGCCGGCGGCGTCGTCAACGTGGTGACGAAGAGCGGCAGCAACGTCTTCGCGGGCGGGTTCCGCACCAACTTCTCGAATTCCGCGTGGAGCGCCGAGACGCCGCGCGAGGACGCGCTGAAGGTGAAGCGCGCGTCGAAGCTGTCGCCCACGTACGAAGCGGTCGTGGGCGGTCCGATCGTGCACGATCGCGTCTGGTTCTTTGGCGGGACGAGCATCGCGCGCAGCACCACCAGCGGCCTCTTCTCGCAGACCAACGTCCCCTTCACGAGCGAGAACAACAACACGCGCTACGAAGGGAAGCTCACGGGCACGGTGGCGCCGGGCCACACGCTGCAGGGCAGCTACATCGACAGCAATACCGAGCTCGTGCAGCCGGCGATCCCGGCGGCGAGCATCGATCCGCACACGATGACCACGCCGAAGACGCCGAACCGCCTGGCCGTCGCGACGTGGCGGGGCGTTGTCGCCGGAAAGATGTTCGCGACCGCGCAGTACTCGCAGAAGTCCTGGAAGCTGACCGAGCAGGGCAACACGTCGACGAACGTGTTCGATTCGCCGTTCCTGACGCGCGGCGTGCTCGGCGTGCCGGGCGGCCTGCAGTACAACGCGCCCTACTTCGACTCGACCGACCCGGAGAGCCGCAACAATCGCCAGGCGACGGCCAGCGTGTCATACCTCGCCAGCGGCCGTCACACGGGCAGCCATGAACTGAAGAGCGGGTTCGAATATTTCGTGGCGACGCGCCGCACCGGCAACTCGCAGACCTCGACCGGCTACGTGTTCCAGACCGACTACAAGGTCGACGCAGCGAACCATCCGGCGCTCGACGCGAACGGCCGCATGATCCCGCGCTTCGTGCCCGGGAACTCGCGCCTGCAGACGTGGATGCCGGTGCGCGGCGCGGTCATCGACGTGACCACGACCTCGGCGTTCGTGACCGATCACTGGACGGCGGGTCCGCGCTGGACGTTCGATCTCGGCGCCCGCTTCGAGCACGCCGCGACGGATGCGACCGAGCAGACGCAGAAGGTGAGCGCGAACACCGTGATGCCGCGCCTCGCCGCGAACTATGCGGTCACGAGCGACGGCCGCACGGTCGCGCAGGCCACCTATGGGCACTACTCGGGCACGTACAACGGCGTGCAGTTCTCGCGCAACAGCATGGCCGGCAACCCCGATCGTCTCGTCGGCAGCTACATCGGGCCGCTCGGCGAAGGCGCTGACTTCGCGCCTGGTTTCGATCCGGCGAACTACGCGACGATCGCGGGATCGTTCCCGACCGCCAACGTGTTCTTCGACGACAACCTTTCGTCGCCGACCACGCGCGAGCTGACGCTGTCGCTCGGACGCGATTTCGGGCACGATCTCTGGGCGCGCGGCCGCTACGTCCGCCGCCAGGCGACCGACTTCGTCGAGGACTACATCACCATCGACGGTGGCAAGACGACCGTCGTTCAGGACGGGGTCAACTTCGGCGTGTTCGACAACGCGGTGTACCGCAACAGCAGCGCGCCGAAGCGCAACTACGACGCGATCGATTTCCAGTCGGGATGGCGGCATGACGCCGCGCTGAACGTGTCGGGGCAGTGGACCGTGCAGCTCCGCAACGACGGCAACTTCGAGGGCGAGGCGTCGAACAACCCGGCGATCCCGTCGCTCATCGGCGACTATCCCGAGCTGTATGTCGGCGACCGCAGCTTCCCGATGGGACATCTCGACGACTTCCAGCGCCACAAGGTCCGCCTCTGGGGCGTCTACGCGCTCGAGATGCATCGCTTCGGGCGGCTCGATCTCGCGCCGATGTATCGCTACAACTCCGGCAAGACCTTCAGCTACGCCGCCGCGGCGGTCGCGCTGACGCCGCAGCAGCTCGCGAAGGACCCGGGCTACGCGCGCGTGCCGACCTCGCAGCCGGTGTTCTTCGGCGAGCGCGGCGCCGGGCAGTTCCCCGGCTACGCGCTGGTCGACTTCGCGGCCACGTGGAGCGTGCCGGTCGCGCGCTCGCTTCGTCCGTGGGTGAAGGTTGAAGTGCTGAACGCGCTCAACAACCAGAAGCAGATCAGCTGGGATACGACCGTGACGGCGGATCCGAATGGGCCGAAGGATCAGAACGGCCTGCCGCTCGCCTACATCAAGGCGCCGACGTTCGGCCAGGCGACGAAGAACACCGACTATCCGCGTCCGCGTCCCGGCCTCGACGGCGGGCGCACCTACTTCATGGCGCTCGGCTTCCGGTTCTAACGCGTATAGGGCTCACGCCTCACGGCTCAGGGCTTACGGCATGTCACGCATCGCCGGTCTTCGACCGGCGTGTCGCCGCCTCTAAAGAGGCGGCCTACGTGACACAGAATTCCCACGCCAGAATTCCACGTAGGCCGGGTCTTTAGACCCGGCGAAATAGAAAGGGCCGAGTGCGAAGCACCCGGCCCTTTTCCTTGCACGCCCGTAAGCCTTGAGCCTTGAGCCCTGAGCCGCGCGCAGCGCCGCATCACTCGCTGCGCAGCGCGATCACAGGCTCCACCGCAAGCGCGCGACGGGCGGGAATCCAGCTCGCGAGCGCGGCGACGATGAGCAGCGCGATTGGGATGGCGACAAACGTCAGCGGATCGTGCGGCGAGACACCGAACAGGAGGCCGGAGAGCAGACGCGTCGTCGCGGCGGCGGCGACGACGCCAATGGCGCTCCCGACTGCGCCGATGCGAACGCCGTCGGCGAGCACCATCCGCAGCACGTCCGCGCGCGCGGCGCCCAGCGCGACGCGGATGCCGATCTCCTGTGTGCGCTGCGCGGTCGCGTAGGCGATGACGCCGTAGATGCCGATCGCTGCGAGCACGAGCGCGACCAGCGCGAAGACGACGAGCATCAGCATCGTGAACCGCCGGTTCGCCTGCACCCGCGCCACCATGTCATCGACCGTCCGCACGCTCGCGACCGGCTGCGCCGGATCGACGGCCCACACCTGCTCCTGCGCGGCGCGTGCCGCCGTGATCGGATCGCCGGCCGTGCGCAGGAGCACGAGCATCTGCGTGTCGGCCACCTGCCGCAAGGAGAAGTACAGCTCCGCCCACGCGGGACGATCGACGCCGCCGCGACGCGTATCGCCGACGACGCCGATGATCGAGTACCACTGGACGTTCTTGCTCTGCGGGCTGTTGAACGTCACGCGCTTACCGAGCGGATCCTCCGTGGGAAAGAACCGGCGGACGAACGATTCATTCACGACGACGCGCATGGGTGCCGTTGGCGTATCTTCGGGCCCGAACAGGCGTCCGCGCGTCAATGGGATGCCGAGCGTCGCGAAATAGCCGTTGGTCACCGAATCGTACGGTACCGGAATGTTCACCGCGTCCGGAGCGGTTGGACGCCCTTCGACGTTGAGCGTCGACGAGTTGGGAAGCCGGCCGAGGAGCAGCGACGATCCAGCGCCCACCGACGTCACGCCCGGGAGCGCTGCCAGCCGCGCCGTGACCTGATCCCAGAACTGCACGACGCGCGCGTCGTCGGCGTACTTGCGGCCCGGCAGCTGGATCGACAGTGCCAGCACGTTGCGCGGGTTGAAGCCGAGATCGGTGCGGGCGATGGCCGCGAATGAGCGCACGAGCAGTCCCGCGCCGACGAGCAGCATCAGCGCGGCAGCCACTTCTGCAATCGCGAGCGCGGAGCGGACGCGGCGGCCGCGCGCGCCTGCGCTCCCCGAGCGTCCCCCTTCCTTCAACGCGTCCGCCTGGCCGGCGGCTGCGCTCTGCCACGCGGGCGCGAGTCCGAACACGAGCCCGGTGCCAATCGCGACGACCAGCGTGAACAGCAGCACCCGCGCGTCGATGGAGATCGCGCTGAGCCGCGGGATGTTCGTGGGTGCCACTTGTTGGAGCGCGTCGACGCTCCAGGCCGCGAGCAGCAGTCCGGCCGCGCCGCCGGCAAGACTGAGCACGACGCTTTCCGTCAGCAGCTGCCGCACGATGCGGCCGTGCCCCGCCCCAAGCGCGACCCGAATGGCGATCTCCTTCTGACGGCCGGTCGCGCGCGTCAGCAACAGATTAGCGACGTTCGCGCAGGCGATGAGCAGCACGCAGCCGACTGCGCCAAGCAGGACGAGCAGCGGGCGCCGCACATCGCCGACGGTTTCCTCCTGGAGCGTCGTCAACCGCACGCCTTGTCCGGCGTTGGCTGGATACTGCTGCTCGAGGCGCCGCGCGATCGTGTCCATCTCGGTTTGCGCCGCCGCCGCCGCCGTCACGCCGGGGCTGCGCCGCCCGATCACGTTGAGCCAGAACGATCCGCGCGCCTCCATGATGTCTTTGTAGGGTCCCACCGGCGCCAGCGGCACCCACAGCGTCGCGTCGTCCGGATAGCTGAACGCCGGAGGCATGACGCCGACCACTTCGTACGGCTGCCCGCTCAACTGAATCGATCGTCCGACGATCGATCGATCGCTGCCGAATCGACGCTGCCACAGCCCATGTTCGAGCACGACGACGCGTTCGTGGCCGGGTGTCGCGTCGCTGTCGAGCAGCCAGCGCCCGAGGAGCGGCTGCACGCCCATGACCGGGAAGAACGAGGGTGTCACGCGCGCGCCACGCAGCTGCGCAGGATCGCCGGCGCCCGTCAGGCTGACGCTCGCGCCGGAGTAGGCGGCGAGGTGTGCAAAGCTGCGCGCCTGCGCGCGCCAGTCGGAGAATGTCGGAAACGGCGCGACGTCCTTGTCGATGCCCTGGCGCGGGTTGTAGATCCACACCATCAACAGCTGGTCGGCCTCCGGATACGGCAGCGGACGCAGCAGCACGCCGTTCACGACGCTGAAGATCGCGGCATTCGCCCCGATGCCGAGCGCGAGCGTGAGGATGGTGAAGGCAGTGAAGAGCGGTTTCTTGAGAAGACCGCGAAGCGTGTAACGCAGATCACTCATAGCAGCATCCCTCACTGACGCGGCCTACGGC
>JBKPRU010000115.1:0-23447 GCA_046734675.1 Acidobacteriota bacterium
ATTTCCCCTCCTCGGCATCTCTCGAGGCGGTTCTATCGCGATCGCCTATGCCGCGAAGCATCCGGAGCGAGTGACGCACCTGGTGCTCTACGGCGCGTTTGCGGCGGGTTGGAGCCACCGCGGCACGCCGCAGGATCTCGAAGGGAGGCGCGCGCTGACGAGCCTGTTACGGCTTGGATGGGGGCTCAACAACCCCGCGTTCTGTAGAACGTTCACCTGCCGCTTCATTCCCGAGGCCACACCGGAGCACGAGAAGTGGTTCGACGAACTTCAGCGCGTCTCCACGTCACCGGAAAACGCGGCGCGCCTGATGGAACGCGACGACGAGCTCGATGTTCGCCCACTGTTGCCGCAGGTAAAGTGCCCGACGCTCGTCATTCACTGTGATCGGGATCAGGCCGTACCCGCGGAGGCGGGTCGGCAGTTGGCGGCGGCGATCCCGGATTCGCGATACGTATCGCTCCCAAGCGCGAACCATCTGATGCTCGAGGAGGAACCTGCCTGGTCGATGTTCCTGGAGGAACTCGGCTTCTTTCTGACTTGGTAAGCAACACGTCAACCATCGCGATCGTGTATTCGCATGGGTCGAACACGCGGACGGATTGAGCTTCGTCGGCATGCCGCCGATGCCGAAGCCGTCCGGTCCTACGCGGCGACGCATGGCATCGGGCCTGACGTCAGCGATTTTGGGCCCGTCCTTCCTTACTTCGCCGACGACACGACGAACCCGATCGATCGCTGGATCGGATTGAAGAACCTTCCGAAATCCGGCGAGGTGAGGTTGTTCTGCACGTCGCGTTCGTTGCCGGTGTTGAACGCGTTGTAGACCTTGATTCCACCAAGGAATCGATATTTCCGGAAGCGCCACGGCCGCGCGAGCGAGAAGTCGAGCGTGTTGACGGTGGGAAGGCGTCCTGAGCGGTTGCGCTCACCTACGTAGTCCTGGAATTCGTCGACCGCCGACCACGGAAATCCGGTGCGCCATTCGTACACCGGCATGAACGTCCACCGACCCGGCAGCCCGATCGACCCGCGTACGACCAACCGGTTCGGCACGTCGGTCGGACTGAGCGCATTCTCGTTGTCCCTGATCAACGGTGTTCGAAAGTTGCCGAAGTAGGTGTCGAAGTCATTGACGTCACGCGTGCTGTGCGACCGCACGTACGACACCGTCAGATCGCGCTGCTCGTTCGCGAGATAGCGCCCCGTCGCCTCGAGCTCCCAGTACCTGGACGCGCCCGTCGACGCGAGCGTCACAACGCCGCGCGCCGCATCAGGGTCCACGACATAGGCGTGCGAGCCGTGGCGATGCAGGTATGCCGTCTTGAAAAAGAAGCGCCGGCCGAACCGCTGGTCCCACGCCACGGTCTGCACGATGCTCTCTGGTGTTCGGAGCGGTTGGTCGACGGCGTGCACGAACGTGACGGGCCCGGCGAGCGCGCTGCCGTTGGGCGCAAATCGCGTGACCGTCGCGACACCGTACTGCTGAAAGGCGCCAATCGTCAGCGGAGTACGCTCCGCGAATTTGCCGAACCCGCCGCGCAGGATCCCTCGCCCGTCGGGCAGCAGGCTCACCGACAGCCCGGCGCGCGGCGAATAATTCACGCGCTCGACGACGTCGTCACGGTCGGAACGGAACCCGAGCTCGAACATCAGCCGATCGTTGACGCGCCAGCGATCCTGCACGAACAGCGCGAACTCGGTCCCGGTCACCTGCGGCGGCGTCTTCGCCGGCGCAAACGCCGTCAACTCCGCCACCGAGCCGTCGAGCCGCCTGACCTCGACGTCGTGATTCTGGTCGAGGCCGTCGAAATTGGAACGCTGCAGGTCCGCGCCCGCCTTGAACACGTGCTCGCCCGCCCAGGTTCTCGACAGGCTGAACGCCGACACCGCCTGCAGGCTGCGGACATCCCGTTCCTGCGAGTTGAAGAAATTGCCGCTCTGGCCCTGCGGCATGTAGACCATCGGCAGCTCGCCCTTGCTCTTCATGTCGACCTCGAAGAAGCGCACGGCGACGGTGGTCTCGAGCACGGCGCTCGACGACAGGATGATGCGATCGACGGCGCCGGTCGAGAAGCCCTCCTGACTGAACTTCGGGGTCGTCTCTTCAGGCCTGAACGTCGACAGCGTCGGATTGACGATCTTCCGTGGGAAATAAATGACGCCGCCGGTGATGGCGTGACGCGACGACAACACGGCGTCGAAGCGGGTAAAGGAATCGAAGCTGTCCAACCCGAGCTGCGGCTCGCCGGGCAGGCTCTTCACCGGCGTCCGGACATACCGGTACTGCAGATACTGGCCGAACAGGAGCCGGTCTCGTTTCAACGGTCCGGATATCGACAGGCGCGGCTCGAACTTGTTGACGAACGCGAATCCTTTTCCGAAACCGGGCACGAGGTTGTCCGGTTTCACCACCCACTCGTTCGTTCCGCGCTTGGTTCGGACCTGCGTGACGCTGGTCGAGAAGCGCCCGTACTCGGCGGCGAACGGGTTCGAGAGGACCTCCACGGATTCAACCGCCCCGCTCGGCAACTCCAGGTCGAAGTCGCCGGTCGAGGGATCGTTGAGGCTCGCGCTGCTCATTTGCAGCGCGCCTGTGGTTGGCGCGCCACCCTTGATCCGTAATCGTCCTTCGGGACCCCGGATGATGCTTGGGAGCAACGTGAGCAGCGACTGGAAATCGTCGCCGGCGAGCGGCTGCACGTCCATGTTCGCGCCGGTCAAGACATCGCTGACTGCGACCGGCTGCAGGCTCTCCGTCGGAGAGTTCGCCGGAACGACGACGTCGACGCTCTCCCTGACGTAGGTCAGGCGCATTTCCATCAGCACCTGCTCGGTCTCACCAGCCTGAACCGAGAACGGAGAGGACTCGACGTCTGCAAACCCCTCTCGCGTCGCGTGCACCACGTAGCGTCCGGCAGCTACGTCCGGGAAGACGACCTGGCCGACCGGATCGCTCGTCGTGCGGCCGAGGACGACGTTCGCATCGACGCTCCGCAGTTCGACGGCGACCGCGGGAACGCGCAGGCCTTCCACCGTGATCGTGACCACGACGCGGCTCGATGTCTGCGCAGCGGCGGATGAAGCCGCGCCGAGCACGAACGCCGCCGCTACGATCAGACGTTCGATCCTCACCATCGTCCCATCGCGTCAGCGCGAGCCACGACGTTCAGGCGTTCGAATCGCCTGAATCCGTTCAGAAGCGCGTCGTCAGTGCGAATCGCATCGCTCGCGGAGAACCAGGCGTGATGTTCGTATTGCTGTGCGCGTACGGATAGTAATCCTCGTCGAACAGGTTCTCGATGTTGATCTGCGCCCTGAACGTCCGGGTCAGGTTGTAGTAGAGCGCGCCGTCCATCCGCGTCCAAGCCGGAAGGAGCACGAGGTTGTCCGTGGACGCGAACACATCGCCGCGATAGATGACGCCGAGACCCGCAGCAAATCGTGCCGTGACGTCATACTTGTTCCAGAGCGAGATCGAGTGCTTGGGGAGTTGCGCCAGGACCGCTCCGGCCTGGGCGGCAGGGGAGATCGAGCGGGTGATCTCGCCGTCCTGATATGCGTAGCCGCCTGCCACGCTCCACGCTCTCGTGACGTGACCGTCGATCCCGAGTTCGATTCCCTTCGTACGCTGCGCGTCGACCAGTAGTGAGACGGTCGGGTTGTTCGGATCCGCCACGATGACGTTGCCGCGGTCCAGCCGGTACACCGCGGCGGTGAAGGACAACGCGGGCGCCACATCCCACTTCAGGCCGGCTTCGTAGTTGCGGAATTTCTCGGGGTCGAGCGCCTGATTCGTCAACGACAACGACGAGAGCTGCTCACCGGCGCGCGGCAGATAGGTGAGGCTGTAGCTGCCGTACAGCGAGAGCGGCTGAACGGGTTTGTAGATCAACCCGACGCGCGGTGAGATGAGGCCGTCGTGGCTGCTGAAATCCGTCGCGGTCCGGTGGTTGGTGACGTCTGCGTTGAAGCTGTCGAAGCGGAGGCCGATGACGGCGTCGAGCCGGGTCGAAAGTGCCACCTGATCCTGCGCATAGGCCGCGGCGACCGTGGTGACGCCGTGGTTATCGGCGTCGGTCGCATTCTGATGGAACGTCAGCGGCTGCGAGATCGTCGGCGCGGTCAGCGGCGCGTTGAACGTCGCGACGCTGTCACCGAGCCCGGAGAAAAACCCCGTGTTTCGGAAATTCACCGTCTCCTGCCGTCCGAATTCTGCACCGGCGAGTAGCGTGTGGCCGAACCGCCCGGTCCGCGCGGAGACGATCAGATCCGTCTGGTTGAACAGGTTCTGCCGCGTCGTCGCGTTGTTGTACGCCGAGATCGCGACGGCCGTTCCGGCGGCGTTGACGGCCCCGGGGAACACATTCTGGTAGAACTTGTCGTAGTCGCCGTAGGTGACTCGGCTCCTGAACGTCGCGCGCGAGTTGAACCGGTGCTCGACGACTCCCGAGGTGAGTTGCACGGTTGCCTGACTGTGGCTCTGCGCCGGATCGCCAAAGAAGGTGCCCGGGTCGGACGCGACAGGCCGTCCGTTGAACGATGACACGCCTCGGTCGGCGACGCGCTCGTCGTGGAAGTATTCATAGCCGCCGCGCAGGGTCGTGTTGGGACCAAGGCGAAATGCCACGGTCGGATTGAACCCGTACCGTTCGAGGTTGAATCCGTTACGGTAGGAGTCCGAATTTTCGTAGAGGCCTGTCGCGCGCACGGCCACGCTCTCGTTCAGGCCTCGTCCTACATCCGTCGTGAAGCGCTTGTTGTCCCAGGACCCAAGCTGCAGCGACGCTTCGCGCGTCTGCCCCCAGCCGGCCTGACGGGTCACGCGATTGATCACGCCGCCCACGCCGCCGCGGCCGAAGATCATCGCATTCGGACCCTTCAGTGCTTCAACGCGATCGACGTTGTAGACGTCGCGAAAGTACTGCACGTCATCACGCATGCCGTCGACGAAGAAATCAGAAGTGGTGCTGTTGCCGCGCAGAATCGGCGTGTCTCTATTCCCTTCGCCCTGGGCAAACCCGACGCCCGGCATGTACCTGGTCACGTCCGCCATGCTCGCCATGCGTTGATCCGCAATCAGGGCGCTCGTGACGACGCTGACGGCTTGTGGCACGTCGCGCAGCGGCGTCGCTGTTTTCATCGCCGACGAAATCTCGGGGACGGAGTAGCCGATGGACGGCGCGCCCACGCTCACCGACTCCTGAACGCCCGCGATCGCAAGCGTGAAGTCCGCGGTGGTCATCGCTCCCGCACTCAGTGCCACACGTCGTGCGCTGTCTACGAAACCGCCGGCGAGGACGCGAACCACGTAGTTACCGGGGAGCATCGCTGCTTCGAACTCACCGTGCTCGTTCGTCAGGATGACGCGGGGCGTTTGAGGAGGGTCGGACGTGATCGTCACCTGCGCGCCGACAATGGCGGCGCCGCTCGGGTCGACCACCCGTCCGCGAACGACGGGCCGCGCAGCAACGTCCTGCGCCCCTTCACGAGCCGCGGCGAGCAGCCCATCGGCCGCCGCGACGACGAGGAACTGACACAACACAGCACACGAAAACCAACGGCGCATCGTCTTCCTCCTGCTTGCGCCGTCGCCGGGCGGGCCGTACTATGAGCGCGTCGAACGCGCCAGCGCGCCAGCGACTGGTGGAAATGGTCTGACCAGGACCCTTTTTTCAGTTCGGCCGAGCCCGCCGGTGTTCACAGCACTGGCGGGCTTCGTTTTTCAGCTTCCCCCGAGCAAGACGACGATCCGTGCGGCTCGCAGGAATGGCGACCAATTCGGTCGGCTTAGCGATACTAATGGCGACCAATTTGGTCGTCAAGGGAAACGTGATGGCCAAAGTCGGTCTTTCGCGTCATCCAAGCCGCCGCGGTTTGCAGCTGCGAGGGCGAGGAGCCGGGCGGTTCTTCAATTCGGGTAGATGCACGAACTTTGCAGATGGGTCCTCGCTGTTCGGTAATCTGCAGCCGCCGGTGTGCTGCTGATCTGGAGGAGTAGCGATGGAGAGTCGCGCAAAGCTGCTCGGGCATCCCATTCATCAGATGCTCATCGTGTTTCCGCTCGGCCTGCTCGCGATGGCAGTAATCTTCGACGTGATGGCGCTTGCGCTCGGCAACGGTTACTGGTCCGAGATTGGGTACTGGATGATCGCCGCGGGCGTGGTCACCGGCCTTCTCGCCGCGCCCTTCGGAGCGATCGACTGGATGGCCATCCCGTCCAACACGCGGGCGAAGCGCATTGGCGCGGTGCACGGCGTCGGCAACGTGGTCGTGGTGCTGCTGTTTGCCGCGAGCTGGTGGATGCGGAGCGACGCGCCGCGGGCGCCGGAGGCGCTCGCGCTGGTGATGTCGTTCGTCGCCGGCGGGCTGGCGCTGTTCACCGGGTGGCTGGGCGGCGAGCTCGTCGATCGCCTCGCCGTCGGGGTGGATGAAGGCGCGCACGTGGACGCGCCCAGCTCGCTTCGCAGCAACCGCGTTCGCGCGTAGATGCCGGTCGCGCTCGTTCGCGCCGACATCCTGTATGCCTGGAAGGGTCCGTCGCTCCTCATCGTCAACACGCGTGGCGAGTGCGGACCCGCTCAACAGCTGTCCGGCTACTACTTCCGAGAAGCGCGATTCCTGAGCAGCCTCCGCCTCGAGATCAACGGCGAGGCGCTCTGGGTGTGCGAAGCGGCGTCGGTCGATCCGGCGTCGCTGGCATTCACCTACAGTCACCCCGAGATCAAGCAACCTGGCGGCGGCGGCACCGGGCAGTCCGGCGACGAAGAGTCGACGGACGCGCACGGCCTGCCCGAGCGCTCGATCGACCTGCGGGTCGCGATGCAGGTCGGCATCGCCGACCTCACCATCACGATCGCGGTCGCGAATCGTGCGCGGCGTCCGCTCCGCTTCGAGCTCGCATGCGCGCTCGACGCGGACTTCGCGGACATCCAGGAGGCGCAGGCCGGCCGGCGCGAGCAGGACGCCTCCGTGACCGTGTGCGGCGACGATGAGGCGGTCGAATTCACCTACGCACATCCCCGGTTGCCGTTTCATACCCGCATCGTCCACGACTCGCGGTGGACGTTTCGCGATGGCCGCCTCGTCGCAGATCTCAGCATCGACGCACGCCACGTCGAGGAGCTCGCGCTGCGCGTCGTCCCGAAGACGGGAGAACGCGATCCCGGCGAACAGGAGGTTCGCGATCGCGAAGCCGCGTTTGACGAGTGGCGGGGACGATTTACGCGCGTGGACATGCCTCGGAGCGGCGTCGTCGAGGAGAGCCTTCGCAGCAACCTCCGCGACGTCGCGTCGCTGGCCATGCTCGAGGGTCCGCGCGACGAGTGGCTGGCGGTACAGGCGGGCATGCCGCTCTATCCCGCGTTCTTCGGACGCGACGCGCTGACCGCGGGATGGCAGGCCGCGTTCGTCGACCGCGGCGAGCTGCTCGCGGCGACCATGACGAAGCTGGGACGGCTGCAAACCAGCAGATTCGACGACTGGCGCGACGAGCAGCCGGGGCGCGTTCCCTACCAGGTGAGATCGGGTCCGTTGGCGCGCCTCGAGATCAATCCGTACTCCGCGTATTACGCGGACTTCGCGAGTCCGCTGATGTTCGTCATCTCGCTCGCGAACCTCTGGGCGTGGACGGGCGAGCGCCGCGACCTCGAGGCCCACTGGGATACCGCGCGCCGTATTCTCGAATGGGCGCGCGAGTACGGCGATCGCGATCATGACGGCTACCTCGAATACCTGACGCGGTCGAGCAAGGGCACGAAGAACCAGGGCTGGAAGGACAGCGGCGACGCGATCATCTACGACGATGGGACGCCGGTGCCGGCGCCGATCGCGACCTGCGAGATCCAGGGCTACTGGTACGCGGCGCAGGAGTTGATGGCGATCCTCGCATTCGTCATGAACGCGCGCGCCGATGCGCGCGCGTATCGGGAAAGCGCCGCGGCGCTCAAGGCACGGTTCAATCGAGACTGGTGGATGAGCGACGAGCGATTCTTCGCGCTCGCGCTCGATCCCGACAAGCGCCAGGTGCGCGCGATCACGTCGAACGTCGGGCACTGCATCGCGTCCGGGATCATCGACGCCGAACACCTGCCGGCGGTGGTCGGACGGATGTTCGCGCCGGATCTGTTCAGCGGGTGGGGTATTCGCACGCTGTCGACCGGACACGCGTTCTACAACCCTCTGAGCTACCACCGCGGCACGGTATGGGCTGTTGAACAGGCCACCACGCTGTTCGGCCTGCGCCGGTTTGGTTTCGACGCGCGCACCATCGACCTCGCCCGGGCGCTGTTCGATCTCTCGCGGCTCTATCCGGAGTACCGGATCCCCGAGTGCATCGGCGGATACGCACGCGGCCAGCGGCCAGTGCCCGGCGCGTATCCTCGCGCGAACACGCCGCAGCTGTGGAACGCGACCGCGTTTCCGCTCGCCGTCCAGGCGCTGCTCGGCCTGCTGCCGCTCGCCGCCGCCAACACGCTCGTCGTCGACCCGGTCCTCCCTGAGTGGATCCCGGAACTGATCCTTCGTGACCTCCGCGTCGGCGACGCGCGCGTCACGCTGCGCTTCCTGCGCGATCAGCACGGCGCATCAACGTGGGAGGTCCTTCGCAAGGAAGGCACGCTGCACGTTGTGCGGCAGCCGGCGCCGGAATCACTGTCCACGAAGTGGACCGACCGCACCTTGGCCGTCCTCGAGACCCTCTTGAAGTGAGGGCCCCGGAACGCCGCCCGCGGGCGGGCGCGCGAAACTACAGCTGAGGCCTAGCCCTGCTGTAGGATTTTCCTGCTCGACTGTTCGAAAAACATCCGCAGGCTGCTACGATAGCGGCTTCTCCCTGTATATTTCGCTGGCTCAAGTCTTGCGGATGGCGGACTTCGCCGCCGTGCCCCCCCGGCGGCGCAATCCATAATTCATCGAACCCGAGGATCGGACATGGACGTCAATCCCGTCGCGACCGCGGACGCGCGGTCCCTGCCGGCGCTTCCCTACGACTCCGACACGTTCTCCCGGCAACTGCTCTCGGCGATGCTGGCGTTCCGCGACGGCGACTTCGCCGCCCGGATGCCGTCGGACCTGACCGGCATCAACGGCAAGATTGCCGACGCCTTCAACGACATCGCCGCGCTGAGCGATCGGCGCGCCCGCGAAACCGAGCGCGTCTCGCGCTCGGTCGGCAAGGAAGGCAAGCTGAAACAACGCATGACGGTGCCGGGGGTGGTCGGCGAGTGGGCGACCGAGGTGGCCGCCATCAACATGCTGATCGACGACCTGGTGTGGCCGACGACCGAGGTGACGCGCGCGGTCGGCGCGGTCGCGAAGGGGGACCTCGGTCAGTCGATGGCGCTCGAAGTCGACGGGCGGCCGCTCGAAGGCGAGTTCCTGCGGTCCGCGCGGCTGGTCAACAGCATGATCGACCAGCTGTCGGTCTTCACCTCGGAAGTGACGCGCGTCGCGCGCGAAGTCGGCACCGAAGGCAAGCTCGGTGGGCAGGCGCAGGTGAAGGGGGTCTCGGGCGTCTGGAAGGAGCTGACCGAGTCGGTCAACCAGATGGCCGGCAACCTCACCGCCCAGGTCCGGAACATCGCCGACGTCACGATCGCGGTCGCCAACGGCGACCTGTCCAAGAAGATCACCGTCGACGTCCGCGGCGAGATCCTGCAGCTGAAGGAAGCGATCAACACGATGGTCGACCAGCTGCGGTCGTTCGCGGCCGAAGTCACGCGCGTCGCGCGCGAGGTCGGCACGGACGGCAAGCTGGGTGGACAGGCGGTCGTGCCCGGCGTCGCGGGCACCTGGAAGGACCTCACCGACTCGGTCAACGCGATGGCGTCGAACCTGACCGCGCAGGTGAGAAACATCGCCGGCGTGACGACGGCGGTCGCGCGCGGCGACCTGTCGCGCAAGATCACCGTCGACGTGAAGGGAGAGATCCTCGAGCTCAAAGACACCATCAACACGATGGTCGACCAGCTGAACGCGTTCGCCTCGGAAGTGTTCCGCGTCGCGCGCGAGGTCGGCACCGAAGGCAAGCTGGGCGGACGCGCGGAAGTGCCGGACGTCGCCGGCACGTGGAAAGACCTCACCGACTCGGTCAACGCGATGGGCGCGAACCTCACCGCGCAGGTCAGAAATATCGCGGAAGTCACGACGGCGGTCGCCCGCGGCGACCTCTCGCGCAAGATCACCGTCGACGTCAAGGGAGAGATCCTCGAGCTCAAAGACACCATCAACACGATGGTCGACCAGTTGAACGGCTTCGCGTCCGAAGTCACGCGTGTCGCCCGCGAAGTCGGCACTGAAGGCAAGCTCGGGGGACAGGCAGTCGTGCCAGGCGTCGCCGGCACGTGGAAGAACCTGACCGACTCGGTCAACTCGATGGCCTCGAACCTCACCGGCCAGGTCCGCAACATCGCCGACGTTGCCACCGCGATCGCCAAGGGGGACCTCTCCAGGAAGATCACCGTCGACGTCAAGGGAGAGATCCTCGAGCTGAAAAACACCATCAACACGATGGTCGACCAGTTGAACGCGTTCGCCTCGGAAGTGAGCCGCGTCGCGCGCGAGGTCGGCACTGAAGGCAAGCTCGGTGGACAGGCCGCGGTGCCGGGCGTCGCCGGCACGTGGAAGGACCTCACCGACAACGTCAACTCGATGGCGTCGAACCTCACCGGGCAGGTGCGCAACATCGCGGACGTCGCCACCGCCATCGCCAAGGGGGACCTGTCGCGAAAGATCACCGTCGACGTGAAGGGTGAAATCCTTCAGTTGAAGAACACCATCAACACGATGGTCGACCAGTTGAACGCGTTCGCTTCGGAAGTGAGCCGCGTCGCCCGCGAGGTCGGCACCGACGGCAAGCTCGGTGGCCAGGCCGAAGTGCCCGACGTGGCGGGCACGTGGAAAGACCTCACCGACAACGTCAACTCGATGGCCTCCAACCTCACGGGCCAGGTCCGCAACATCGCCGACGTTGCGACGGCGATCGCCAACGGCGACCTGTCGCGCAAGATCACGGTCGACGTCAAGGGCGAGATCCTCGAGCTGAAGAACACCATCAACACGATGGTCGACCAGCTGAACGCGTTCGCCTCGGAAGTGACCCGCGTCGCGCGTGAGGTCGGCACCGAAGGCAAGCTGGGCGGCCAGGCGGTTGTGACCGGCGTGGCCGGCACCTGGAAGGACCTGACCGACAACGTCAACTTCATGGCCTCGAACCTGACCGGCCAGGTGCGCAACATCGCAGAAGTGGCGACCGCGGTTGCGCGCGGCGACCTCTCGCGCAAGATCACGGTCGACGTCAAGGGTGAGATCCTCGAGTTGAAGAACACCATCAACACGATGGTCGACCAGCTGAACGCGTTCGCCTCCGAAGTCTCCCGTGTCGCGCGCGAGGTCGGCACCGACGGCAAGCTGGGCGGACAGGCGGTCGTGACCGGCGTGGCCGGCACGTGGAAGGACCTCACCGACAACGTCAATCAGATGGCCGGCAACCTGACCGCGCAGGTTCGAAACATCGCCGAGGTGACGGTCGCGGTCGCCAACGGCGACCTCTCGAAGAAGATCACGGTCGACGTCCGCGGCGAGATCCTGCAGCTCAAAGACACCATGAACACGATGGTCGAGCAGCTGCGATCGTTTGCGGCCGAAGTCACCCGCGTCGCGCGCGAGGTCGGCACCGAAGGCAAGCTCGGTGGCCAGGCGGAAGTTCCCGGCGTCGGCGGCACCTGGAAGGACCTCACCGACAACGTCAACTCGATGGCGTCCAACCTCACCGGCCAGGTGAGAAACATCGCCGACGTTGCGACGTCGATCGCGCGCGGCGACCTCTCGCGCAAGATCACGGTCGACGTCAAGGGCGAGATCCTCGAGTTGAAGAACACCATCAACACGATGGTCGACCAGTTGAACGCGTTCGCCTCGGAAGTCAGCCGCGTCGCCCGCGAGGTCGGCACCGAAGGCAAGCTCGGTGGCCAGGCGGTCGTGCCCGGCGTCGCCGGCACGTGGAAGGACCTCACCGACAACGTCAACTCGATGGCCTCGAACCTCACCGGCCAGGTGAGGAACATCGCGGAAGTCACGATCGCGGTCGCCAACGGCGACCTCTCGCGCAAGATCACCGTCGACGTGCGCGGTGAAATCCTGCAGCTGAAGGAAGCGATCAACGCGATGGTCGAGCAGCTGCGGTCGTTTGCGTCGGAGGTCACGCGCGTCGCCCGCGAGGTCGGCACCGAAGGGCGTCTCGGCGTGCAGGCGGTCGTCCCCGGCGTCGCCGGGACGTGGAAGGACCTCACCGACTCGGTCAACGTCATGGGCGCGAACCTGACCGCGCAGGTCAGGAACATCGCCGAGGTCACGACGGCGGTCGCCCGCGGCGACCTCTCGCGCAAGATCACCGTCGACGTGAAGGGCGAGATCCTCGAGCTGAAGAACACCATCAACACGATGGTCGACCAGCTGCGCGCCTTCGCGGCGGAGGTCACGCGCGTGGCGCGCGAGGTCGGCACCGAAGGCAAGCTGGGTGGTCAGGCCGAAGTGCCGGGCGTCGCCGGCACGTGGAAGGACCTCACCGACTCGGTCAACGTCATGGCCGCGAACCTCACCGACCAGGTCCGCGGCATCGTCAAGGTCGTGACCGCGGTGGCCGACGGCAACCTGCGTCAGAAGCTGACGGTCGAAGCGAAGGGCGAAGTCGCGGCGCTCGCCGAGACCATCAACAACATGACGGACACGCTCGCGACGTTCGCCGAGCAGGTGACCAACGTCGCCCGCGAGGTCGGCGTCGAAGGGCGCCTCGGCGGCCAGGCCAACGTGCCGGGCGCCGCCGGCACGTGGAAGGACCTCACCGGCAACGTCAACCTGCTCGCCGCCAACCTGACCAACCAGGTCCGCGCGATCGCGGAAGTCGCAACCGCGGTCACGAAGGGTGACCTCACTCGATCGATCCAGGTCGAGGCGCGCGGCGAGGTTGCCGAACTGAAAGACAACATCAACACGATGATCGACAACCTGCGCGCGACGACGGATCGCAACCAGGAGCAGGACTGGCTGAAGACGAACCTGGCCAAGTTCACGCGCATGCTTCAGGGGCAGCGCGACCTCGTTACCGTCGGCAAGTTGCTGCTGTCGGAACTGGCGCCGCTCGTGAACGCGCAGCAGGGCACCATCTATCAGATGTTGAGCGACGTCACCGACACCGCCCCGGCGCTATCCCTGCTCGCCGGCTACGCGATCGGCGATAACCAGACCACCCGCATCGAAGTCGGCAAGGGGCTGGTGGGCCAGTGCGCGCTGGAGAAGCAGCGCATCCTGCTGACCAAGGTGCCGCGCAACTACACGCGCGTCCACTCCAGCCTGGGCTCGGCGCTCCCGAAGAACATCGTCGTGCTGCCGGTGCTGTTCGAAGGCGAGACCAAGGCGGTCATCGAACTGTCGTCGCTGCAGCCGTTCACGCAGACGCACCTCACGTTCCTCGAGCAGCTCACCCAGTCGATTGGCGTCGTCCTCAACACCATCGAAGCGACAATGCGGACCGAGAACCTGCTGCAGCAGTCGCAGCAGCTGACCATCGAGCTCCAGACGCGGCAGACCGAGCTGCAGCAGACCAACGAGGAGCTGGCGACGAAGGCGAAGCAGCTCGCCGAGCAGAACGTCGAAGTCGAGCGCAAGAACAAGGAAGTCGAGCAGGCGCGGCGCGCGCTCGAAGAAAAGGCCGCGGAGCTCGCGCTCACCTCGAAGTACAAGTCCGAGTTCCTCGCCAACATGTCGCATGAGCTGCGGACGCCGCTCAACTCGATCTTGATCCTCGGGCAGCAGCTCGCCGACAACAATGCCGGCAACCTGTCGCTCAAGCAGGTCGAGTTCGCGCGCAACATTCACTCGGCCGGCACCGACCTGCTGACGCTCATCAACGACATCCTCGACCTCTCGAAGATCGAGTCGGGCACGGTCACGGTCGAAGCGGAGGAGATCACCTTCGCGGCACTGCGCGACAGCGTGGAGCGCACGTTCCACCACGTCGCCGAGTCGAAAACGCTGACGTTCCACGTCGAGATCGACAACACGCTGCCGCGCGCGTTCACCAGCGATCCGAAGCGCCTGCAGCAGATTCTGAAGAACCTGCTGTCGAACGCGTTCAAGTTCACGTCACAGGGCTCGGTGTCGATGCGCGTCCAGCCGGTCACGGCCGGGTGGTCGCCCGATCATCCGATCCTGCGGTTCGTCCAGGGGGCGATCGCGATCACGGTCACCGATACGGGCATCGGGATCGCACCTGAGAAGCAGAAGCTGATCTTCGAGGCGTTCCAGCAGGCGGATGCCGGCACGTCGCGCAAGTACGGCGGCACCGGCCTTGGCCTCGCGATCAGCCGTGAGCTGGCGACGTTGCTCGGCGGCGAGATCCGACTGGCGAGCACGCCCGGACAGGGCAGCACGTTTACGTTGTATCTGCCGATGAACTACACGGGACCCGCGCGCGCTGTCACGGCGCCCGCGTCACACCCGGCGGGCCACGACACCAAGCCGTCGTCTGGCACGCTGCCCGTGCTCGCGGTCGCGAAGGCCGAGGAGGTCGTGCCCGACGATCGAGAGCTCATCGATCCCGGCGATCACGTCCTGCTCATCGTCGACGACGATGCGCACTACGCGCGCGTGCTGCTTGGCCTGGCGCGCGACAAAGGCTTCAAGGGAATCGTCGCCAACCGCGGCCAGACGGCCATGACGCTGGCGCGCCAGTATCTGCCAACGGCAATCACGCTCGACGTCTTCCTGCCGGACATGCTCGGCTGGACGGTGTTGAACAACCTGAAACTCGACCCGGCGACGCGGCACATCCCGGTGCAGATGCTTTCGGTCGAAGAAGAGCGGCAGCACGGGCTTTCGCATGGGGCGTTCTCGTACCTGGTGAAGCCGGCAACGACCGAGGACCTCGAGCACGCGTTCGATCGGATCAAGAACTACGTCACGCCACACAAGAAGCGGCTGCTGGTGATCGAGGACAACGATATCGAGCGCGACAGCATCCTGCACCTGCTTTCGCACGACGACATCGACATCATCGGCGTCGCCACCGGCTCCGAGGCGCTCGACGCGCTGCGCAGCTACGCGTTCGACTGCTGCGTCGTCGACCTGCGGCTGCCCGACATGAGCGGGTTCGAGCTGCTCGACGAACTGCAGGCCGACCCGGCGCTCCGCACGGTGCCGGTCGTCGTCTTCACGGGCAAGGAGCTGTCGGCACCGGAGGAGGCGCGGCTGAAAGTCGTCGCGAAGAGCATCGTCCTCAAGGACGTGCAGTCGCCGGAACGGCTATTTGACGAGACGGCGCTCTTCCTCCACCGCGTCGTCGGGGACCTGCCGGAACCGAAGCGCCAGCTGCTCGAGCGGCTGCACGGCTCGAACGAAGTGCTGCGCGGACGCAAGGTGCTGGTCGTCGACGACGACGCGCGGAACATCTTCGCGCTGACCACGCTGCTTGAGAACCAGGAGATGGAGGTGGTGAGCGCCACCAACGGCCGGCAGGCGATCGAGCTCATTCAGGAGACGCCCGATCTGAGCGTCGTGCTGATGGACATCATGATGCCGGAGATGGACGGCTACGAAACGATGCGGCAGATTCGCAAGGATCCGCAGTTCCGGGTCCTGCCGATCCTGGCGCTCACCGCAAAAGCCATGAAGGGGGACCGCGAGAAATGCCTGCAGGCCGGCGCCTCCGACTACATCGCGAAGCCGGTCAACACCGACCAGTTGCTCTCGCTGCTTCGAGTCTGGCTGTACCGCTGACGTGAGGTCGTCATGAACCCCCGGCACCACCCCTACGTCCTCATCGTCGACGATCAGCCCCGCAACCTCGACGCGCTCGAGGCGATGCTCACACCGCTGGGCTGTACGACCGTGCGCGCCGACTCGGCTGACGCGGCGCTGCTCTCTCTTCTGCGCCAGGAATTCGCCGCCATCGTGCTCGACATCCGCATGCCAGGTATGGACGGCTTCCAGCTCGCGAAGTTGATCAAGCAGCGCAAACGATCGCAGCACACGCCGCTGCTGTTTCTGACAGCACATCTGTCGGACGAGAAGGACGCGCTGCAGGGTTACGGCGCGGGCGCGGTCGACTTCCTGAACAAGCCGATCAACCCCGACATCCTGCGCTCGAAAATCGCGGTCTTCATCGACCTCTTTACGAAGACGCGCGCCCTTGCCGACGCCAATGAGGCGCTGCAGCGTGAGGTCGTCGAGCGCGAGCGCGCGCAGGAGGCGCTCGAGATCGCGAACGCGGAACTGGAGCGGCGCGTGCAGGAGCGTACCGCCGCGCTGTCGCGCGCGCATCAGGGCGTGCGCGAGAACGAAGAGCGCCTGCGGATGGCCATGAGCATCGCGCAGATGGCGGCCTGGGAGTGGCACCTCGCGTCCGGCGAGATGCGCTGGTCGATGGATCCGGAGATCCTCTTCGGCTTCCCGCCCGGCGCGTTCGGACGCGAGCGTCGCATGTTCCGCGCGCTGCATCCCGACGATCGCCAGCGGGTCGACGGCGCTGTCTCCTCCGCGATCGAGGGACGCAACGTCTATGAAGCGGAATACCGCATCATGCGCCCTGACGGCGGCATCGTCTGGGTGACCGAGCGCGGGCTGGTCGTCCCGGACGAGACCGGAACGCCGACCCGCATGGTCGGCGTCAGCCGCGATATCACCGCGGCGCGCGAGGCGGCGCAGGAACGTGAGCGTCTGCTCAACGACGCGCGGAGCGCGCGTGACGAGGCCGAGCGACAGAGCCGGCTCAAAGACGAATTCCTTGCCACGCTCAGTCACGAGCTGCGCACGCCGATGAACGCAATCCTCGGCTGGCTCTCAATCCTCGATTCCGGCAAGCCCATTCGCGACATCTATTCCGTGCTCGGCGTCGTCCGCCGCAACGCGCAGGTACAGGCGACGCTGATTGACGACCTGCTCGATATGAATCGGCTCCTGGCGGGGACGATGCGGGTCGAGGTGCGGGAAGTGGAAGTCGCCGCCCTCGTGCAGGGGACGCTGCAGGCGCTCCAGCCGGCAGCGGACAGCAAGGGCGTGCAGTTGCTGGCCTCGGTCGATTCCGCGGCGACGCCGATCGTCGCTGATGCGCAGCGGCTGCAGCAGGTACTCTCGAATCTCGTGAACAACGCGATCAAGTTCACGTCGGCGGGTGGGCGCGTGGAGATCCGGATTCAGCGCGTCGCCGGGAACGTGCAGTTCACGGTGCAGGACAACGGGCAAGGCATTGCGCCGGACTTCCTGCCGCACGTCTTCGAGCGCTTCCGCCAGCAGGATTCGACCACGACGCGCTCGACGTTCGGGCTGGGGCTCGGCCTGTCGATCGCGAAGCACCTCGTCGAGCTGCACGGCGGGACGATTACCGCAGCCAGCGATGGCATCGGCTGCGGCGCGACGTTCGTCGTCAGACTGCCCGTGGCGGTCGGCGCAATGCTCGCCGCCGGCGGGGGATCGAGCGAGGTCGCCTGACGGCGATCAGTGTCGGTTCTTTTCCGCGATCCCGAGGAGGATGGTGCAGAACGCGAGCAGTCGCAGCAGAAAGACGTAGACACGCCATTCCGTCGCGACCGACACCGTGCCCAACGCGGCGTACGACAGGCCCAGCATCCAGAACGCTGCGCAAAAGTAGAGGAAGAGGCGGTCGCGCGACTCGCGCCAGAATCGCAGAAAGAACGTCCCCGCGACGACACATCCCATCGCGACGGCGCCTTGAACGAAGGGCACGATTGTCAGGCTGCGTCCCATATCAACCCGTAGAGCAGGAGGACGACGGCCAGCAGCGCCGCCGTCGCGCGAAGCAGCGAGAGATCGACGGCCGTCAGCACGACCAGATCCATGAAGACCAGCGCGTTGTTGAGCGCGAAGGCCGCGAAGGCAAGGCTGCTCCAGAACAGCAGCCGCGCCTGGGTGCGCAGGTACTCGCGCAGCAACAGCGTCGCGCAGAAGGTGCTGGTCATGACGCACAGGATGTACACGGCGATCGCCGTCATGTCGTGTCGGGCCCCCGCAGTTTGAAGGCATCGGCAAAGCGCTTCATGGCGAGCCGCGACTGCGTCGAGATGTAGCCGAAGACGTCCTGACGGGCGGTCACGTAACACTCCGCGAGCAGGTCGCAGTAGCGACCGAGCTCCTCCGACTTGGGACGATAGCGATACGTGAGCTCGGGCCCGACGCGCACGTCGAGCAGCCCGCGCGCGGCCAGCGTGTCGAGGTCACGCCGTGCCGCGGCGGGTGAGAGGCGAAGAGCGGCCGCAATGTCGGCAGCCGTGCGCGAGCGCTCGGAGCCGCGCAGCAGGATCAACACCTCGACCTGCTCGATCGATTCGATGCAGCTGTGGAGAAAGGCCCGCAGCTCGGGCGGGAGGTCGTTGACGGAACCGCTCACGCGCGCGCGACGCCCAGTTCAGAAGTGCAATGCGGACAGCGCTTCGCCGCCGCGGGAATGCGTGAGAGACAGAACGGGCAATCGCGGACCGGTTGCTCCGGTGCGGTGGGCGGCGGCTCCTTGAGACGGTTGATCTGGCGGACGAGGAGGAACACGACGAACGCGACGATCAGGAATTCGAGAATCGTGTTGAGGAACACGCCGTAGTTGATGGTTGGCGCGCCCGCTTTCTGCGCGTCGGCGATCGACGCATAGGTTTGTCCGTTGAGCGCGTAGAACAGGTTGCGGAAGTCCACCCGGCCGAGCAGCATGCCGATTGGCGGCATGATGACGTCGTTGACGAACGAGGTGACGATCTTGCCGAACGCCGCGCCGATGATGACGCCGACGGCGAGGTCGATGACGTTGCCGCGAGCTGCGAACTCCCGAAACTCCTTCCACATGTGCGTCCCCTCGCTGCCCGCCGCGCCAACCGGCTGAACGCGGCGGGGTCATCTTAAGCCGAACCGCCGCGGAAGCCGAACCGCGGCAAATCCGCGGTATTTGCTAATTTTTTACCTCGATGCTATTTTCGTAGCACCTTTTGGACCCCGGCTCCGTCTAACCGACATGACCAACGGACCGGGAAACGCCCTTATGATCAGCGCCCATCGTGATTTGAGCCGCCGCGAGCGGCAAATCCTCGACATCCTTTATAAGAATGGCCGCGCCACCGCGGCCGAGGTGCAGGCCGCGCTGCCCGAACCGCCGTCCTATTCGGCGGTCCGCGCGCTGCTGCGCATTCTCGAAGACAAGGGCCACGTCCGGCACGAACAGGACGGGCCACGCTACGTCTATTTGCCGACAGTGGCGCGCGACAACGCCAAGCGGTCAGCGCTCCGGCATATGATCCAGACGTTCTTCGACGGGTCGGCCGAGCAGGCGATTTCGGCGCTGCTCGACGAGTCGTCGGCGAAACTCTCGTCCGCAGAGCTCGATCGGCTCGCCCGATTGATCGATGGGGCGCGGAAGAGCGGAGTCTAAGCCATGGCCCTCCTCGACACCCCCATCGTCATCGACATGCTCGTGAAGGCGTCGGTCGTGCTTGCCGCGACCGCGCTCCTTGCCGCGGCACTCCGGCGTGCGTCCGCGGCGGCGCGCCATCTGGTATGGACGCTTGGCCTGATTGGCGCGCTCGCAGCGCCGGCGCTCATGCTCGCCCTCCCGCGGTGGGAAGTGCCGATCGTCACGATCGCGCGGGAGCTTCCGACTGACGGCGGCGCTCGTGCGTCTACAGGCGGAAGCGACGCGGCTGGTGGGAACATCAGCACGGTGGAGGCGCCGGCGTTGAAGCGACACCAGCATGACGCGACGATTGCCTCGAAGGTTACGCCGCGAGATCCATCGGCTTCATCCGCGACGCCCTGGGTTCGGGTCATCGCGGAAAGACTCTCCGCTCTCTCGTGGGCCGCGCTGCTCTTCGTCGCGTGGGCGCTCGGCGCGACCGTGATTCTCTCGCGCATGCTGCTTGGCCTCGCGGCCGTACAGTGGATGTCGCGCCGCACGCCCGTCATCGACGAGGCGCCGTGGCTCGTGGAAGCGCGGTCGCTCGCGTGGAGCCTCGGCATTCCGCGGGTGCGATTCCTGCGATCGCGGGTCGGCTCGATGCCGATGGCATGGGGCATCTTCAGGCCGTCCGTGCTGATGCCGGTCGACGCCGATGACTGGCCGGCGGATCGTCTCCGCTTCGTGCTGCTGCACGAGCTCGCGCACGTGAAGCGGCGCGACTGCCTCACGCACCTCGTCGCCCAGCTTGCCTGCGCCGCGTACTGGTTCAACCCGCTCGCGTGGATGGCGGTCAAGCGGCTGCGCGCGGAGCGCGAACGGGCCTGCGACGATCTCGTCCTCGCCGCGGGCACGCGCGGGCCGGACTACGCGGATCAACTGCTCGAGATCGCGCGGGTGATGCGGGCGGGACGCTTCCCCGCCGTCCTCGCCGGAGCGACGCTGGCGATGGCGCATCGCTCGCAGCTCGAAGGACGTCTCATTGCGATTCTCGACCCGAGCCTCCCCCGTCGTGGCGTGACGCGAGGCCGCGCGGCCATCGCGACGACGGCGTTCGCGCTTGCGATCGTGCCGCTCGCGTCCGTGCAGCCGTGGGCGCGCGAGGCCGCCACCACGACCGAGTTGCTGCCATCGAACCTTCCGCCGACCCTTGTGCTCGCGTCACCGATGCCGCTTCCAGCGCCGACGCCGGCGCCTCAGACGCACGATCGGCACACACCGAATCATGACGAGTCACCGCAGGCGATCGCGCAGTCGGTCACCAGCGGCGTCGCCGAAGGCGTCGCCCAGGGTGTCACGCAGAGTGTCACACAGGGTGCGACGCAGAGTGTCACGCAAAGCGTCACGCAGTCGCTGACCCAGGCGATTGCGCAGGGCGCGGCATGGGCGGTGCTGCCCACGGTGCCTCAGGTCGTCACCGCGATCGCCGACCACGCGGTCCCCTTCGTTCACGAGGGCGGGCAGGACGAGAAGAAGGGCGCGGCGGATCCGCGCACCGTCGCGGCCCTGACCGCCGCGCTCAAGGACTCCGACAAGGACGTGCGCGAGACGGCGCTCCACGCGCTCGTGCAGCTGCGCGATCCAAGCGTGTTCGAGCCGCTGCTCGTCGCGCTCAGGGACGCGAGCGCCGACGTGCGCGAGCAGGCCGCCTTCGGTCTCGGCCAGATGCGCGATCGCCGCGCCGTCGAACCGCTGACCGGCGCTTTGAAGGACGCCGACGCAGACGTCCGCGAGCAGGTCGTGTTCGCGCTGGGCCAGCTGCGCGATCCGGCGACGATCGATCCGCTGGCGACGGCCCTTCACGATGCCAACGCCGACGTTCGTGAACAGGCGGCGTTCGCGCTCGGGCAGATTCGCGATCGGCGGTCGGTCGATCCGCTGGTGTCCGCGCTCAAGGACGAGAAGCCTGACGTCCGCGAGCAGGCCGCCTTTGCGCTCGGCCAGATTCGCGACGCCAAGGCCGTCGAAGCGCTGGTCATCGCGCTGAAAGACGCGAACCCCAGCGTCCGCGAACAGGCCGCGTTCGCGCTCGGCCAGCTTCGTGACCCTCGGGCCATCGACGGCCTGACCGCGGCGCTGAAGGACGCGAACGCTTCCGTCCGCCAGCAGGCGGCATTCGCGCTCGGACAAATCCGTTAAGCCACGACGCCAGCCGGCGATCGCCTCGCGCGATCGCCCGGCCCGGGGCGTCAACCCTGATGCTGTTTTCTTAGCAGGAGTGACGACATGAGTCCCGTGACCGTCTTCTTTCGCACGCTGCTGCGATCGAGCGCGATCTTCCTCGGCGCCGCGGCCATCTTCCTGCACCCGCCCAGTGAATGGTCGGGGGCCGCGGGCGCCAGCAGCAGCCGCGTCATCGCAACCCAGAGCGCGGCGGAGAGCGCGGTCGACGGCTTGGTCAGCGCGCTCAAGGACAGCGACGCCGGCGTGCGCCGCCAGGCGGCGTCCGCTCTCGGTGAGATCGGCAACGCGCGTGCGGTGCCGGGCCTTGCGGCCGCGCTCAAGGACTCGGACCCGGACGTGCGGTCGCGCGCCGCGTCAGCGCTCGGTGAGCTCGGATCGCGAGACGCGGTCGATGCGCTGGTCGCAGCCGTGAAAGACACGGACGTCGACGTCCGCCGTCACGCCGTCTCGGCGCTTGGCGAGATCGGCGATCGCAGCGCCGTGACTGCGCTCGCCGCGGCGGTCAAGGATTCTGACGTCGACGTGCGCCGTCACGCGATCTCCGCGTTGGGCGAGATCGGCGACAACACCGCGCTCGATGCATTGGTGGGCGCGCTGAAGGACTCGAACGTCGAAGTGCGCAGGCATGCGGTATCGGCGCTCGGGGAGATCGGAGACAGCCGCGCGATCGAAGCGCTGACCGGCGCGCTGAAAGATGCCGACGCGTCCGTCCGCCGCGCCGCCGCCTCCGCCATCGCGGAACTGAGCGGCGGCGACAGATCGCATCCGCATCCGCATCCGCATCCACACCCGCATCCGCGTCCGACGGCGCATCGCGCGCCAATGCCGATGCCGATGCCCACGCCGACGCCCACACCGACACCGACGCCCACCCCCACGCCAACGCCAAACCCTGGGGGAATTCAATAATGTGCGCGCTGGCCCTCATCGCCGTCCTATCGCTCGCACAGGTGGACCTGCGGTCGACCACGGCGGCGCTGAAGTCGCCGGACCCGGCCTCGCGCACGCGCGCCGCCTGCGATATCCGCGAGCTTGGCAGCGGCGCCCGCGACGCGATCCCACCGCTCGTCGAGCTGCTTGCCGATGGCTCGCCGGTCGACCCCACCGTCTGCGAGGAGCGGACGTGGCGCTGGGCGCATCAGCGCGACATGACGACGACGCCGGGGGAACAAGCGGCGTCGGCGCTCGTCGCCATCGGCACGCCCGCCTACGAGCCGCTCACCCGCGTGCTCAAGGCATCCGCATGGATCGCACGCGGCAATGCCGCGTGGGCGCTCGGCGCGCTCGGTAATCACGACGCGGCGCCGCTCCTTGCCGCGGTGCTGCGCGACACCGAACCGGTCGTCCGGAGCCGAGGCGCGTGGGCGCTTGGTGCGCTCGACGCCTCGGAGTCGGTGCCGGCATTGATCGACGCGCTCAAGGACAGCGACATCGGCGTCCGCGAACAGGTCGTCTGGGCGCTGGGCGCGATTGGCGATCGGCGTGCCGTCGACGCATTGATCAACGCACTCTCGGATCAGGCCGTTTCCGTCCGTGAGCAAGCCGCGTGGGCGCTCGGCGCGATCGGCGACCGCAAGGCGGCGCCCGCGTTGTCGAAAGCGCTGAAGGATCCTGAAGCGCGGGTGCGGCGCAAGGCTGCGTGGGCGCTTGGCGCCATCGGCGGCTGACGTATGTCGGACGTGCGCTTTGCGCTTCGCGCATTCCTCAAGACCCCGGTCTTCACCGGCGTCGTGCTCCTGACGCTCGCACTCGGCATCGGCGTTAACACTGCGATGTTCAGCGTGGTGAACGCCGTCCTGTTGAAGCCGCTCCCCTACCC
>JBKPRU010000116.1:0-6642 GCA_046734675.1 Acidobacteriota bacterium
GCTGTGCCTCCAAGGCGAGCCGACACAGCGTTACCCGCCGCCAGGCCGACTGATCGACATCGGAGGCCGAAAGCTGCATCTGCATTGCACGGGTCGCGGAAGCCCCACGATCGTCTTGATGGCTGGCGGCGGCGCGTTTTCGATTGATTGGGCTCTCGTTCAACCAAGAGTCGCTCGGATCACGCGGGTGTGTTCTTACGACCGCGCCGGTCTCGCATGGAGTGATCCTGGCTCCGCAGACGAGACCGTGGAACAGACCGTCGCCGATTTGCGGACGTTGCTGCGGGTTGGGGGGGAAAAGGTTCCGTACGTGCTCGTTGGAGCGTCCGTCGGTGGAATCTTCATCCGAGCATATCAACGCACATTTCCAAACGAGGTTGCCGGTCTCGTCTTCACGAACAGCACCAATCGGCTTGGGAGAGCCCTCAAAGGCGGCAAGGTGGGTCTCCTCTGGGATCTGACGGACGACGAAGTACGATCCACATTCCCACTGCCCGCTTCCGTGAAGGGACCGGCCCCCACCCGCGTCGGCGAGCCGTTCGATCGCCTGCCGTCGGACTTGCAGGCGGTCCGACTGTGGCTCGAGGTGCGCCTCTGGGAAAAGTGGGAACCAACCAAGGTGAGTCCTGACTCGACCCTCTCATGGCGGAAGGAACTCCTGCGAATTTTCGAGGAGACTGACGCAGGCACAAAGCCTCCGCTCGACACGCTTCCTGTGATCGTCGTCTCGAGCGACCCGCCCGGCGGCGAATCCGAGCGCGAATCCCGCAACGGCGCGGCGGCTCGTCTCGACTTCTTGAGCTCGAACACTGTGCACCTCACCGCAACTGGAAGCGGCCACGAAATTCACCTGTATCAACCGGATCGTGTGGTGCAGGCCGTGGAGCTGGCCGTGTCCGCCGTACGAAGCGGTACTCCCTTGTCCCGTCGCTGACCGGCAGTCGCCGCACGTCCTGTATCTCTGTGTTTTTCTGTGGCGTTCAACCTCCGGGTGCATCCGTGTCCATCCGTGTGCACCCGTGGTGAGTTTTTCTGTGGCGGTCACTTTGAGGTAGTGTTCACCGCGAAGGGTGGATCATGACGCTGTCGGCGCTCGACTGGACGCTTTTATTCGTCTACTTCGCTTTCGTGATCGGGGTCGGGATAGCGCTCAAGCGCTACACGCGGACGAGCACGGACTTCTTCCAGGCGGGGCGCGCGCTGCCGGCGTGGGTCTGCGGCCTCGCGTTCCTGTCGGCGAACCTCGGCGCCCAGGAAATCATCGGCATGGGGGCGTCGGGCGCGAAGTACGGCATCGCAACGAGCCACTTTTACTGGGTCGGCGCGATCCCGGCGATGGTGTTCCTCGGCATCTTCATGATGCCCTTCTATTACGGCTCGCGCGCGCGGTCCGTCCCTGAATACCTGCGGCTGCGCTTCGACGAAAAGACCCGCGCCCTGAACGCGCTGTCGTTCGCGGCGATGACCGTCTTCTCCTCCGGCATCTCGATGTACGCGATGGCGAAGCTGCTGCAGCTCCTGCACGTGCTCGATGCGCCGTTTGCCGCGCTCGGCATCGACCCCTCGTGGATCTTCACCGTCTGCATCATCGCGTCGGCGATCATCGTGCTCGTCTACATCCTGCTCGGCGGACTGTCGAGCGCGATCTACAACGAGGTCCTGCAATTCTTTCTGATCGTTGCCGGCTTCGTGCCGCTGGTATATCTCGGGTTGAAGAACGCGGGCGGATGGAGCGGCATCACGCAGACGCTCTCGCCCCAGTTGACGCATCTCTGGCGCGGTTTCGGCTCGGCGGAGACCAACGCGATGGGCGTCGACGTATTCGGCCTGTCGATGGGCCTCGGCTTCGTGCTGTCGTTCGGCTACTGGTGCACCGACTTCCTCGTCGTCCAGCGCGCGATGGCGGCGCACTCGATGACGGCGGCGCGTCGCGTGCCGCTCATCGGCGCGTTTCCGAAGATGATGTTCCCGTTCCTGGTGATCACCCCGGGACTGATCGCGCTCGCGGTGCACCCGTCGCCCGACGCGCCCGTGCCGGCGATCGTACGCGCGGCAGACGTAGCGCCCGCGCCAGGGACGGACGGCAACGGCCAGTCCGCCGGCCTCATCCCCTACAAGTTCGACGAGGCGTCGAACCAGATCGTCCGGGACAGCGAAGGGCGTCCGGTGCGCGACTACGACCTCGTGATCCCGGTGCTGCTGCTGCGCTATTTCCCGGCCGGCATGCTCGGCCTCGGGCTCACCGCGCTGATGGCCAGCTTCATGTCGGGGATGGCCGGCAACGTCACCGCGTTCAACACGGTGTGGACCTACGACATCTACCAGGCCTACATCAGGAAGACCGCGACCGACGCGCATTACCTGATGGTCGGGCGGATGGCCACGGTCTTCGGCATAGCGGCCTCGGTCGGGACCGCTTACGTCGCGGCGCAGTTCAACAACATCATGGACGTCCTGCAGCTCGTGTTCGCGTTCGTGAACGCGCCGCTGCTCGGCACGTTCCTGCTCGGGATGTTCTGGAAGCGCACGACCGGCCACGGCGCGTTCTTCGGCCTGCTCACCGGCACGGCCGCCGCCGCGATCCATCACGGCCTCACGCTGCCGCTCGGCGCGACCGCCGGCGTGAAAGGCGGCTGGCTCTCGCTCGTGCACACGTATCCAAGCGAGATGGCGCAGAACTTCTACACCGCGATCTGGGCGTTCGTGACCTGCTTCGTGATCACGGTGGCGGTGTCGCTGGCAACGCGGCCGCGGCCCGACGCGGAACTGGTCGGACTCGTCTACTCCGTCACCGAGCGGCCGGTCGAGGATCCGCTGCCGTGGTTCCAGCGTCCCGCGACGCTGGCCGGGGTGATCGTCGTGCTGCTGGTCGCGTTGAATTTGATCTTTTATTGAACAAGCGTTGCATGGTGTAGGCCGGGTCTTCAGACCCGGCGGACCCGGCGGGTCTAAAGACCCGCCCTACGTGTGACAAGGACTTCGGGGCGGCCTACGTGTGACACGAACATGCCTGTAGATATCCGGATTCCGATCGGTCTGATGTTCGCCCTCATGGGCGCGCTGCTCGCCGGCTACGGTCTGCTCGGCAGCCACGACATCTACGTCCGGTCGCTCGGCATCAACATCAATCTGATCTGGGGCAGCGTGCTGCTCGTGTGTGGCGCGATCTTCATCGTCTTGGGTACGCGTCCCGGGCGCGCGTGAGCGTTCGTGCCGACCGTGCCGACCCTAGCGGACCTCAACGCCCACTCGCACGTCCGCTTCAATCCGCTGCGCGGCGAGTGGATTCAGGTCTCGCCGCACCGCACGGCGCGCCCGTGGCAGGGACAGGTCGAACGCACCGCCGCTGACGATCCCCCGCGCTACGACCCGGCGTGCTATCTGTGCCCCGGCAACGAGCGCGCCGGCGGCCGCCACAACCCGTCCTACACGTCGACGTTCGTGTTCGAGAACGATTTCCCGGCGCTGCTGCCGTCCACGCCGGTGTTCGAGCGGCGCGACGGCGATCTGCTCGTCGGCCGTGCCGAGCCGGGAGTGTGCCGCGTCGTCTGCTTCTCGCCGCGGCACGACCTGACGATCTCGCGGATGGACATCGAGGATCTGCGACCGGTGATCGACGTGTGGGTCGACGAATTGCGGACGCTCGGCGCGCGGCCGGAGATCGCCTACGTCGAGATCTTCGAGAACCGCGGCGCCGCAATGGGCGCGAGCAACCCGCATCCGCACGGTCAGATCTGGGCCACCGCGTCGGTCCCGAACGAGCCGACGCGCGAACAGCAGGCTCTCGACAGTTATGCCGCCACGCACGACGGCGCGTGCCTGCTCTGCGACTATCTCGCGCTCGAGCTCTCGTCAGCCGAGCGCATCGTCTTCGAGCAGGGATCGTTCGTTGCGCTCGTGCCCTTCTGGGCGCTGTGGCCGTTCGAGACGCTCGTGCTGCCGCGGCGGCACGTGACCGACATGGCGTCGCTCTCGGGCGACGAGCGCGGGGATCTCGCGGCGCTGCTCAAGCGGCTGACGACGCGCTATGACAACCTGTTCGAGACGCCGTTCCCGTACTCGATGGGCTTTCACCAGCGTCCGACCGACGAGATGCCGCACGAGGAGTGGCATCTTCACGCGCACTTCTTCCCGCCGCTGCTCCGCTCGGCGACAGTGCGGAAGTTCATGGTTGGATTCGAGATGCTCGGCACGCCGCAGCGCGATCTGACGCCGGAGGACGCGGCGTCGCGCCTGCGCGCGCTGAGCGAGGTGCACTACCGTGACCGATGACGACCACCGTCCCCGTCGACTGTCCCGCCGCGAGTTGCTCCACGGTGCGATCGCCGCTCCATTACTCGCGCGCGGAATTGACAGCCACAGAAAAACACAGAAGAACACAGGCCAGATACAAACACAGAACAACCCAGGTCAAGGCAATCACTCCTTGCGGACGATTCGCGAGGCGCGCGGCTTCGTCACTGGCGCGGGCGGCGCGGATGTATCGAAGATCGAACTGACGCGCGACTGGGCGAATGAGATCTGCCGATCGAAGGTCACCAATCGCGGCACGAGCACCGTCGCAATCAAAGAAGTCGTGCTCTTCGACGTGACGCTCGACTTCCCTCCGTCGACGGCGATCTACGGCGAAGGATTCCAGATGCTGAGCCAGAACGGCGGCACCCTGTCGAATCCTCAGGACCTCGGCTCGTATACCGACGCGAAGCATTACAAGATGCCCATGCCCGAGGGCACGCGTCAGTTCTACGGCGCGATGACCTTCTTCCCCTCCTCGCCGAGCGAGCTCCGTGATTCTGGCGAGCGAGTCGCGCCGAAGCCGCGCCGCGGCGAAGGCGGAGCCGCCGCCTTCACATCCTGCCGACGCTTCAGCGGGCTCTTCCGTCTTCGTCCACCCTCGTCATTGCAGATCGTCGTGGACACCGAAGGCCTGACACTGTCGCCCGGAGAATCGTGGGATCTCGAGGAGCTCGCGCTGGTCACGAAGGCGCCGCCGCACGGCGGCGTGCTCGATTCCGTCGCGTCGGTAATCTCGCAGAACCATCCTCGGCTGAAGACGCCCGCGCCGCCGACCGGCTGGTGTTCGTGGTACTGCTTCGGACCGCGCGTCACCGCACAGCAGGTGCTCGACAACCTTGACGCGATTGCAAAGAAGATCCCCGGCTTGACCTACGTCCAGATCGACGACGGGTATCAGCCGGCGATGGGCGACTGGCTCGAGACGGGCGCCGCGTTCGGCGGCGATGTGCGCGGGGTGCTCGATGCGATCAGAAAGCGCGGGTTCCAGCCCGCGATCTGGGTCGCGCCGTTCGTCGCCGAAGAACAGTCACACGTTTTCCAGCAGCATCGCGACTGGTTCGTGAAGGACGACACCGGCGCGCCGCTGCGATCCGATCGCGTGACGTTCGGCGGCTGGCGGCGCGGCCCGTGGTACGCCCTCGACGGTACCCACCCGGACGTGCAGGCGCACTTCGAGCGGGTGTTCAGCACGATGCGCCGCGAGTGGGGTTGCACCTACTTCAAGCTCGACGCGAACTTCTGGGGCGCGATCCACGGAGGGCGCTTCCACGATCCGAAAGCCACCCGTGTCGAAGCGTATCGTCGCGGCATGCAGGCGATCCTCCGCGGGACCGCCGACAGCTTCGTCCTGGGCTGCAACCATCCAATCTGGCCGTCGCTCGGCCTGATTCATGGATCGCGCAGCTCGAACGACATCAAACGGTCGTGGGATCGCGTGAAGACCACCGCCCAGCAGAATCTGCTGCGCAACTGGCAGAACGGACGTCTGTGGTGGAACGATCCGGACGCGATCGTGCTGACCGGGGATCTCACCGACAACGAATTCCAGTTCCATGCGACGGCCATTTACGCGACCGGCGGAATGGTGCTCTCCGGCGACGACCTGACGTCGATTCCCGAACGCCGGCTGGCGATGTTGAAGAAGCTGCTCCCGCCGACCGGAATCGCTGCCACGTTCGAAGACGAGGGGCTTCGCGTGGGCCGGATCCAGTTGCGCGACCGGATCGTGATCTGCCTCTTCAACTGGACGGACCGACCCATCACGCTGGGCGCGGTCATCGATCGGACGGTAACCGTGACTGACTTGTGGTCGGGCGAATCGCTCGGCCGCCGACGCGCCGGGGCGTCGATCGAGATCAAGGACATGCCGCCGCATTCCGCGCGGCTGCTGATGTGTGAGCATGCCTGAAACCGATCGCCGCGAGTTCCTCATCACCCTTGGCGCGCTCGGTGTGAGGGCAGCGCACGGTCGACCGCTGCGTGCCGCCGGCGCCATTCGCGTCGGCTACGCGGCGATCACCTGGGGCGGCAACGACGCGCAGGCGATTGCGGACGTCGCGGCCGTGGGCTTCAAGGGGATCCAACTGCGCGGCAGCGCCTTCGACAATTACCGGTCGCGGCCCGCCGAGCTCCAGGCGCTGCTCGCGCAGCACGGCGTCACGTTCGCGGTGCTCTCGAGCGGCAACCTCAAATACCAGCCGGAAGATCGCCAGGCCCAGATCGACCTGCACCTGTCGCACGCGAACTTCGTCCGCGACGCCGGCGGTCAGTACCTGCAGGTGATCGACCAGCTGCCGAAGGGGCGCGCCGTCCGCCCTGACGACTTCAAGGCGCTCGCCGACATGT
>JBKPRU010000117.1:0-6193 GCA_046734675.1 Acidobacteriota bacterium
CCCGAGGGAACTCCTCGAGATCCAGGTCCTGGACGATTCGACCGACGAGACCACCGACATCGCGGAGCTCGCCGTTCGGCGGCACGCCGCGCGCGGCTTCGACATCAGCTACGTCCATCGCGTGGATCGGACGGGGTACAAGGCGGGCGCGCTCGAAGCGGGGCTCAAGGTGGCGAGCGGCCGGTTCAACGCGATCTTCGACGCCGATTTCATTCCGCCGGCAGACTACCTCATGCGGACGCTGCCGAACTTCAATACCGATCCGAAGATCGGCATGGTCCAGGCGCGCTGGGGGCACATCAACCACGACTACTCGCTGCTCACCAAAATCCAGTCGATCCTGCTCGACGCGCATTTCGTCCTCGAGCACGGCGGACGTCACCGTTCGGGTTGCTTCTTCAACTTCAACGGGACTGCAGGCGTCTGGCGCCGCGAGGCGATCGACACGGCGGGCGGCTGGCAGCACGACACGCTGACCGAAGATCTCGATCTCAGCTATCGCGCGCAGCTCGCGGGATGGAAGTTCGTCTTCCTGCCCGACCTCGTCTCGCCCGCGGAAGTGCCGGTCGAGATGAACTCGTTCAAGTCACAGCAGCATCGCTGGGCGAAGGGATCGATTCAGACCTGCCTGAAGCTGCTGCCGCGCATCCTGCGCTCCGATCAGCCGTTCGGCGTGAAGGCGGAGGCGTTCTTCCATCTCTCCGCGAACTTCAACTACCTGTTGATGTCGCTGCTTTCCATCCTCATGTTCCCGGCGATGTGGGTCCGCTACAACATGGGATGGACGGAGATGCTGCTCATCGACGTGCCGCTGTTCGCCGCGGCCACGCTCTCGGTCTGCAACTTCTACATCGTGTCGCAGCGCGAGATCTATCCGGACTGGCGCGCACGCCTGAAGTACCTGCCGTTCCTGATGTCGATCGGCATCGGCCTCTGCGTCAACAACACGCGCGCCGTGCTCGAGGCGGTGTTCGGCAAGAAGAGCGAGTTCATGCGAACGCCGAAGTACGGGATCGAGCGCGACAGCGACGAATGGGTCGGCAAGAAGTACCACCAGTCGGTGGGCGTGCAGCCGATCATCGAGCTGGGCCTTGGCCTCTACTTCACCGGCACCGTGTTCTACGCGTTGATCAATCAGATCTACGGCACGCTGCCGTTCCTCATGCTCTTCCAGATTGGGTTCCTCTACACCGGCCTGCTGTCGATCCTGCAGCAGTTCACCGGCGAGGACGCGATGGCACCGGAGATCGCGAAGTAGTTCCTCGCGGCAGAGTCCCTAGTCCTTAGTCCTGCGTCCCAAGGTCGCGAGTCGCAAGTCCCAAGTCGCACTCGGCGGGTCTGGACTCAGGACTTGGGACTGAGGACGAGGGACTCGGGACTCTGCGGCTTGATATGATGCCGCGCATGGCCGTCGATTCCGCCAAATCCAAAGCCGGTCTCGAAGACGTCGTCGCTGCGTCGTCGTCGATCTGTTATCTCGACGGGCAGCGCGGCGTGCTCGCGTACTACGGTTACGACATTCACGACCTGGTGCGCGCCTCGTTCGAGGAGGTCTGCTACCTGCTGTGGCACGGTCGGCTGCCGAACCGCGCCGAGCTCGGGGACCTGCAATCGCAGCTGGCGGCGGCGCGTTCGTTGCCCGAGCCCGTGCTGCGGCTGATGAAGCAGCTGCCCTCATCCGACGGGATGGACACGCTGCGCACGCTCACGTCGGCGCTCGGACAGTACGATCCCGAGACCGCGGACCACTCGCCGCAGGCAAACCTTCGCAAGGCCGTCCGTCTCACCGCGCAGATGGCGAGCATCGTCGCCACCTACGGACGTCTACAGGCGGGCGGCGGACCGATCCAGCCGGATCCCGCGCTCGGCCAGGCCGCCAACTTCCTCTACATGCTCAAGGGGGAGCGCCCCGCAGCGCTGGCGACGCGTGCGTTCGACGTCGCGCTGGTGCTGCACGCGGATCACGAGCTGAACGCGTCGACGTTCGCGGCGCGGGTCGCGGCCGCGACCCTCACGGATCTCTATTCGGCGATCGTCGGCGCCGTCGGCGCGCTGAAAGGGCCGCTGCACGGCGGTGCGAACGCCGACGTCATGCGGCTGCTGATCGAGATTGGTCCCGAGGCGGCGCCCGAGCGGATCGACGAGGCGATTCGCGGGAAGCTCGCTCGCAAGGTGAAGATCCCCGGCTTCGGCCACCGCGTGTATCGCACCGAGGACCCGCGGGCGACACATCTGCGCCGGATGTCGAAGGAGCTGGGCGAGCGCGCCGGTAACACGCGCTGGTTCGAGATGTCGCAGCGCATCGAGCAGCTCGTGACCGGCGAGAAGAAGCTCTATCCGAACGTCGACTTCTACTCGGCGTCGACCTACTACACACTCGGCATCCCGATCGATCTGTTCACGCCGATCTTCGCGGTCAGCCGCGTGTCGGGCTGGACTGCGCACTGCCTCGAGCAATACGCGAACAACCGCCTGATCCGCCCGCGCACCGATTACATCGGGCCGTCGTACCCGCAGACGTTCCTTCCCCTCGACCAGCGGTAACTCGCGCGCGCAGCGCGCGAAAATTGCTTGTCCATTTCGCGGTAGCGCACAATAGAGCGACGCCGGTAATCTGCGGCGCATGATGACGCTCCCTTCCACCACCGAGATGTATCGCGCGCTCGTCGAGCGCGACCAGTCGTTCGAAGGGCTGTTCTTCGCCTGCGTGCGCACGACCGGGATCTTCTGCCGGCCGACCTGCCGCGCGCGCAAGCCCAGACCCGAGAACGTCGAGTTCGCGGCCACGATTCAGGAGGCGCTCCACCGCGGGTATCGGCCGTGCCGCGTGTGTGAACCGATGTCGGCGGGCGCGGCCGCGCCGAACTGGCTCGAGCCGCTGCTCGACGAGATCGCGCGGCACCCCGACGCGAAGATGCGCGACCAGGACCTGCGCGTCCGTGGGCTCGATCCGGTGCAGGTGCGGCGGGTTTTCAAGCGCGCCTTCGGGATGACCTTTCAGGCCTACCAGCGCGCGACCCGATTGGGCACCGCGATGCGAGCGCTGCATGACGGATCTCCGACGCTCGATGCGGGGATGGACGCCGGGTTCGACTCGGACAGCGGCTTCCGCGCCGCGTTCGCCCGCGTGTTCGGCGACACGCCGGGCCGCGCCCGCGAGCGCGCACTGCTCACCGCCGCGTGGATCGAGACGCCTCTCGGGCCGATGCTCGCGCTCGCCGGCGATCGCGGGCTGGAGCTGCTGGAGTTTGTCGACCGTCGCGCGCTTGAAACCGAGCTGCGCGCGCTTCGCGAGGCATTCGGGCCGATCGCGCCCGGCGACCACTCGGTCTTGCGCCGGACCCGCGAGCAGCTGCGTGAGTACTTCGAAGGTCGGCGCCGCACGTTCGGCATTCCGATCCATCAGCGCGGCTCCCCGTTCCAGATGAACGTGTGGCGCGCGCTCTGCCGCATTCCTCACGGCGAGACCCGCAGCTATTCGGACATCGCGCGCGAGGTGGGCGCGCCCGCCGCGGTCCGCGCCATCGGCCGCGTCAACGGGCAGAACCGGATCGCGATTGTCGTCCCGTGTCATCGGGTGATTCGTGCCGACGGGTCACTGTGCGGATACGGCGGCGGACGCTGGCGCAAGCAGTGGTTGCTCGATCACGAACGGCGAGCCGCAACGGCTCATGACGGATCAGACCGCCAATCCGACTGACCGCGGTCGACCGACACACGTTTCTCTTTTCTCTCTCCATATCTTTTTTCGTCATGGCCGGGTCGCGAATTTTTCATTGGCGTCACCCGCTACCCGGAACGGTGGTTGCAGCCTCTCGCTCCATCGGCAAGAAAGGGTGCCGACATTGCCGGTTTCTTTCGCAATGCTGAGTATGAGGAGACGTCAGTGATGAATAAACGTCCCACGGTTCCCGAAAAGGGCGCGGCCAGCGTGCGAGCAGCAGACACGCTGCCCGAGACGAAGATCGACCGAAAACTCGCCACCAGGGACAAAGAACTGATTCGCGCGTGGGCAGCCCGTCATCGAGCCGAGCCGGCGACCGGTGAAGCAACGCCATCGGGCCCCGCAACCATCCATGTGAACGACGGCGGCGCGGGCATCCGCTTCAATTTTCCGGCCGCCGCCCCGTTTCGTCCGATTTCTTGGGAGGAGTGGTTCGACAACTTCGATCGCCACCGCCTGATATTCATTTACGACGAGGACGTCGCGCATCGCGCGTACGAGCTGTGGCAGCGTCGCGGTGGCGGCGTTGGTCACGATCAGGAGGACTGGTTCGAAGCGGAGCGGCAGCTGGGTCGGTCCGGACACGGGTCGATGGAACGCTACCGACTTGTCAGCGACCACGCGGCGGAGGAGGTCTAGGCGGCGGCACGACCGAGAACAGAGGGCGAGGGCGGCCCGAAGCTGTCACGCCCTCTTCGTTCGTCTAATCTGACAACCGGTTGCCATCTATATACGAGGCGGATATACTCGCCGCGTGAAGATCAACCCCGACACGCTGCTGCCGCTTCCGCCGGCCACCTTTCACATCCTCATCGCCCTCATAGACGACGATCGCCACGGCTACGCGATCATGCAGGAGGTCACCGCGCGCACCGACGGCGCGGTGCGGCTGACGGCCGCGACCCTGTATCGCACCATCCAGCGGCTGCTCGACCAGCGGCTGATCGTCGAGATCAGTGAACGCCCGGCGCCCGAACTCGACGACGAGCGCCGGCGGTATTACCGGCTGACCCCGTTTGGCAAGGAAGTCGCCCGCGCGGAAGCGCGGCGGCTCTCGCAGCTGCTGGCCCTGGCCCGCGCCAAGGGCCTCGCGACGGGGAAGGCGTGATGCGGTTCTATCGCGCGCTGCTGCGCCTGTATCCCCGCTCGTTCCGCGAGGAATACGGGGACGAGTTGATGGCGATGTTCGAGCGCCGCCTGCGCGGCGCGGGTGCCGCCGCGCGCATCGCGCTCTGGAGCGGTGCGCTCGCCGAGACGCTCGTCAACGCCGCCGGCGTCCACTGGGACATCCTGCGGCAGGACCTCCGCTACAGTGCGCGGACGCTCGGACGCAGCGTCGCCTTCACCGCCACCGCCGTCCTGCTGATCGCGATTGGCATCGGCGCGAACACCGCCGTGTTCTCGGTGATCGACTTCGTGCTGCTGCGCCCGCTCCCGTTTCCGGAACCCGATCGCCTGGTAAAGGTCTGGCAGAGCACGCCGGCGTACCCGCGGCTGGAACCCTCGCCCGAGAACTATCGCGACTGGAAACGATCGAGCCGCTCGTTCGAATCGATGGGCGCGCTCTACACCTCGGCGTCCAATCTCGTGCTGCCGGCCGCGGAGCCCGAACGCGTGATCGGAACAGGCGTGACCTCGGAGGTGCTGCCGGAGCTCGGCGTGACCCCGCTTCTCGGACGGACGTTCACGGAAGCGGAGGACCAGGAAGGTGCGCCGGGAACCATCGTCCTCAGTCATGGGCTGTGGAAGAGTCTGTTCGGCGGTGATCCCGGTGTGCTCGGCCGATCCGTGACGCTCGACGATCGCGTGTATACGGTCATCGGCGTCATGCCGCCCGAGTTCTCGTTTCCCTCGCGTCAGACCGAGTTCTGGACGCCGCTACAGCTGCAGCGCCGCGACACCGATCGCACGAACACTTACCTTCACGTCATTGCACGCCTGAAACCCGGCACGTCGATCGAAGCCGCGCGGGCTGAAATGACTGCGATTGCAGGGCAGCTGGCCGCGCAGTTCCCGAAAGAGAATGCGCAGACGACGGCGGCGGTGTTTCGGCTGTCCGACGAGGTTCCGCGGCAGTCGCGGCTGCTGCTCGTCACGCTGAGCGCGGCGGCCGCGTGCGTGCTGCTGATCGTGTGCGCCAACCTCGCGAACCTGCTGCTCGCCCGCGCGATGGGCCGGCGACGCGAGGTCGCGATTCGCGCCGCGATCGGCGCCGGCAGTGCACGCCTCGTGCGGCAACTCGCGACGGAAAGTCTCATGCTGGCGGTCGCCGGCGGCGCCTTCGGCGTCGCGCTCGCCTATGCAAGCGTGCCGCTGCTCGCGCGGCTCGCGCCGGCGAACCGGCCGGTGGCGACGGTCCCGTCCATCGACCCGCGCGTCCTCGCATTTGCCGCGGCGCTGACGCTGATCACCGCGTTCGCGTTCGGGCTCCTGCCCGCGCTCCGCATCGGCCGTGACATCGACGCGGCG
>JBKPRU010000118.1:0-4312 GCA_046734675.1 Acidobacteriota bacterium
CGCCCTGGCCGCCCGCGCCCGGTGCGATCGCGGTGCCGCCCGCGCCGAGCGTGACGCCGCCGGCCGTCGGCGGCGGCGGTGGACCCTGCTTGCGAATGACGTGCGGCACGACCGGCCGCACCGCATAACCCTGGCGGTTGATCTGCAGCGATCCGCGGTTGCCGATGAAGAACACGCCCCAGTTCTCGATCCCCTCGGGCATGTAGACCTCGCCGTTTGCGAACGTCATCAGGAAGTTGTCGTAGAGCCACGAGATTGAGAACGTGTCGGGCACCATCTCGGGATCGGCGTCGGGGACCGAGAGGAACGCGCCCTGGGCCGCGGTCTTGAGCGGCACTTTCCTGTCGGCGTTCATGAACCAGTGCGCGATGTCGACATGGTGCGCACCCCAGTCGCCGACGAGGCCGCTGCCGTAGGCATACCAGGCGCGGAAGCCGAGGCGGGTCGGCTTGAATGGACGCTTCGGCGCATCGAGCTGCCAGAGATCCCAGTCGAGCCCGGCCGGGACCGGCTGCTCCGCCTCCTTCGGCCGCGCGTAGGTGCCGGGCTGCACGATCATCACGTGGGTGATCGTGCCGAGCGTCCCGGCATCGATGACCTTCTTGGCGTCCGCGAAGTGGTCCCAGCTCCGCTGGTGAGTGCCGATCTGCACCACGCGGTTGCTCTTCCGATAGGCCTCGAGCATCGCGTTGACGCGTGGAATCGTGTTCGACGCCGGCTTCTCGCAGTAGACGTCCTTGCCGGCCGACAGCGCGTCGACGGTGATCTTGCTGTGCGAGTGGTCGGGCGTGGCAACCAGCACCGCGTCGATGTCCTTGCGGTCGAGCACGCGTCGGTAGTCGGTCACCGTTTCCAGCTTGAATGTCTGGCGCGCCGGATTCATGAACTGATCGAGCTTCTGCTTGTTGACCTCGCAGGCGACGAGGAACTGCGCGTCGGCGCTGCCGCTCCGCATGAAGGAGTCGAAGACCCGCCCTGCCCGATTACCGCACCCGATGACCGCTAACCGGATACGGTCGTTGGCCCCCTGCCACGCGAGCAGCGGGTGGGCGGCCGTCGCGGCCACCACGGCCGCGGAAGTCTTGAGGAACTGGCGCCTGCTTTCCATGAGGGGTGTCTCCTTCGATGCGGTCCACGTCGCGGGGCTCGCCGGTTTGAAAAACGGCGTGAGTCTACCTTCGATTAGAATCGGCGCGCAATGAGCGGCGACGTGCGATCGTGCGCCGCCGCGTCAGCTGGTAGCTGGTAGCTGGCAGCTGGCAGCTCTTTCTGGAGGTTCAGCAGATGCTGCGGACTCGCCCACACGCAGGTTCGCTCGCCGTCATCGTCGCCGGCGCGGTCGTCGCGCTCACGCTGTCGGGCATGGCGCAGACGCCCACCGCGCCGTCGCCCTCTGGTCAGGCAGGCACGGCGCCGACCGCGCAGCAGCCGCCCGCGGGTCCGCCGCCGGAAGGCGCACAGGCACCCCCGCCCGGATTTCCCGGCCGCGGCAAGCCGATGTGGGAGCCGGACTTCACGAAGAAGGACGCAGTGAAGGCGCTCACGCCCGCCGACGAAGCGAAACGCTTCTGGCTGCCGCCCGGATTCAAGCTGGAGCCGGTGCTCACCGAGCCGGCGATCCAGGAGCCCGCGCAGATCGCCTTCGACGGCAACGGCCGGATGTTCGTGCTCGAGATCCGCGGCTACATGCAGGACGCGGACGCGAGCGGCGAGCTCGATCCCGTCGGCTGCGTGTCGATGCACGAGGACAAGGACAACGACGGCGTCTACGAGACGCACCACGTGTTCGTCGACAAGCTGGTGTTCCCGCGCTTCGTCACCCCGTTTGGCGCCAACGCGATCCTCACCAAGGAATCGAACGCCGACGAGGTCTGGAAGTACACCGACACCAACAATGACGGCGTCGCCGACAAGAAGGAGCTCTTCGCCACCGGCCTCGGCCGGCTGCTGAACGTCGAGCACCAGGAAGCGGGATTCGTCTGGGGCCTGGACAACTGGATCTACAGCACGGTGAACTCGGTCAGGATTCGCTGGACGCCGACCGGCGTGCTGCGCGAACCTACGGGATCGAACGGCGGACAGTGGGGCGTCACCCAGGACAACTACGGCAAGATGTGGTTCCAGGCGGGCGCCAGCGGCATGCCCGGCTACTTCCAGTTTCCCGTCCACTACGGCAACTTTCCCTCTCCCGATCAGTTCGAGCCCGATCTCAACATCACGTGGGGCGCGCCCGTCCTCATCGCCGACATGCAAGGGGGCATGAACGTCGTCCGCATGCCGGATGGATCGCTCGCGCGCGCGACCGGCGCCGCCGGCAACGACATCTTCCGCGGCGATCGCCTGCCGAAGGATCTGGTGGGCGACTACTTCTACGGCGAGGTGGTCGCGCGCATCGTCCGGCGGCTCCATCCGGTGAAGACGGACGGGGTGACGCAGCTGAAGAACGTGTATCCGCTGTCTGAATTCATTCGCTCGACCGATCCGCTGTTCCGTCCCGTCGACATGACGACTGCACCCGACGGCACGATGTACGTCACGGACATGTACCGCGGCATCGTGCAGGAGTCGCAGTGGTCAGGCCCGGGCACGTATCTGAGAAAGCGGATCGAGCAGTACGACCTCGACAAGATCGTCCGGAACGGCCGCATCTGGCGGCTCACTTATGAAGGCATGGGGCGCCGGACGACCGCGCCGCGGATGCTCGACGAGACGCCGGCGCAGCTGGTCGAGCATCTCAAGGACGCGAACGGCTGGTGGCGCGACACGGCGCAGCAGTTGCTCGTCCTCGAGCAGGACAAATCAGTTGTGCCCGCGCTCACCGCGATGGCGAACTCCGGCGATCAGCTCGCACGCATCCACGCGCTCTGGACGCTCGAGGGACTTGGCGCCGCCGACGCCGCACTCGTGCGCGCGTTCATGAAGGATGACGACCCGCTGGTTCGGATTCAGGGCATCCGCGCCAGCGAGACGCTCTACAAGAGTGGCGACAAATCACTCGCGGCAGACTATGTCGCGCTGTCGAAGGATCGCGACGTCGAGGTCACGCTGCAGGCGTTGATGACGCTCAACACCTTGAAGGTGGCGGACGCGAAAGCCGCGATCACATCCGCGCTCGACGCCAACAAGACGAAAGGCGTGCAGCTGGTCGCGAACCTGATGCTCAACCCGGCACTCGCGGGCGGACGCGGCGGCCTGGAGTCGCTTGGCGCCGCGATGCTGACGCCCGAAGAGCAGTCGACGCTGCAGAAGGGGCGCGAGATCTACACGCAGGTCTGCTTCGCGTGTCATGGAGATGATGGGAAGGGGACGCCTGTGCCGGGCGTCGGCACGCTGGCGCCGCCGCTCGTCTCGTCACCGCGCGTGCTCGGGCATCAGGAGTACGTGATCAAGACGCTGCTGCACGGCCTCTCCGGTCCGCTGAATGGCGCGAGCTATCCGGACCAGATGGTCAGCATGGGCCAGAACAACGACGAGTGGGTCGCCGCGATCGCCTCTTACGTTCGCAACTCGTTCGGCAATCGCGCGCCGTTCGTGTCGCCGTCGGACGTCGCGCAGGTACGCGCCGCCGTGACGGCTCGAAAGACGCCCTGGACAGTTGCGGAGCTCGAATCGTCGCTGCCGCGGCTGATTGTCCGCGATCCGCAGTGGAAGGCGACGGCGAGCCACAATCCCGCGATCGCGATGAACGGCTTCACTATCCAGCCGTGGACTTCCGGTGACCCGCAGCAGCCGGGCATGTGGTTCCAGGTGGAGCTGCCGCAGCCGCTCCAGGTCAGCGAGGTGCAGTTCGAATCCGGTGTAGTCGCGCCCGAGAATATTGCGACCGTGCCGGGTGCGCCCACGCGCACCGCGGGCGGGCGTGCACGTGGCGGCGCTCCCGCGCCGGCGCCGCCGCAGTCAGGCTATCCGCGCGGCTACCAGGTACAGGTGTCGAACGACGGCACGTCGTGGCAGACCGTTGCGGACGGGAAGGGTACGGGCACGGCGACGCGCATCACGTTCGCCCCCGTCCGCACGAAGTACATCCGCATCACGCAGACCGCGACGACCGAGAACGCGCCGCCGTGGACGATCCAGCGGCTCAAGTTGTTCGAACCTGCGGGGACGACGGCCACACAATAAGAATTGCAGCCTCGGGGTAGTTGACGTACACGCGGAGCTCGGGGAGAACGCAGGAAGTTGCTGAAAAAGCCTAGCCACTGACGGTAGGGCGCCTCTTTAGAGGCGCCGTCGTGGCGGCGCACCTAAAGGTGCGCCCTACCGTGTCACGATCCCGACTGCAGCGCGTAAATCCTGATCTGCTGGATCGACC
>JBKPRU010000119.1:0-26932 GCA_046734675.1 Acidobacteriota bacterium
CCGAGTAGACCGGCAGCGTCGGATCGACGTCGTGCAGGGCCGCGCGCGCGACCGCGGCCAGCGACTCCGGATCGTTCGGCCCCTTGACCACGACCCAGATGGTGCTGAAGACATCCTGAGCGATCGGCACGTACATCGTAGGCGCCGCCGCTTCGTCGAGCCCCTGCGCGTGAACGTTGGCAGCGACGCCGACGATCTCGAAATAGCCGTCGACGCCATTGCCGATCTGAAGGCCCTGGCCGATCGGGTCCTGATCGCGGAAGTGCCGTTCGGCGAACGCTTCGTCGATCACGACGACATGCTGCGCTTTGTCGGAATCCGCGTCGGCGATCGCCCGCCCGCGCACCACGCGGATACCGAGCGCGTCGAAATAGTGCGGCGAGACAGCGCGGTAATTCGCAGAGGCCTGCTGTGACGGCTTGAGCGCCGGCCGTCCTCGGACCTGGAACGCCAGCACGTAGGAGCCGCGCATCGGCAGCACCTGCGCGATGCCCGCAGCCAGCACGCCGCCGCGATGCTCGAGATGATCGACAAAGCTGCGGTAGAACGCGATCATCTGCTCGTCTTTGGTATAGCTCGATTTCGGCAGCGCGACCTGGAACGCGAGTACGTGGTCCGGCTGGAAGCCGGGATCGACCTGCGTCACCTTGCCGAAGCTGCGCAGCAGCAGCGTGGCGCCGGCGAGGAGGATGATCGACAGCGCGACCTCGACGACGAGCAGGCCGCTGCGCACCCATCGGGTCGCCACCGCCGTCGACGAGCGGCCGCTCTCTTTCAGCACCGCGCCGACGCCGCCGCCAGACGCCTGCAGCGCCGGGACGAGACCAAACAGGATCCCGGTCACGACCGACGCCGCGACGGTGAACAGCAGCACACGGCGATCGATCGTGACGTCGACGACACGGGGGATGCTGCCGGCGCCGAGCGCGAGAATCTGCGGGAGCGCCAGGTAGGCGAGGAGGATGCCGACCGCGCCGCCCGTGACCGACAGGATGAGGCTCTCCACGAGCATCTGCGCGAACAGACGCGCGCGCCCCGCGCCGAGCGCCTTGCGCACGGCGATTTCGCGCTCTCGCGCCGCCGCGCGAACCAGGAGCAGGTTCGCGACGTTGGCGCACGCGATCAGCACGACGAAGCCGACCGCGGCGAAGAGCGTCAGCAGCGCCGGACGGATGGCGCCGGTCATCTGTTCCTGCACCAGGACGACGTTGGCGCTCTCCCCTTCGTTGAAGTCTGGGTACTGGCGAGCGAGTCGCTCGGCCACGCCCCGCATCGAGGCGTCGGCTTGCGCCACCGTGATCTGCGGCTTGAGCCGCGCCACGACGCCGAGAAAGTGTCCACCGCGCGTCGCGTTCGCCGGATTCAGTCCGAGTGGCGTCCAGTACTCCGGCGTGCGCGTCGGATAGTAGAAGCCGGCCGGCATCACGCCGACGATCGTCACCGGCTTTCCACTCAGGGTGATCGAGCGGCCGATGACCTGCGGATCCGACCCGAAGCGCTGCCGCCAGGCACCGTAGCTGATGACCACCACGCCGGGCGCGCCAGGGCGATCCTCGTCCGCGGTGAAGCCCCTGCCCAGGATCGGCGACACACGCAGCAGGTCGAAGATATCCCACGACACTTGCATGCCCTGGATGCGCTCCGGTCCCGTCTCGCCGGTCAGCGTGCCGCTCGTAGCCGTGTAGCCGGCGATGCGCTCGAAGACCTGATTCTGTTGCCGCCAATCGATGAAATTCGCCGGCGCGACCGAGAAGAGCCCCAGGTGCGGCACAATCTCGTTGACGCGGACGAGCCGGTCGGACTCCGGGTAAGGCAGCGGCCGCAGCAGCACGCCGTTGACGACGCTGAAGATCGTCGTCGTCGCGCCGATCCCGAGCGCGAGCGTCAGAATCGCCACGATCGTGAAGCCCGGCGCCTTCGCGAGCAGCCGAATCGCATACCGCGCGTCGCGGAATCGATGCGCCACCATGAGCATTCCTCCACGCTGTCGCCCGGGCTGCGCCTCGAGCGTGTTGACGAGACGGTCGCAGGCCGGCCGCCGGTGTCCGCGATCGGCCCGCCGCACGTCATCCGCCAGTCGTTTCCAGTCGGCGATCTGGGACCGGGCGTAGGCGTCGGCAACGTCGGGGGCCGCGCCGTGCGCCAGCGCGTCGCGATAGAAGTCCTCGAGCTGCGCGGCGATCTCGCGAACGATGCGGGCCTCGCGCTCCGGCGTCAGATCCGGGAACGCGAGACGCGTCGCGACGAACGCCTGCCAGTCACGCATCGCGGTGGTGCATGACGGCGTTGACGGCGGCGACGTAGGCGTCCCACGTGTCCTGCTGCTCGGCGAGCACGCGCCGCCCCTCGCTGGTCAGCCGGTAGAAACAGCGCGCCCGTTCGCCCGCCTTCTCGACCCAGCGGCCCTTCAGCCAGCCGCGGCTTTCCAGCCGGAGCAGGGTCGGGTACAGGGTCGGCAAGGCGAAGGTCAGGCGGCCGCCGGAGCGCGCCTCGATGAGCCGGCCGATTTCATAGCCGTGGCGGGGCCGGCTCTCGACGAGCGCGAGTACGAGCATTTCGATGCTGCCCTTCTTGAGGGCCGGGCTGAACATGACGCCTCGCAATATGTAGCGACGCGTAGTATGACGGAATCGGCGGCTGAAAGGTTGGCGGCGCGCGCCCCGCCGCGGAGCTTCACAGCTCTCTTTCGGCAAGCCTTCGAAATTCGTCGGGGACGGAGCGACCGGTTCGCACTGCGACGCCATAATCCACCGCTGCTCCTCCGAAGCGCTTGCGGATCGCATCGACGGCTCCGTCTGCACGCGATCGCGCGGCACCCTTCTTCGTGCCGGGACGCCGTCCTTCATCGGCAAGCCCGAGCGGCAGCTCCAGTTGCACGCTGGCATGCGCTTCGAGATTCGAGACGGCGATCGCCAGCAGCGAGATCGTCTTCTCGTTGCGGTGATCCGCAAGGGCGCCGCGCACCAGGTCCTCGGCGGTCTCGGCGAGCGCTCTCGTTGCAGAAATTGGTGCGGGCAGCGTCCGCGAGCGCGTGACCGACCGCAAATCGGCGAAGCGCACGCGGACCGTGATGGTGCGGCCGGCCAGCGACTTGGCGCGGAGCCGCGCGCCGATCCGGTCGGCGAGATGGTGGAGCGTCGGTTTGAAGACGCGCTCGATCGCCGGTCGTCGTCCGAGTGCCGACTGTGCGCCGGCGGAGTGCGCGCGCCGACGCGTCTGGATTTGCCGTGGGTCGCGGTTCCACGCGAGTGCCGTCAACTTTGTTCCAACTGCGTGTCCGAGCAGTTGCTCCACCGAGTTGGGAGAGCTCTCAGCCAGCTGTCCGATGGTGGTGACGCCGATCTTCGCGAGCCGCGCCTCAGTCGCGGGTCCCACGCCCCACATCAGGGCGACGGGCAGGTCGTGAAGGAACCCGAGTTCAGTCTCTGGATCGACGACGACCAATCCATCGGGCTTCGCAACCTGCGACGCGATTTTCGCCAGGTGCTTGGTACGCGCCACGCCGATCGACATCGGCAAGCCAAGCTCCGCGTGCACGCGAGCCCGAACCATCCGTGCGATCTCGGCCGGCGACCCGAAGAGATGCGTGCACCCCGCCACGTCGGCAAAGGCCTCGTCGATGGAGATGCGCTCAATGGACGGCGTGAAATCGCTCAAGACTCCGATGGCGGCGTCACCGAGCCGTTGGTATTCGCTGAAGTGTCCACCGACAAATACGAGGTCGGGACAGAGTTGCCGCGCGCGTCGTCCCGGCATGCCACTTCGTACGCCGAAGGCCCGCGCTTCATAGGAGGCCGCGAGCACGACGCCACCGCCGACCGCAATCGGCTTGCCGCGCAGGCGAGGTTCGAGCAGCTGTTCGACGGACGCATAAAAGGCGTCGAGGTCCGCGTGGAGAATGGTGGCCGTAAAGAGCCTGTCTGTCATCGCACCACCCACAGCGCATCATATTCGATTTATGTTCGCCCCCCCACTGGCCCGAGCTCAGGAGGACCGCCAGCGGGCCCGAAGCACTCAACGGTGGTAACCTTCGAACCACCCCCAATGTCTGCAGAACGGGAAAATCCGTACGAACAGTTGTTCGATGTCAACCCGTTTCCCGCCGTCGTCAGCCGGCTGAGCGATCACCGTGTGCTCGCCATCAATGCGCGGACCGCAGAGCTCATCGGCGTACCGCAGAGCGAGGCTCCTGGTCTCATAGTCACCGACTATTACGCCGACCCCTCGGAGCGGATTCAGCTCGCCGAACGATTACGAGTTGAACGGCGCGTGGACAACCTTCGGCTGCAGATCAAACGTGCGAATGCGGAACCGCTCTGGGTGCTGGCTTCGTTTCGACTGATCACGTGGCAGGGAGAACCGGCCGTCCTCGCAATCTTTCACGACATCAGCGGGCAGCTCGCGGCCGAAGCCTCGCTGAAATCCAGCGAGCGTCGGCTGGTTGCCCAAAGCGATGCATTGACGTCGCTGACCGGCCGCTACACGAACCCGAGCGAGCGGTTCTCCGAACGGCTGCGGAGCATTCTCGAGATCTCGGCGCGTGCGCTGGCGGTCGAACGTCTCAGCATGTGGCGCTTCGATGAGGCGCGATCGTCGATCACCTGCAGCGGACTGTACTGTCTCACCGGCGACGGCTACGAATCGGGAACCGTTCTGCATCGGCAGGATGCACCGGAGTATTTCAGGGCGCTCGAGCACGAACGGGTTGTGGCCGCAACCGATGCCCGGACCGATCCGCGCACGCGCGAGTTTCGCGACGGATATCTCGTTCCGAACGGAATCGCCGCGATGCTCGACGTGCCGCTGCGGCACGACAATGCAACGGTCGGTGTGCTCTGCGCGGAGCACGTCGGGGACGAGCGGCCGTGGACCGTCGACGAGCAGAACTTTGCCGTGTCGGTCGCCAATCTGATCGTGATTGCCATTGCCGAAGAGGAGCGCCGCACGGCGCTGGCGCGCTTGGCCGAAAGCGACGCTCGGGCGCGTCTCATTGTCGATACCGCTCACGATGTATTCATCGGAATCGATTCGAGCGGCGGCATCGTTGCCTGGAACGCCCAGGCCGAACGGACCTTTGGATGGACGCGCGACGAAGTGGTCGGCAGGAACCTCGCGGAGACCATCATTCCGACCGCCTACCGCGACGCGCACAACAACGGCCTGCGCCGCTTCCACGAGAGCGGCGAGGCGCCCGTGGTCAACCAGCGTCTCGAGCTCACAGCGATTCATCGGAGCGGACGCGAGTTCCCGGTGGAGCTCACCGTCACGTCCCCGATGCGCGTCGAACACGGATTCTTCTTCGGCGCCTTTCTCCGGGACATCTCCGATCGCCGCGAACGGGATGACGAGCTCCGCCGCGCCAAGGAGTCGGCGGAGGCGGCAACACGGGCGAAGAGCGAGTTCCTGGCCAACATGAGCCACGAGCTGCGGACGCCGCTGAACGGCGTCATCGGCTATGCGCAGCTGCTGCAGCGCGATCGCACGTTGAACGTCGCGCAGCGCGAGGCGCTGGAGGCGATTTCACGCTGCGGGTCGCAGTTGCTCGATCTGATCAACGACGTCCTCGATCTCTCCAAGATCGAAGCGGGACGCCTCGACATCGAAGAAGCGCCAACCGATCTCTTTACGCTCGTCGGCGACCTCAATTACGTACTGGCGGAAGCCGCCGATCGCAAGGGATTGGAGTTGACGATGTCGATCGCGCCGGATGTGCCGCGCTCCGTCGTCCTCGACGGCAGGCACTTGCGGCAGGTCCTGCTGAACCTCTTGGGGAACGCGGTCAAGTTCAGCGCCGCAGGTCACGTGCGGCTCGCCATCACGTGCATGGACTCGACGCGACTGCTCTTCGAGGTCACAGATACCGGTGTTGGGATCGAGCCGGAAGCCCTGACCCAGATCTTTGACGCGTTCGCTCAGACGAAGACGGGCGCCCGCGCCGGCGGTAGTGGTCTCGGTCTGACGATCTCCAATCACCTGATCACGCGGATGGGCGGCGGCCTGAAGGTCGAGAGCGTTCTCGGCGAAGGCAGCCGCTTCTGGTTCAGCCTGCCGCTGGTCCAGGGACGCGAGAAGGTGCGCTCGACGTCCGGCGACCACGAACCCGCACTGCCCCCTTTGGACGCCAGGCTCGCTCCAGGCGAGCGGGTCACGGCCTTGGTGGTCGACGACAGCACGGCCAATCGGCGCATCCTCGCCGGCTTGCTCGAGAGCGCGGGCGTCTCTGTCATTACCGCCGCCGGCGGAATCGAAGCCATCGAATCCGCCCGCGCCCATCATCCCGATGTCATCTTCATGGATCTCAAGATGAACGACCTCGATGGATTCGAGGCGACGCGGCGCCTCGCCCGAGATCCAGAGACGGCTTCGATCCCCGTGATTGCCGTGACCGCGAGTGCGCTCGGCGACAGTCGGAAGACCGCGCGTGAAGCCGGGTGCGTTGATTACCTGAGCAAGCCGATTCGCGTCCAGCAGCTGTTTGCGACGTTACACACGCATCTCGGTGTGCAGCTGGTAAGCGGCAGCGATGCCGCGGATCCGCCCTCACTGCGCTCGATCGATGTCCAGCATCGGGCCAGCGTCGCAGAAAGGCTTCGGAACGCGATCGCCCTCGGCGATGTCAGCGACATTCACGAACTCGCGACGCACCTGATGCAAGGAGATAGCGCCGAAGCCGCGGTCGGCGAGCGGATCAGCCGCCTCGCGATCAATTTCGATTTCGCCGGCCTTGGCGAGCTCGCTGATGCTCTCACCACGTAATCGTGGATCCCGGGAAACGGGGTCAGGAGCCGAGTTCACGAACCGGGCGAAACGGTGACCGCACAGAAGCCGCACGGGCCACGGGTTCTGCTGGTAGACGACAACGCGACCAATCTTCAAGTCCTCTATCAGACGCTCGAACGCGATGGGTATCGTCTGCTTGCCGCGCGGAGCGGCAAAGACGCCATCTCAATCGCCCAGCGCACGGTTCCCGATCTCATCCTGCTCGACGTGATGATGCCGGAGATGGACGGCTTCGAGACGTGCAGGATCCTCAAGGCCGAGCCGCGCACGCGGGAGTCGGCGATCATCTTCTTGTCCGCGTTGACGGACCCCAAGGACAAGGTGCGCGGCCTGGAGCTCGGCGCGGTGGACTTCGTGAACAAGCCGTTTCAGGCCGCCGAAGTGCTGGCCCGCGTGCGTACCCATCTCACGATTCGCAACCTTCAGCAGGAACTGCGCAAACGGAACGAGGAGCTGGAACACGAGCTGACCGTCGCGCAGGAGCTCCTGCGCGAGGCCCGCGATCGCAGCGACGGCGTTCTGCTCGGCAGCAGCGCCGCGGTCGCTCGCCTTCGCGAGGACATTCAGCAGGCTGCCGCGTCGAATCAGACGCTCCTCATCAGCGGCCCGCCGGGCAGCGATCACGAAGCGGTTGCGCGTGCCGTGCACCATGAATCGGCCCGCTCGGGCCGCGCCATCATCTGCATCAATTGCCTGTCGCTTGCGCAGCAATCGACATCGGGATCCGAGCGCACTGGCGGAGGCTCGGATGTGTTCGACAAATTCGGCCTGGCGCATGGCGGAACCCTGTACCTCGAGGGCATCCAGCACCTGCCGCGCGAGGCGCAGCGTCGACTCGCCGATACACTCCGCACGCTCGAAGAGCAACGTCAGTCAGGTGTCACACTCGACATCGACGTCAGAGTGATCGTGTCGACGACGCGCGACGTGGACCACGAGCTGGCGGCCGGGCGCCTCAGTGCCGAGCTGCACCGCACCGTCCAAAGGACAGTCGACGTTCCTCCGTTGCGTTCAAGGCTCGAAGACGTTCCGACGCTCGCGCCGTACATCCTGCGGCGTCAAGCCGAGCAGGCGGGACGCACTGTTCCGATCATCTCGAATGAGTCGCTGACTCGCCTGAAGGGCTATCGATGGCCTGGCAATGTCCGCGAGCTGCGAAATGTTCTGGGATCGGCGCTCGCCTCGAGTCAAGGACCGGTGCTCGAAATTGGCGAGCACTTGCTCGATAACGGCGTCCGCATCGGCAGCTACAGCCTGATCGAGCAGCTCGGCTCGGGAGGTATGGGTGAAGTGTGGCTGGCGCGGCACCAGCTGCTGGCGCGGCCCGCGGCCGTGAAGATCGTACGCGAGTCGATGATCGGTGTGTCGGATGATGCGCAGGCGCTCCGTCAACGATTCGCACGAGAAGCCGAAACCACCGCGAGGCTGCAATCACCGCACACCGTACAGCTGTTCGACTTCGGAATGACCGACGCCGGAACCTTCTATTACGTCATGGAGCGGCTTCGCGGCATGGATTTGCAGCGGATGGTCGAACACCATGGCCCCCTTCCACCCGCGCGTGTGATCTTTCTACTCAAGCAGGCGTGCCTCTCGTTGTCGGAGGCTCATGCGCTCGGGCTCGTGCATCGCGATATCAAGCCGGCTAACCTCTTCGTCTGCCGCTTGGGTGTCGAGTTCGACTGTCTCAAAGTCCTGGACTTCGGAGTCGTTTCACGGCAGCGACGAGAGTCGGTCGCCACGATCACGATCACCGGCATGGTGCTCGGGACACCTGCATTTCTCGCCCCCGAGCTCGTGTCCGGCATCGACGTCTTCGACGGGCGCGCGGACATCTATGCGCTCGGCTGCGTCGCGTTCTGGCTGCTCACGGGCCGCCCACCGTTCGAGGCGCGCGACGCAATGTCGCTGCTGCGTCATCACTCGACGACTCCGCCGTGTCCGCCGTCCACGCTCGCGCCAACGCCGATCCCCGACGCGCTGGACGCGCTCGTTCTCGAGTGCCTGTCCAAGGAGCCCGCGCTCCGCCCTCACAGCGCGGAGACGCTGTGGGAGCGTCTGGATGCGGTGCCGATGGGCGTGGTCTGGGATCAGCGTGCCGCACGCGAGTGGTGGCGGCATCACGAGCCCTCATTGACGGCGATCGAGTAGGCCGCCACTTGAACACTGGACGTGTAGCTGATCCGTGTGCTCACCGTCGACGCCGCCAATCGCGGCGGCTCCAGCCTGAGGTTTCAACGGCGAGGTTCTGATACTATTCCGCCGCCGATTCGGCGCAACGGGGAGCGACATGGTGCAATTCACTCGACGCGAATTCCTCAAGAGCGGACTCGCCGCGGGAACGCTTGCGGCATCCGGAGCGCTTCCCCTCAGCGCGCCGCGTGGGAGCGCCACCGACATGGTCACGCTGGGACGGTCCGGCGTGAAAGTCACCCGCCTTGCGTTCGGCACCGGCAGCTTCAGTGGCCAGGTCCAGCGCGCGCTCGGACAGGACGCTTTCACGCGGCTGGTACGTCACGCGTACGATCGCGGCATCCGCTTCTTCGAGACCTCCGAATCGTACGGCGAGATGCACAAGATGCTTGGTGTCGCCTTGAAGGGCATTCCGCGAGACAGCTACCAGCTCATGTCGAAGGTGACGACCCGCGACGGTATCGATCCGCAGCAGAAGTTCGACGAACTCCGCCGCCTCGCGAACACCGAATACTTCGACATCATGCTGCTCCACTGGCAGCACACAGCGACGTGGCCGGCCGACACGGCGCGCTGGCAGGATGCGATTCTCGAAGTCCAGTCACGGAAGGTCGTGCTCAGTCATGGCGCGTCGGTTCACGGACTGCCGGCTCTGCGCCGGGTTCCCGGAAACACGTGGCTCGACGTGGCGATGATTCGCGTGAACCACACAGGCAAGAGCATGGACGCCGAGGACTACGCGACCCAGGGCCTGGGCAACGTCCCGGAAGTCGTCACCCACGTCAATAAGGTCCGCGAGGAAGGCATGGGCGTCATCTCGATGAAGCTTGCGGGCGAAGGCACCTTCGATCGCGAGGATCGTCGCAAGGCGATGAGATTTGCGTTTCGCAACGCGGGTGTCGATTGCGTGACGGTGGGCTACAAGAGCCCTGCCGAAGTCGACGAAGCTATCGAGAACCTGAATCTCGCGCTCGCGTAGGCCGACTCCACTGGCAGCACAACACCGGGTGAAGCCGCCCTACGAACGTCATCTGTCGTGATGACGGATCGGGGCCGCCGATATTCCCGGGAATAAAACAGCCGCGTCGCGGGTCCTTATGAGCAGAAATGCTCCCGCGGACACCGGCGCGCACATTCGACGACACCGTCCTGCCGCACCTGGATGCGCTCTTCAACTACGCACGGTGGCTGACGAAGAACGACGCCGACGCGGAGGATGTCGTCCAGGATGCCTGCCTCCGCGCCATGCGCTATCTCGCGTCACTGCGCGACGCCGACCCACGTGCGTGGCTGTTCGCAATCGTCCGCAACGCGTGGTACAGCAGGCTGTCTCGGCGCAGCGCGGCGAGCGACTCGGCGCCGCTCGATACGGAGCGCGACGATCCGCCCGATGAGGAGCTCGACCCAGAGGAGCGTCTGCTCCAGCAGCATACGGTCGCGCGCGTGCGCCGGGCGCTCGAGCAGCTTCCGGTCGACTTCCGTGAAGTCCTGGTGCTGCGTGAGCTCGAAGGCCTCTCGTACAAGGAGATCGCCGATGTGCTGCACGTGCCCGTCGGCACGGTGATGTCGCGCCTGGCCCGTGGCCGGCAACGGCTGGCGGCCACGCTCAAGCTGGCGCCGACGGAGGCACTCAGGTGAATTGCCAAACGGCGCAGCGTGCGCTCGACGCGTATTCGGATCGCGAGCTCGATCCCGAGATCGCGCGACTGGTCGCGGATCACGTCGGCACTTGTGCAAGTTGTCGCCAGCGACTGAACGACGTCCAGACGCTGGCGCATCTCGTCGGTGCCGCTCCGTACTATTCGGCACCCGAACGATTACGCGTCCGCGTCGCGACGCAGGCCAGGCGGTCGCGCCGGCGTGAACGACTCCGCGGCTGGGCGGTCGCCGCCGTGCTGGTGCTGTGCACGGTGCCGGCCGTGTACCGGTTCGCCGCGCAGCGCGAGAATCCGATGCTCCGCGACGTGGTGGCCGGCCACGTGCGCTCGCTGATGGCGGACCACCTCGTCGACGTCGGGTCGAGCGATCAACATACGGTGAAGCCCTGGTTCGTCGACAAGCTTGATTTCTCCCCGCCGGTCGCGGATCTCGGCGGCAAAGGATATCCACTCGTCGGCGGACGCATCGACTACATCGGTGACCGGCCCGTCGCGGCGCTCGTCTACCAACGGGGCCGCCATGCGATCAACGTGTTCATCTCCAGCGAAAACGGGTCAGTCATTGCCGGGGACACCGTCCGATCGCTCAGGGGCTTTCACGTGCATCACTGGACGCGCGACGGCTTGTCGTTCTGGGCCGTGTCGGATGTGAACGAGCACGAGCTCGACGCGTTCGTACGCGCGCTGCGCGAGTGAGGCCCTCCACACCCGTGACGGAGCGCGTCGACGGTGACGAGCCGCGCGAGGCTCCGCCGAAAGCGCATGCGCGCCCCGGACAGCCTGCCAGGTACTTCGTGCGGGGCGAGATCCAGGATGGTCGCAATGTCGTCGTAACCCAGTCCTTCGAGTTCCCGCAGCACGAGGATCTCGCGATCGCCGATCGGCAGACTGCCGATCGCGGCGGCGACGACGTGCGCATCTGCGCGCCGCGCCAGCGCCTCCGAGGCGACGAGCGGCATCGTCTCGTCATCGCCTGCCGTGTCTTCTTCCGACATGCCACGCTGCCGAAGGCGTTCGTAGGCTGCGCTGCGCACGAGCCGCAGGACCCATGGAAGTCCGTCGCCCGCCGCTGGCGCGTCCGTCGAGCGCGCCGCGTGAATGCAGGCGTCCTGCACGACCTCCTCTGCGGCTGCGACACTTTCAACGAGCCACCGTGCCAGGTTGAAGGCTGCGTCGAGATGAACGAGAACGAGACTCCGCGTGCTGCCCATGTCGGTCCTCCCCTCGCAGGCGGACTGTGGGCGCTAGACGGCGGCGGAAACAATGGCGCGACGCTCCCGCGTTGATGGATTTGCGGTCCCCCGCCAACTGCTTCCAAACGTGGACCTTGCCGGTCGTCCTCCTCTGAACGGAGAGCGTGCACGCGGGTGTAGACTATCGGCCTCCGCGCGGATCCGATGCCCGAGGCCAGCAAGCCCGTTCGCCTCCGTTTCGGCGTCTTCGAAATCGACCTTCGAGCCGGCGAGCTGCGAAAGCAGGGCGTCCGGCTGAAGCTGCAGGAGCAACCCTTCCAGGTCCTCGTGATGCTGCTGGAACGGCCCGGCGAGGTCGTGACGCGCGAGGACCTTCGGAACCGGCTCTGGTCCGCGGAGACCTTCGTCGACGTCGATCACGCCCTGAACAAAGCCGTGAACAGGATTCGGGAGACGCTCGGCGACTCCGCCGCGTACCCCCGCTTCGTCGAGACAGTGGCCCGGCGCGGCTACCGTTTTCTTGCCGACGTCGCGCGGATCGACGACGCGCCCGGGATCGTCGATCGCGCCGCGGCTGTCCTGCCGGCGATCGATGAGCTGCCCCGGCAACTCCCGGCGGCGACAGCCAGAAAGTGGCGCTGGCCGTGGGCCTCGACGGCAGCCGTGCTCGTCGTCGGTAGCGTCATCGTCGGCGCGGCGATCTGGCCTAGGTCAGTCCGCGCGCCGTCGACGACAATCCGCTCGCTGGCGGTGCTGCCGCTCGAGAACCTTTCGGGCGACGCGTCCCAGGAATACTTCGCGGACGGCATGACCGAAGAGCTCATCGCGACCCTGGGACAAATCAGCGCCTTGCGCGTGATTTCCCGCACGTCAGCGATGCCGTACAAGCGCGTGCGCAAACCCTTGCCCCAGATCGCGCGCGAGTTGAACGTCGACGCCGTTGTGGAGGGCACCGTGTTTCGGTCGGGCGAGCAGGTCCGGATCACCGCCCAGCTGATCGACGCCCGCGATGACCGGCACCTGTGGTCGGACTCGTACGACGGCGACTCGCGCGACACGCTGACGCTTCAGAACGACGTCGCGCGCGCGATCGCCGAGCAGATCCGGATCAGCCTCAACGATCGCGAGCGCGCGACACTGCAACGGAAGCGAACCGTCGACCCGGAGGCGCACGAGGCGTACCTGAAGGGACGGTATTTCTGGAACCGGCGCACGGCAGAAGGACTCCAGAAGGCCATCACCTACTTCAACGAGGCGATCGCGCGCGACCCGAACTACGCGGCTGCCTACAGCGGTCTCGCGGACAGTTATGCGCTGCTCGGCGACTGGGAGTACGGCCTCCTCGCACCACGCGAGGCGCTCCCTCGCGCGAAGGCGGCGGCGGCAAAGGCGCTGCAACTCGATGATGCGCTCGGCGAAGCGCACGTGTCGCTGGCCTTCGTCCTGGACGCGTTCGACTGGGACCTGCCGGCAGCGGATCGGGAGTTCCGCCGCGGCATCGAGCTGAGCCCCGGCTACGCCACCGCCCATCACTGGTACGCATGGCATCTGAGTGTCTCGGCCCGAAACCGCGACGCGATCGCCGAGCTCAGGAAGGCGCAGAGCCTCGATCCTCTCTCGCTGATCATCAACGCGGATCTGGCGGAACTGCTGCTGCTCTCGCACTCGATCGATGACTCGATTCGACAGAGCCGCAGCACGATCGAGATGGACGCGACCTTCCCGCTCGCGCACAACCACCTGGCCTTGGCGTATCTCGCCGCGGGCCGGCGCCCCGAGGCGGTCGCCGAGCTGCAGGCGGCGGTAAAGCTCTCGCGAGGCAGTCGCGTCTGCACCGCGAACCTCGCGCGGGCGCTCGCCGAATCCGGCCGCACGAGCGAGGCCATGCAGCTGCTCGAACAACTCAAGCGGGAGGCGCGACCGGGTTTTTCAGGTGCACCAGAGGTCGCCTCCGTATATGCCGCACTGGGCGACGACGACGAGGCGATGGTCTGGCTCGAAAAGGCGTACAACGAGCGCTTCAACCCCAGTGTGCTTCTGCGCCCCGGGTTCGATCGCCTCCGGCGTGATCGTCGATTCCAGGATCTCGCGCGCCGCGCCGGGCTGGGCGGCTAGTGGCCCGGCCGGCGGCTACCTTGGCACAACCCACGTGCCGGCGATGCGGTCGTGCGGTCCGCGGCCGGGAACTGCAATGGTCCACATGGCCCCGGCCGCCACCGAGATCAGCGCGAGACCGCCAATTGCGTACGCCGTGGTCGGCGACATCGGGCGCAGCTCGCCAAACATCGGGTTGCCGACGTAGGCCATCCATGCGATGACCGGCGACCACGCGATCAGCAGCCGGACTGCCGAACGGACGCGGCCAATTTCGCGGCCGTCGCGCCGGACCACCGCATGCTGGAGAGCCCGAGTGACCAACCCGCCGGGCACGGCGAGCACCGATATCAGGCCGCACATGATCGAGAGCAACGCCGGGATGGATGCAAACCCGCTGGCGACAAAGCGCCGGAGCGCCTCGCCGCCGGCCGGGAAGTTCGCGCGCCACTGTGCCACCTTTTGAATCTGCGGCGCGACGATGGCGGAGGCACGAGCGAGCTCCTCGGGAGAGACCGCCGGATATCGTGCGGCGATCTCCGCCGCATTTCGTCTCATGGCGACCGAGAACTCCATCTGAGGCGGCTGTGTGTTCCAGAACTCGTCGCTCGTGAGCTGCGAGGCAAAATGCGCGGCGACGTACTGCTCCGCCGCGGTCCGCTGTTCTTGCGTTTTGAACTCGGCATCAGCACCTGACTCGGTGATCAACGTCATCCACATCAGGATCTCGCTTCTCTGCGCGTAGTTCGGAAGCATCACCGTGACGGCCAGAGTCGGTACGGCGACCGGCATCGCCGCCATCACAATCGGCAGGGCACGACGGATGTGTGAGGGACGACTGGGAACCGATGCGAGATGCAGGAGCTCCGCCTTGACGTCACCGAGCGTTGGTGGCGCTCCGCTCGAGAGCCGATTCAGGAGCGTCGTACTCGAGAGCGGCGCGGTCGGCTCGATGCTTGGCGCAACAAGGTGCCTCGACACTGCCGCCAGTAGTTCGACAGGACCGAAATTCTGATTGGCCTGCGATGCGGCCAGTCCTGGCCACGGAAAATCGAGCAGAACGAGCTGCCCGTCGGGCCGCCTCCAGACGTGCGCGAGAGTGGACGGGATCTCCAAGTCCTCGCGAACCGACGCGTCGAGTTCGACGGCGAGGCTCGAGAGTGAACGATGCAGCTCGCGCCAGTCGGATGTCGACGACGCAGACAGCAGCGGTTCACCGCCCGGCCTCTCGAAGGCGTCCCAATTCTCAGTAGGCGATCGGCGGCCGGCAACCCAATACAGCCGGCCGGGGCGCGAGACGTCGCGACGGATCGCTCCTACCGCGGCCGTGCCCGGCGCAACTTCGTGAATCCAGACATGACGACGAAGGATCGGGTCGATGCCGACGAACAATCGTCCGCTGCCGGTCTCGCCGATCATCGTGTGCACCTCGTACGGGCCGACCCGTCGCAAGGACGAAAGACCGGGAACGAGATCGGCAGCTGACGCCTTCGGAGCGGCGGATGTGACCGACCGGAGGACGTTTCGCTGCACGACACGCGTACCGGTCAGGACTTCGTGGACGCCGGACCATCCGTTGCGACGGCGGGCGGTCGAGAACAGCAGAATGGTCAACAGCAGCGACAGCAACACCTCAGGGGGCGCATTCCAGGTCCACCCGTTCGGCGCAGGGTTCGCCGTGTACACGACGTGCGGGACTGTCGATCCGCTGGCAGTGCCCATGAAGACAAGACTGGGAATGATGGTGGGCACCTGGAACACCGCGGTACGCAGACCGACGCGCAGCCACCACCGGTCATCGTTTTGCGACGTCACGCGCAGGCCCATGAGCCGCTTGCCCAGCGAGGCGCCCCAGCAGCCTTCCACGACGAAGAAGTAGATCAACGGCGCGAGCCACGACCACGCCGCCAGTCGGAGCAGCGTAGCGGCGGATCCGGGCGTCACGCCGACCATCCAGGCGGAAGAAACGAGCAGCCAGATCGTGATCGAGACGATCAGGGAGTCAGCTATCCACGCGATGAAGCGCGACCCGAGCGGGGCAGGGACTTCATCCGCCGACAGGTACGGCCGCAGAAGATCCGTCAGCTCGGCGTACGACTGTGGACGTCCGGCGGGAACCTTGGCGAGACAGCGCAGCACGACGGCCGCGAGTCCGCGTGGGATGTCGCGCCGAAGCACGCGCGGTGACGGCGGCTTCTCGGAGGCGACTTTCGACACGAGCTCCCGCAAATCTGGCGCCTCGAGAGGCGGCCGTCCCGTCAGGAGGTAGTAGAGGGTCGCGCCGACGGCGTAGATGTCGGCGCGAACGTCGAGCGGCTCTCCTCGCAACTGCTCCGGCGCCGCGAATTGCGGCGTGCCCTCGAAGGCCGCGGACGCCAGCTCGTGCCGCACGTCGCGTGTGAGCGTGGAGATGGAGAGTCCGAAGTCACCCACCTTGACGGCGCCGTCGACGTCGACAAAGCAATTCGACGGCTTGATGTCGCGGTGAAGAATCCCCGCCGCCTGCGCCGCGTCGAGGCCGCCGATGATGTCGAGCACGGCCGATACGGCGGCGGATGGCGGCATCGGCCCCTCGGTCGAGACGCGGTCTTTCAGCGTGCCGCCGGAGAGCAACTCCATCGTGATCGCGGGCACGCCGCCCACTTCTTCGCTGCCGAAGATGTAGACGGTGTGCGCGTGGCTGATCGATGCCGCGAGCTGCCCCTCACGAAGGAATCGCGCACGGTCTTCGCCGCCCCGCAACGTGTCGCGCAGAACTTTCAGCGCCAGGCGTCGCCCGGTCTCGAGTTGCTCCGCTTCGTAGACCTCGCCCATTCCACCGCGGCCGAGCAACCGGACGATCCGATACGGCCCCCAGACTTGCCCGTTCACGAGCCGGGGCGGGCCGGGGCGTGATGGATCGCTCGTGGACGCGACCTCAGTCGCCGTGGCGTCGCCGGACCCGGTGAGCGTTTCGGTGCCGGCGGTCAGCAGGCACGCCGCGCAGAGACCTTCAGGAGCATCAGGCGGCAGTTGCCGTCCGCACCGTGGGCAACGTCGCGAGAGGTGGCTGACCGCTTCGGACATCAGATCCTCCGGTTCGTCTGAGGCCAGTCCCGCCGAAGCGGCGACCTGTCCGCCTAAGCGCGACGCGCGAAGGTGGCCGCGAAGGCGGACAACTGGATCAGACAGAACCGTCGTCAGGGGTTACGCACTCAACGCGCGAATGAGATGACGGATCTCGTCCTCGACGTCGCGTCCATCGGCAACGGTTTCCGCGACGCGCTGGCGCAACAGGGATTGAAACCGGCGTCGGAGACGATGGACCGCGGCTTTGACCGCGCCTTCCGACATATTGAGCCGGGCCGCGACGGCGGCGTAGCCGCCAGCCGGCGCCTGTCCCAGCAGGCACGCTTTGAGCTCGTCGAACTCGGACGCCCGTCCCTGAGCCGTCCATTGCGCGCGAAGGTCGGCGAGCAGGGAGTCGACGACGGTCAACGCCCAGCGCCGCTCGAACAGCGTTTCGGGAGTGGCGCGATCTTCCGGTTCGGCAACATACCGGCCTTCGGCATTCTCGAGCGCGACGATCTGCCAGCTACCGCCTCGCTTCTGCGTCCGTTCACGCGCCCACCAATTGGAGAGGTAGTGCTTCATCGAGGCCAGAAGGAACGCGCGAAATCGGCCCCGATCCTGACGGAGCCCTTCGAAGTCCTGCCGTTCGATGAGTGATGTCAGGAAGCCTTGCGTCAGGTCGCGTGCGTCTTCCGGATCGAGCCCTCGGCGGCGGAGGTAGGCGTAGAGCGGATACCAATACGTCTCGCAGAGCGATGCGAGGGCCTCACGCGCCGCCTGCGAGTCGTTGCCGCCGGCCGCCAGCACGAGACTCCACCGCGTCGTTTCGAAGGGCAAGACACCGCATCGTACGCGAGACGGTCGCCACTCGCCACCTGAGGAACTGCAGTGCCTCGCGATGCCGCTAGGTTCGGTGTTCTTGAGGAGTCGTCTCTTGACGTGCGTCTTCCGGCGCAAGCGGCAATGTGACGGTCATGCGAGTACCGGAACCCTGACCTGCGCTGTGCGCCTCGATCGTCCCGCCATGCAACTCGACGAGGCGTCGCACAATGGACAGACCGAGGCCCAGCCCTTCTCGTGCCGGCGGGGTCGATGGGTCGGCCTGCCAAAACCTCTCGAAGATCTGCGGCAACATTACCGGGTCGATGCCAATGCCGGTATCGATCACGACAATCCGAGCCTCTTGACCGCAGCGCTCGAGCGCGATGGTGACGCGACCACCGCCTGGTGTGAACTTGATCGCATTTGCCACCAGGTTTCCGAGGACTTGCTGCAATCGGATACCGTCGCCGCGGACTGGAGTGTCGGCATCCGTCAGCGCCGCGACGATCTCCACGCGACGATCGGATGCCGATGGCTTCGCCGCGTCGACGACATTGCGCACGATCGCATTCAGGTTCACCGGCGCAAAACTCACGCCCAAGTGACCCGTCGCAGCACGCGACAAATCCATGAGCTCCTCAATCAGTCGGAGCTGAATTTTCGCGCTCCGCTCGATGATTTCGAGTCCGCGAGTACTGTCGGCGGCATGGCCCTCGCGCAACATACGCGTCCATCCCAACATCACGGTCAACGGCCGGCGCAGTTCGTGTGACACCGTGGCCAGGAACGCGTCCTTCGACCGGTTGGCCGCCTCCGCCTCAGTTCGAGACGCCTGCGCGCGCGTCAGCTCGAGACGTTCCTCGATTCGATGCGCTCGTTCGAAATAGGCGCCCAAGAGGTTGGCAATGGAGTCCATGAGACTTCGTTCCTCCGGAAGGAACGCGGCGCCGGTTTCGAGGGGAGGCGCTTCGACGTACGCCACTTCCAGGACACCGGGTGGTGCGCCGCGAATCGGAAACTCCGCCTGCTGCAGCCATGGCGTGACGCGGAAGCGTGGCGTCGTGACGACGAGATTCGGCACGGTGATTCGTGCCTGTAAAATATCGGGGAACTGCCAACCGGCCGGCAACAACTTCACGAATTCACGCAGGAGTGTTTCCCGGTCCCTCGCCTCCTCCTGAAGAAGACTGGTCGCACGGTGCAGGAGCGTCAGCTCCTTCACTCGTTCCTGGAGCTCCCATAGCAGACGGTTGCGTCTGGCAGCTGACGCGCGAATCCTGGATCGGCGAACCGAGGTCACAACGGCGGCCACCGCCACGAAACTTGCGAGCTGGGCGAGCAGCTCCGGATAGGCCCCCACGGATTGAAGGCCGCCCATGACCAGGTATTCGGCCGCGACCGCGCCAGCACCGGCCGCCAACAAGCCCGGACCGAGTCCACCGATCCAGGCACTGATGATCACGGCGGCAACGAGCGGCGGCAGGTACGGAAACCTATCGAACGTTCGCTGCAGTGGAACCGTGGCGACCACGGCGACCGCGGTCACGCCCAAGGCGATCAGGTATGCGCGCGCGCGGACGAACGCGGGAACAACGAACGCGCCAAGCGTTGAGTCATCCTGCGCTCTCGTAGGTCCTCCCTGACGGTGTCTACCGCACTTGCGATTATCGTGCTGACGCAATGCGCCAGCATTCTTAATCGTGGTTGTCGACGATCGCCCGCGCCGGCTCGGGCGACGCGTGCGGCGTCCGCATCTTTGCCCGAACGTAGTCCTTCAACGCCACGGCATTGTTGTGCTGCTCGTCATGAGCGCTATAAACGAACGTCACCGTTCCGCGGCGGGCGGCGGAGACGAGCGGCCGCCAGACGTCTGGCCGTGCGTCGAGCTCTCGAAAGTACCGGGTGCGGAACCGAGACCACTTCTCCGGATCGTGACTGAACCACTTTCGCAATTCGGTGCTGGGGCCCACGTCCTTGAGCCACGCGTCCACGTGCAGCTTCGCCCTCGAGAGGCCGCGGGGCCACAGGCGTTCGACGAGGACGCGCGTGCCGTCGGCGTGAGAAACAGGATCGTAAACGCGTTTAAGTTTGAGCATCGTCCACCACGATTTTCAGGTCTTCATTGCGCGTGTTCCTTCCGCGCGCCAGCAACCGAGTTCAGTCTGAAGCTCGGACGTACGCACCGGCCGCCGTGCGCCTCAGGAACCGGCGTTCCAGGAGCACAGCAAGAACGCTGCGACACGTCTTGCCATCGATCCCCCACAGGCGCTTGGCTTGGTCCTCGGTCAAGATCAGGCCCGGCATCTCGCGATACTCGTTCTGGACTCGCTGAAGTAGTACGGAGGCTGCTGAAGTGACCCGCGTCTGCGGCGCGGAAGAGCGTTCGAGTGTTTTGATCGACATGCTAGTCACAGAGGCAAGCAGCGATCCAACACTCGCGTTGCCATAACGAACACAACACTCGATTACCCAGCACGTTACCGGAACGCTGGAGATTGGCGAGCATGTGCCTGTGCCACCGCCGTTTCATTGTGAACGTCACACACCAGTCTGAAATCCGTGCGCATCAATGATTGCCCTGGCGCGCGGCACAATCGGTTGCGATGCGGCGCGCCTCGCGGACCATCTGGCTCGAGTATCCCCACTCGTTGTCGTACCAGCTCATCACCTTCACCAAGTCGCCATCGGTGACCTGCGTCAAGCCGAGATCAATGACCGACGCGCGAGGGTCTCTGATGATGTCGGACGAAACGAATGGATCGTCCGTGACGCCAACGACATCGCGGTACCGGTCGGTGCGGGACTCGTCTTCAAACACCCGATTTACCTCCTCCACGCTGGTCGGCCGAGTCGTGACCACGACGACATCGGCGAGAGATCCGACAAGCACCGGCGCCCGTACCGCTACCCCGTTGAATCGGCCTTGAAACTGTGGGAGCGCTCTCGTTGTCGCCGTGGCCGCACCAGTCGTGGTCGGCACGAAATTCGCGGCGCCCGCTCGTCCCTTTCGGAGATGCCTGTGCGGCCCGTCGACGATACGCTGGCTGGCTGTATACGCGTGGATGGTCGTGATCGCCGCCTTCCTCACGCCGATGCGCCGCCCCAGAATCTCCATCACCGGGGTAATGCAGTTCGTCGTGCAACTGGCACACGAAATGAGTCTCGTCCCGTCCTCGGGCGTGTTTACGCCGTGCACGATCGTCTCGATATCGTCGTCGTGTGGAGGTGTCGACAAGATCACTAACCGCGCACCCGCGTGCGCGTGCTTGAGGAGATCCTCCCGACGCGTGAACGCTCCGGTGCACTCGAACACGAGATCAATTTGCAGGGATCCCCAAGGTAACCGTCCAGGATCCGGTTGTTGCAGAAGCGCAAGCCTCTGGCGGCCGATGAGCAACGACTCGCGATCGGCCGCAATGCGCTTGTCGTACCTTCCGTAGACACTGTCGTACTTGAGCAAGTACGCGATCTCGTCGGAGGACGCGAGTTCGTTCACGGCGACAACCTCGAGGTCTGGGGTATCCAGGACAATCTTGAGCGTCGCTCTCCCGATTCGCCCGAGCCCATTGATCGCAACCCTGAACATGGTGTTTACCGCCTCGTGACGACAACAGGCACGCCGCCTGCTATCTCATTCGAGAGCAAGCGATGGGCCACGTGTGACGGCCCGCCCTGTCACCAGTCCGACGAAGGGTTCTTTCATACTGAAACATTTTCATTTCAGTTCTTCATGCCGGCCGGCTGCAGCGGCGAACGTCGCGATTCGCACGTCAACCTCCGTTGTCCAGCCGTGTCGCATCGAGTGCGGCGACGAGCGTGTCGAAGGCCAGGATGAATGCCCTGACCCCGTCCTCGAGGAGCCGGTCGGTCACGTCGCGGAGCGAAATGCCGATACCCTGGAGCGCTTCGATCACTAGGCGCGCCTCGGCAATGCCTTCCTCGAGGCTCGCCCGGAGGTGTCCATGATCGCGGAAGGCCTCCAGCGTTGCCGGCGTGAGGGTGTTGATGGTTTCGGGCCCAATCAACTCTTCGACGTAGCGCACGTCGCGATAGCGCGGATTCTTGGTACTGGTGCTCGCCCATAGCAGGCGTTGCGGGTGCCCTCCCCTGGCGGCCAGCCGCTTCCACCCCGATGTCCGGCACAGTTTCAGGTAGCGTTGGTACGCGAGCTTCGCGTTGGCAATGGCGACCGTTCCGAGCAAGCGCGTCAGTGATGCGCGGTCGGCGGCATCGGTCGTCGTGGCGAGTCGCGTCGTGATCAGGCCATCCACCAAGGTATCGATGCGGCTCACGAAGAAACTCGCGACGCTGCTGACGCGTCCAGGATCGCCGCCGTTCTGAACGAAGGTATCGAGACCGCGCATGTAGGCGTACGCCACTTCTTCGTAGCGGCCGACGCCAAAGAGCAGCGTGATGTTGACGTTGATGCCTTCGCTGGTCAGTTGCCGGACAGCCGGCACGCCTTCCACCGAAGCGGGCACCTTGATCATCACGTTCTCTCGACCAACAGCCGTCCACAGGCGGCGCGCTTCCACGACGGTCCCCTGCGTGTCGTGCGCGAGGTACGGCGAGACTTCGAGGCTGACGTACCCGTCGCCGCGTCCTGTCTGCTCATAGATGGGGCGAAGCAGATCAGCGGCATCGCGGATGTCGCGGACCGCGAGCGCCTCGTAGAGCGCCGTCGGCGCGGCGTCGTGCGCCCCCTCGATCTCCTGCAGGGCATCGAGGTAATCGGTGCTGCCGGCGATCGCCTTTTGGAATATCGAGGGGTTCGATGTTGCGCCGCGGAGCCCGTCTTCAGCGATCAATCGGCGGAACTCGCCTCCCGTAAACAGATTCCGCCGAAGGTCGTCGAGCCAGACCGACTGCCCGAAGCGTTGCAGTGCTCTGATCGGATTCTCACCTTCAAGGCGTTCGTCGCTTCGCGCTGTCACGATCGTATCGGTGGGCGAATGGGTCATCTCTGATCTCCGTTAAGCTTGGGCGATGGACGTGACATGGTTCCTGCGCCCTCGATCGGAGGACGCAAACCCATCGCCAAAGGCGTCCGGTGAGGACGGCGACAGTACGGGGCCGATCTGCTGGAATTTCAGGGTATTGTCAGAGCGGGGCGACAACGGCCATCGAGTCTGCGATTCAGAATGAAAGAAACTGGATTCAAACTGAATCACCCAGCCTGCGCGAGCTCCACGCGGAGGTTGCGAATCACGCGCGCGTGTCGCGCCAGCGCGCAGAACCCGGGATACTCGGCATCAGCGCGGGTTTGTGGAGCGGTTGAGTCATCGACGGCGATCGCGTCGATGCGCATGGCTGTCCCCGGGTGATCAGGCAAGGTTGACGCCAGACGTCCGCCGACCGCTCTCTCGATGCGATGCGCGCGACGGTGCTCTAGGAATCGCCTACGCGACGAGACCGTACTGCTTCATCTTGCGCCAGAGCGTGACCGTGCTGATCTTCAGGGCGTCGGCCGCCTCGCGTCGATTGCCCCTGAACCGCTCGAGCGCACGCTCGATCGCGGCCCGCTCCAGCGTCTGCAGATCGAGGCTGTCGCCGAGAACATGTTGACGAGACTGCTGTGCGACCTCCGGTGGCAGTTCGCGCAGCCGTATGGTGGTTCCACGGGCGACGATCACCGCGCGCTCGATGGCATGCTCGAGCTCGCGAACGTTGCCGGGCCACGGATAGTTCATGAGGGCGGTCATCGCGTCCGGCGACACGTTGTCCACGTCCTTCTTGACGCGAACGGCCGCCCGCCGAACGAAGTCGTGGACCAGCCGCGGGATGTCCTCGCGGCGATCGCGCAGCGGCGGAACCGTGATGACGAAGGCGCCGAGCCGGAAATAGAGGTCTTCGCGGAACGTGCCAGCGTCGACGGCCCCGCGCAGATCGCGGTTGGTGGCCGCCACGACGCGAGCGTTCACCTTGATCGTGCGCTCCGCGCCGACACGCCGGATCTCGCGCTCCTGGAGGGCGCGCAGGAGCTTTGCCTGAACGGTCGGTGCGACTTCCCCGATCTCGTCGAGGAATAGTGTGCCGCTCCCCGCTACTTCGAAGAGGCCGGCCTTGTCACGCACGGCGCCGGTGAAGGCGCCGCGCACGTGCCCGAACAGCTCGGACTCGAGCAGTGTTTCGGTGAGCGCCGCGCAATTGATCGACACGAACGGTCCGCTGGCGCGTGGACTCTGGTCGTGAATCATCCGGACGATGAATTCCTTGCCGGTGCCGCTCTCACCGTAGACGAGGACGGTGGTATCGAGCGGTGCGACGCGTGCCGCGAGTTCGAGCACCTCCTGCATGATCGCACTACCGGCGACGAACTGCTTGGACGCCGCATGACGCGCCACGCGCTCGCGCAACAGGTTCAGTTCCCGCTCGCGTTTGGCGACCAGTCGCTCCCGGCGGTCGAGTTCCTGGAGGCGCCGGTGCACCGCGTCGCGAAGCCGCTCAACCTCCCGGCCCAGGCTGCCGCCCCGAAAGTCTGCGCGCAATGCCTCGATGTCATCGCCCCAGCTATCAGCGTCCTTTCCGACGACCGTACATCGTGTCGCGCCTTGCGCGAGGCACTCGCGTTCGCGGAAATAGATCTCGTGTCCGAAACAGGCGCTCGCATAGCCGCTCGCGTAGCCGACCAGAGACCAGCAGACCGGCGCGCTCGTCTTGCCGTAATGGTGCAGGTGCTGTTCCGCCACATAGGAGTCATGCCACACGACTTCCTCGTGGAAGCGGCCGGTCTTCGCATCATGGGCCAGTTCGATGATTTCCGCCCGTACGATTCCCTCGAGCCCGTGCAGCACGATGCCGGCCCGTAGTCCCTCGAGGGGAGTCGACCATTTCGATCGGTCGCGCAGGCTCACCGCATCGTGGTACCCGTCTGCGTACCCGAAGCGGAGGAACACCCGCCTGGCCGTGTCGAGGCCCAAGGTGTCGATGAGCTCTTTCCGGAGGAGTCCCATCGCCGCGGCGCTGAGCAGCACGACGCGCTGCTCATGTAGCCGGATGATGCCCTGATCGGGTCGGAACTCGACGAACTCCGCGAGATGGTGCGGTTCCGCGTCAGAAGGGTCGGTACGCGTCGAGACGCTTCGCTTCACTGAGGCCTTGGATCCATTCTAGTGACGCTCGCGTCGGCGATCCAGCAGGGCCTTTCAATTTGTACTGCGCTCTGGCCACGCCCAGTTCACGCACACCACAGCATCATCGAGCGGCCGCAGCGACACGCCACGGCGTGAAACGATATCGACACTCACAAGGCGACGGACCCATCCGGTTGCCGAAGTCGCGCGAGGCATTCGGCAACCAGCATTCGTGTGAGCCACGTCGCAAACCGCTCCTTGACGTCGTAGTCACGCAGGCACGCGTAGGCCCTGAGGTAGGTCTGCTCCATCACGTCCTCGGCCCGGTCGTCGCCGATCATTGCACGCGCCGTCCGATAGAGACGCTGGTTGTAGCGTCGCATGAGTACCTCGAATAACGCCGTCTGTCCCGCGAGCACCCGAGCGACCACCTGCGCGTCGCTTAGCCGATTCCATTCTTCCACCATCGCACTCACGCTCCTTTCAGGCGCCGGGGCCATTGAGTTCATGTGGGATGGCGACCCTGTTCTGCGGCTCGTTGCGTCAGGCTCCGCGAGCACCGGCAGAAATGTGAGCCACGTGCTTCTCCACGGTATGTGCCCGCACTGCCATGGCAATGAGGCAAGACCGGAACCATCGGCCGATGGAAGACGTCGACACGGCAAGTCGCTGCGGGTTCGCGACTTGCCGAACCGAGCCGAACTACGCTCGAAACGGTCAGCCGCGCGGGCATTTCACAATGAAAGCGGCGGTCAGGGGGCGCACTGCGCACCCCGGCGGCCTGGCTGCGCTATGGCTGGCTGCGCTATGGAATGATGAACGCGACCAGCCGGTTGAATGCCTCAACCAGACCGCGAACGAGGAGCGCGATCGGCACTCCAACGAGCAGGATGGCGAATGGCACGATCAGAACGATGCCACAGGCTGCCGCGAGCGAAATCACCGCGTCGATGAAGGTCCGTTCGCCCTCGACGGATCGGGAGATGGTGATGCCCCCTGTTGCCGCCGACGCCGACTGCGGCCCGCGCACAACGTTCGCCTCGCGCCGGGTGTCGTACGGCACGCGCGCGACTAACTGCGGACGAACCACGCCGGGGGTCCAGGATGGGGGGTCGCTCGCTGGAAACGACTCCGCGAGGACCTCATCGAGCGCGCGCTCTGCTGCCAGTCGGTTTTGGCGAACGTCAGCCTGTCCCACGCCTGGGTCTCCCGTCAGGCTCTTCGCGAATGCAAATACTTGCGTCGAACGCGGCAGTTCGGTCGACGTTTTTATCTGATGCATCAGTCCTCCTCACGCGACTCGCCGTTCGTCTTGCCGCTCAGCCAGCAGCTTGCGCCGCAGGTTCGCTCGCCATTCGAAGTAGCCGACCAAGCCGGCGGCGATCGGCGTGATCCCTACGATCACGAGGCCCACTATTCGCAGATCGTTTGTCAGCCACACACCGGCAACGCTCGCGAGCAGGATCGCCGCCACGGTGCTCACTCCCACCATCCACGCCAGTGTCTTGGTCATGTCTTCTTTCTCCGTTCTCGATGTATGTGCACCCGTGACGGTTCGCACGAGGCGTTCGATTGATCTAGATCCGCGGCGAGCCCCGTTTGCGCAGCCCGCGCCCCGATGACTTGCCAAATCAGATCAGTGTGTGACTGTCGACGATCAGCGTCGATCGGCGGGACCGGCGGTGTCGGCGACCGGAAGCATCGGCGCGAACAGACGGAGGAGACGCCAGAGGCGTCGGCCCGTTCTGTTCGCGCCGCCGGCACCGCCATGAGGAAGGAGGCCGAACGGGGCGGTGGAAGGGGCAAACATGGCTGTAGTCCGTTCGTCGCATCGGCGAGCCGCGAGATGTGGCGTGGCCGGTGCGTCGCGACGTGACACCATCTCTTAGAGCAACATTCGATCCCGGCGCATTCCGAAGGGCATTGGAACGAACCCACGTCTGCGCTGTTTCAATCTGACGCGAAACATTTCATTTTGAAGTTTCGTGCATCGCTGAAAAGGCCGAGTGGTGCAGTTTTCCACTCGTCGCGCGTTGGCGCACGCATTGCCTTAGACACAGCTGAAGGC
>JBKPRU010000120.1:0-13572 GCA_046734675.1 Acidobacteriota bacterium
AAAGCGCGTCGCCCAAAAGATAGTCGTTGGTCCACACGACCGAGTTCGTCCAGACGACGGAATTGGTCCAGACTACTGAGTTAGTCCAGACGACGGAATTGGTCCAGACTACTGAGTTAGTCCAGACGACCGAGTTCGTCCAGACTACCGAATTGGTCCACACTACGGAATTGGTCCACACTACCGAATTGGTCCAGACGACACTCTGCGGCAGGGCAACGATCGTCGGATCGAGTTCTGTATACACAGGCGACTCGGTGTTTTGAGTTTGCAGAGAGAGGATCCGAGTCTGTCCGTCGGATGTGAACCAAAGGACGCCGCCCGAGGTTACGGGTTCGCCGGCAACACCCACGAGATTCGGTCCGATCCCCTTTACGAGTTCCACAGCGGCCAACACATTCAAGCTGCCGGCGCCCTGCTCGATGAGGCCGGCATCCGCTAGTCGCGAGCTGGTGACCTGCAGCGCGACCTTCGTCTGCGCCGGCGTCAGCCCCGGCCGCGCCTCGAGCAATAGCGCCGCCGCACCTGACACCACCGCCGTCGCCATGCTCGTGCCGCTCAATTCGATATAGGCGCTGCGCCCATCGCCGTCGACGATCCGCTCGGGATAGGTCCGCGCGAGATAGCTGCCCGGGGCCGCCGCCGCCACGATGCGGTTGCCGGGCGCGACGAGTTCCGGCTTCAGCACGCCGTCGATGGCGGTCGGGCCGCGCGAGCTGTAGGTCGCCATCAGGTCGTCGGAGCGGCGGGCGGTGCCGCGGGTGTTAATCGCGCCGACGGTGATCACCTCGGGCGTGTTGCCCGGCGCCACGATCCCGCCGACGATGGGACGGCCGTCCGCGGTCTTGCCGAAATTGCCGGCCGCGGCAATCACGACGATGCCGGCGTCGATCGCGCGCTGCGCGGCCTGGCACAGCGGATCGTCCAGATACGATTCCAGCACCGGGTGGCCGAGCGACAGGTTGATGATGCGGATGTTGAACTGGGCGCGGTTGGCGATCGCCCAGTCAACCGCGGCGATGACGTCGCTCGTGCGGCCCGAGCCGTCGGCACCGAGGACGCGCAGGCTAATCAAATTCGCGCCCGGCGCCATGCCCGAATGTCCCGGCGCGTTGCCGCCGGCAATCGCGGCGACGTGCGTACCGTGGCCGAACTCGTCGCGGCCCGCGCCGTTCGGCCCCGTGAAGTCGACGGAGGCGACCACGCGTCCGGCAAGCGCGGCGTGCGGCGCGACGCCGGAGTCGATGATCGCGACGCCGACGCCCGCGCCGGTCACGCCGCGGAGCCCTTCGAACCCGCGCCACGCCTGGTCGGCGCCTGTCGCCTCGGTGGTCACCGCCATCATGCGGCGCACCGGCACGTCGCCCGCGATGTGGGCGACGTCGGCGTCGAGGCTGAGCGCGTCGAGCTGACCGCCCGTCACTTCCATGACGGCGCCGCCTCTGACCCGCCTTTTCAGGCGCGCGCCGTAGCGGGTCGCGAGCTGATCGACGGCCGCATCGTTCGCAGTGACGATGACGTCGGTCGAGGCTTCGACCCGCTGGGCGAGCCGCTCGGCGAGATCGCGCGAGAGGCGGGCACGATGCGGCTGGCCAACGGCGACGACTGGGATGGCCAGGCAAAGGAGCGCGGCACCGGACACACCCAGCAGGACACGAGAGCGAAGAAACGAGGTCTTGGTCATAAGTTAGCGGGGAACACAGGGCTCGCTGCTACCTGAGGCATGGGACGTGCCATGGCCGAGGTTAGAGGCGGAGATGCAAAGACGCAGAGTCGTTTGTATGCCACGAGATGACACTGTGGTTCTCGATGATTGCGATTCGGTGTCCCTTCGACTACGATGAAGCCCACGATCGGCCGACGATCTCGTGGCAGGGGGCCAACGGATTGGCTGCCTCCCCGCGACCGCGCGGACGGGTAGGCCTTACCTGCACACAAACAAAGGAAATCCAGTGATCGAGACCAGCCAAGGAATTGGCCGGTGAGTTCAAGACTGGCCGGTGGGGCTGCCCGGACCGGGCGCGTGTCGCGCGGCGTCGCGTGCGCGTTGCTGCTGGTGGGCGCCGCGGCCTGCCGATCGTCGGCGCCGCCATCCGACAGCGCCGCCGCGACGGGACCCGTTCGAGGCGGCACGCTCGTGGCTTCGATGCGAAGCGAGCCGAGAAGCTTCAACCGCTACGTGGACAACTCCGCCGCGGCGGACGCGACAACAGCGCTGACGCAGGCCAGCCTGGTCCGCATCAATCGACGCACCGAGGAGCTCGAGCCCTGGCTCGCCGAGCGCTGGTCGAGTGCCCCGGACGGACGAACCTTCACGCTGACGCTTCGGCCAGGCATCGTTTTTTCAGACGGGACGCCTCTGACGGCTGCCGACGTGCTGTTTTCGTTCTCGGTCGTGTACGACGAGAGGTTGCACAGCCCGCTCGCGTCCGGACTTCGCGTGCAAGGAAAGCCGCTCCAGGTCAGCGCGCGGGACGTGTCGACGGTCGTGGTCACGCTGCCGGCGCCGTTCACGCCCGGGCTGCGCCTGCTGGACAACCTGCCCATCATCCCGAAGCACCAACTCGAACCCGCGTACAAGGCGGGCACCTTCGGCCAGTCATGGGGACTCACCAATGGTCCTGGACGCATGGCCGGACTCGGACCGTTTGTCATCAGCGAGTACGTGCCGGGGCAGCGCGTGACGCTGACGCGCAATCCGCACTACTGGCGCAAGGACGCGTCCGGCGCACCGCTGCCATACCTCGATCGCGTGGTCCTGGAGATTGCCTCGGGGCAGGACGCCGAGGTGCAGCGGCTCGAAGCGGGGTCCGTCGATCTCCTGACGCAGGCGGATGTTCGTCCGCAAGACTACGCGACGATGAGACGGTTGCGCGATCAGGGAGCGTTGACGTTGACGGACGTCGCCACCGGCGTGGATCCCAACGTGCTCTGGTTCAACCTCGCGAAGACGCCTGCGGCGCGCGGCTACCTGCAGAAGCCGGAGTTCCGGCAGGCCATTTCCTATGCCGTCGATCGCGATGCGATCGTGAACTCTGTGTACCTCGGCGCGGCGGTGCCGGTCTTCGGCCCGGTCACGCCCGGCAATCGCGTGTGGTACTCCGACGCGGCACCGAAGTATCCCCACGATGTCGCGCGCGCGCGAATGCTTCTGGCAGCGATCGGCCTGACCGACCGTAACGGCGACGGCCTGCTGGACGACCAGGCGGGCGCGCCCGTGCGCTTTTCGATCCTGACGCAGGGCGGCAACATCCGCGCGCAGACCGCGACCGTCATTCAGGAGCAGCTGCGGCAGGCGGGTATCGCTGTCGACCTCGTCGCGCTGGACTTTCCGTCGATTGCGCAGCGCTGGATGACGGGCAACTACGACAGCATCTACTACGGGTTTCAGGCCAGCGCGATGGATCCAGCGATGAACCTCGATTTCTGGTTGAGCAGTGGATCGGCGCACGTGTGGAACCCCGAGCAGTCCGCGCCCGCGACGCCGTGGGAGCGCCGCATCGACGAACTCATGCAGCAGCAGATTGCCGCGGCGTCGCTCGACGAGCGTCAGCGAATCTTTGCGGAGGTGCAGCGGATTTTCGGCGAGCAGTTGCCGGGGATCTACTTCGTCGCACCGAAGGTGTCGATCGCCATGCATCCGCGCGTCGGCGGCGCCGAGCCGGCGCTCCTCGATCCGAAGGTCCTCTGGAAGTCCGACACGCTGTACGTAAGGGATGGCGCGTCCACCCGACAGCGCTAGCCGTTCGGTCCGCTTCACGCGGTTCGTCCTTCGCCGCCTCGCCGCGGCGCTCCTCCTCGTGTTCGTCGTCGCGTCGGGGTCGCTGCTGCTGGCGCAGATCGCGCCCGGCGATTACGCCTCGCAGATGGGGGACGATCCGACGGTTCAGGCCGCCGAGCGCCATCGCCTCGGGCTCGATCGGCCGCTCGCGGAGCAGTACGCCGTCTGGCTACGCCGCAGCATCACACTGGATCTCGGCGACTCGTTCCAGTACCGGCGACCTGTGCGGGACATCGTCGGCGAGCGCGCGCGCAACACTGCGATACTGGCGCTCGTCTCGCTCACGCTTGCGACCATCATCGGTATTCCGTGCGGCATCCTGACCGGCAGCCGCCGCGGCGGGTTGCTCGTCGGCGTCGTCCGCGGCGCGTCGCTGGTGCTGCTGTCGGTGCCGCCGCTCATCACCTCGATCCTGCTCGTTACCATTGCGGTGCGAACCGGATTCGCCCCGATCAGCGGCAGCCTGTCGGGCGCGCGTCTGATCGTGCCGGCGCTGGCGCTCGCGCTGCCGCTCGCGGCTACGCTCGAGCGGCTGCAGGCCCAGGCGATTCGTGACGCGTTACACCGGCCGAACCTGTTCGCGGCGCTTGCGCGCGGCATTCCGCGGCGGCGTGTGGTGTGGCATCACGCGTGGCGGTTGTCGCTCGGATCGATCCTGGCGATCTACGGCGTGATGATCGGGTCGCTCTTCAGCGGTTCCTTCGCGGTCGAAATCGTGACCTCGTGGCCAGGCCTCGGCGAATTGATGCGGCAGGCCCTGACTGTCAGAGACACGTATCTCGTCGCAGGCTGCGCGGCTGCGGGCGCGCTGTTTCTCGCGCTCGGCGTGCTCGCCGCCGACATCGCGCATGCCGCGCTCGATCCGCGCGTCGAACGGGACGCTGCATGATGCGCGCGCAGCGGATTGGCGTCGGACTGGCCATCGCTCTCGCCTTCGGTGGGATCGCCGCGCCCTGGCTCGCCCCCTACGATCCAGGACGGCAGTTCTCCGCATTCCCGTTCGCGCCGCCGATGCGCCCGCACGTCGTCGACGAGAACGGCGGCTGGCACGCGCCGTTCGTCTACCCCTTGCGTCTGGCCGATCCTCTGGAGCGGCGTTACGAGGTGGACCGCACGCGGATCGTGCCGCTTCGCTGGTTTTCGGGGACGCTCGTGCGCGTTGACGGTACGGATCCGTGGTTCGCGCTCGGGAGCGACGCGCTCGGTCGCGACGTTTTGTCGCGGGTCGTTGCGGGCGCTCGGCTGTCGCTCGGCGTCGCGCTCTTCGGCACGGTCGCAGCGCTCGTGCTCGGAGCGGCGGCCGGTGCCCTCGCCGGCTACGCGGGAGGATGGGCCGACGCGGCCCTAATGCGCGTCGCTGATCTCGTGCTCGTGCTGCCCGGAATCTACGTGGTGCTCGCGCTGCGCGGCGCGCTTCCACTGGTCCTGACCACCACGCAGATCTTTGGCGCGCTCGTGCTCGTCCTCAGCCTCGTCGGTTGGCCCGCCGCTGCCCGCGGAGTACGCGGAATCTTCATCGTCCAACGAGCGGAAGAGTACGCAGAAGCTGCGCGGGCCGTCGGCGCGGGGCCTGCGCGCGTGATCTTCCGACACCTGCTGCCGGCTACGACCGGATTTCTCGTCGTCCAGGCGACCGTACTGCTGCCCGCCTTCGTCATGGCGGAGGCGACGCTTTCTTATGTGGGATTGGGATTTGCGCCGCCGGCTCCGAGCTGGGGCGCGATGCTCCAGGACGCGGGGTCGGCGCATGCCGGAGCAGATGCCCCATGGCTCCTCGCCCCCGCAGTCGCCATCGTATTCGCCGTTCTTGCGATGCACTTGACTGCGCCGCGCCGCGATCCGCTCCTCTGGCCTGCTGATGACAGGTAAGTGCCTGCAGAATAAGTAGTTCTGGCATTACGCCAAGATGTTCCACTCCTGAACTCGTGTCCTGGAACAGCACAATATTGCTAAGCTATTGACCCGCAGTAGTTAAGGCAGAGGCCCGGTCTTCATTACGGATCTGTTGTCTCGTCTCGGCACAGCGCACACCGCGCACGATCCTGTCGCCGACGCCGATTCAGTCCCGCAAGCATAGCGAAATCAGTGAGTTACACCGACTCATTGCAAGCCCTTCCGTTGTGGCCCTTCGATTGCTCTGCCGTTCGGCACGATGAAAGTCCGTCTCACTGCTCCCCGTATGTTCGTGACGGCCGCCGCGGTCGTCCTGCTGCCGTTGGCGGCGCAGGCGGCTGACCGTCCGTCCGGACGCTTTGCGAAGCTCGATCGCACGCTTCGCGAGGCCGTGGCGTCCCCCGCGCCCGGCCCCCAGCGTGTGATCATCCAGACCCATTCCGCCGCCGAGCGCGCGGCCCTGAAGAAGGCGCTGCTCGCACACGGCGACGTGGTGGAGGCCGAACATCCCTCGCTGAACGCGCTGACCGTGCGGGTGCACGGCGAAGATCTCGCCGCGCTGGCTGCCGATCCCACGGCGATGGCGGTGTCGTCAGACGCGCCGGTCTCGGTGACCGGTGTGGATCCGATGAAGGCGACGGCCGACGCGAAGGGCTCGAAGATCTCCGATGCGATCCATCAGGTATTCGAGACGGCTCGCGCGCTGCCCGCGACGCTGCGTTCGACGGTTGGCGCCGACCGCGTCCCTTACACGGGCGCCGGCGTGGGCGTCGCGATCATCGATTCGGGGATCGACGCGAATCGCGATCTCGCGGACTCGATTGAAGGTTTCTGGGACTTCACGGACGGCAACTCGGCGCCGGTCGCGCCGTACGACGATTACGGGCACGGCACGCACGTCGCCGGGTTGATCGCCAGCAACGGCCGCCTTTCGCAGGGTGAGTTCGGCGGCATTGCCCCGGGTGCGCGCTTGTTCGGCCTGAAGGTGCTCGACGGGCAGGGCCGCGGCCGCGCCTCGGACGTGCTCCGTGCGATCGACTTCGTGATCGCGAATCGCCACACGAAGGGCATCGACGTCATCAATCTCTCGCTCGGCCATCCGATTCTCGAACCGGCGGCAAGCGATCCGCTGGTGCTTGCGGTCGAGCGCGCGGTGCGCGCCGGCCTTGTCGTCGTGGTCGCCGCGGGCAACGTGGGCGTCGACAAGGACGGCAACGTCGGCTACGCGGGCATTCTCTCGCCGGGCAACGCGCCGTCGGCAATCACGGTTGGCGCTGTCGATACGAAGAACACCGATCAGCATCGCGACGATCGCATCGCGTGGTTCAGCTCGCGCGGTCCGACGTGGTACGACGCTTTCGCAAAGCCCGATCTGGTCGCGCCTGGCGTCGGGCTCGTGTCCGACGCGTCGCGTACGAGCTCCCTGTTGACCGCGTTCCCGCAACTCGCGGTAACGAAGAACGGCAAGAAGTTCGTGATCCTGAGCGGCACGAGCATGGCCGCGGCGGTTGCGACCGGCGTTGCGACGCTCGCAATCGAGGCCAACCGCGTCGCGCATCCGGGCAGCTATCCCTCGCCGAACCTCGTGAAGGCGATGCTGCAGTTCAGCGCGCTGTCCGTGCTCACCGGCAAGAACGGCGAAGAGGATTCGCTCGCGCAGGGCACCGGTGAGATCAATGCGATCGGCGCGGTTACGCTCGCCGAGGCCATCGACGCGCGTCTGCCTCTCAATCGACGCTGGGCCGGCTTCGTGTCGCCTTACACGGTCATGGGCAATCGCCTCGAGCCTTGGTCTCAGGAGCTGATCTGGGGCAATCAGCGGATCACGAACTCCAGCGTCCTCACGACGCACTCGTCGATGTTCGACAACATCGTCTGGGGCACGCTGCGCGACTTCGACAACATCGTGTGGGGCACCCTCGCCAACTTCGACAACATCGTGTGGGGCACCAACATCGTGTGGGCCTCGAACATCGTCTGGGGCGATCGCGCGATCGGCGTCCGCGATGGCGAGAACATCGTGTGGGGCACGGCGGCACGCGACTTCGACAACATCGTCTGGGGCACGTTGCTCGACGCCGAGAACATCGTCTGGGGCACCGCGGCCGGTGATTTCGACGACATCGTCTGGGGCACGGCCGCCGGCGATTTCGGCAACATCGTGTGGGGAACGGTCCGCAGCGGCAGCGACCTGGAGAACGTGGTCTGGGGCACGGTTCGCGGCGGCGATTTGGACAACATTGTGTGGGGGACGCTGAAGAACGAGAGTCGGTAACGGACCGACTCTCTCATCAGGACACCAGGGCCATGGCGACGACGAGCATCACGGCGGAACCGGTGACGACCACCGACTGGAAGAACGCGCTTCCCCTACTAACGGGACGCGGCGTCACGCTGCGCGAGGTGCTGCTCAGTGACGCGGCATCGCTTTGCGAACTGTTGACGATGGAGGAAGTGTCGCGGTTCATTTCGCCGCCACCCACCACCGTCGAAGGCTTCGAGCGATTCATTCAGTGGACGCATGGCGAGCGTGCGGCCGGCCGCTATATCTGCTTCGCGGTAGTGCCGCAAGGGCTGGATACGGCGATCGGGCTCATCCAGATTCGTCAGCTCGAACCGGGGTTCGGGACGGCGGAGTGGGGATTCGCGCTCGGGTCGCCCTTCTGGGGCACCGGTGTGTTCATGGATGCGGCGAGACTCACCGTGGAGTTCGCGTTTGAAAACGTCGGCGTGCATCGGCTCGAGGCGCGCGCCGCGGTGTTGAACGGGCGGGGAAACGGGGCGCTCGCAAAGATCGGCGCCGTCAAAGAGGGCGTCTTGCGCAAGAGTTTTCTGCGCAACGGGGAATACCTCGATCAGGCCCTGTGGTCGATGGTTCGGGACGACTGGCGCCAGACCAAGGCGGTCTGGGGATCCATCATCCACTAATCACGGTGCGATGAGTATTGCGGCAGGAAGGGATTAGTCAGGTGCATCATGTGGCGTAAATTCCTGGCAGGAACAGCGGTCACGCTGTTCTGCCTGCTCGGCGCGAGCGCTTCGGCGCTGGCAAAGCCGGGGGATCATCCCAAGCTCGATCGAAAGCTGAACGATCGCGCGCTCAAGGGTGGCGTGTCCACCTCGCGCGTGATCGTGACGCTGAACCCGGGTCTGGATGCGTCCGCAGATTATAAGAAGGTCGGCGCCAAGCTCGGACGGCGCCTAGGCCTCATCAACGCGCAGGTGGTGGAGCTGACCAACAATCAGCTTCGCAAGCTCGCGGATTCTCCCGCAGTCGCGAGCATCCACTGGGATCGGCCGACGGGTGGCGAGATGAACCGCGCCGCCGTTGCGACGGGTGCGCGCGCAGTCCAGTGGGAAATGGGCTACGACGGCGCAGGCGTCGGTGTCGCCGTGATCGACTCGGGCATCGCATCGTGGCATGACGACCTGACCTACAGCGGGACCAACGCCAAAGTCCGTGTAGTCAACGGCCAGCGCGTCGCGAAGTTCGTGGACTTCGTCAACGGCCGCACCACCGCCTATGACGATAACGGCCACGGCACGCACGTGGCCGGCATCATCGCCGGCAATGGCTACGACACGCTCGGCGCGCGCGCGGGCATCGCTCCGGCCGCGCACCTCGTCAGCCTGAAGGTACTGGACGATCACGGCGGTGGCACGATCAGCAATGTGATCGCGGCGCTCGAGTGGGTCGTGCAGAACAAGGCGGCCTACAACCTCCGCGTCGTCAACCTGTCGGTTGGCGCGCGCGTCACGGAATCGTACAAGACTGACCCACTGACGCTCGCCGCCAAGCGCGCAGTCGACGCGGGCGTCGTCGTCGTCACGGCCGCTGGCAACCTTGGCAGGAACGCCGCCGGCCAGCTGCAGTACGGGGCGATCACGGCTCCGGGCAACGCGCCCTGGGTGCTGACCGTCGGCGCGTCCAGCCACGAGGGGACGGTCACCCGACTGGACGATGTGATGGCGGGGTACAGCTCGCGGGGTCCGACGGCGGTCGACTACGAGGCCAAACCGGACGTCGTGGCTCCGGGCACCGGCATCGTTTCTCTCGCAGCGCCGGGCAGTTTGATGTACGCGACGAAGTCGTCGTACCTGCTGAACGGTTTGCTGCGGACCGCCTACAAGCCGTATCTGAGCCTGACCGGCACCAGCATGGCGGCGCCGATGGTCGCCGGCACGGCCGCGTTGATGATCCAGGCGAATCCCGCCCTGACGCCGAATCTGGTGAAAGCACTCATCGAGTACACGGCGCAGAACTACGGCTATGACGCGCTGACGCAGGGCGCGGGCTTCCTCAACACGCGTGGTGCGGTGCAACTGGCGCGCTTTTACGCAACGGCGAAGGCCGGCCAGCGGATGCCGAATCAGAGCGTGTGGAGCAAGACCATCCTGTGGGGGAACCACCGGCTCACGGGCGGCGTGATCAAGCCGGCCGGCACCGCGTGGAATGGCCAGACAGTGTGGGGCGCCCCGCTGACCGTTACAGGCGAGAACATCGTCTGGGGCACGCTGGTCAGCGACTTCGACAACATCGTCTGGGGCACCTCGCTGCTCGATGGCGAGAACATCGTATGGGGCACGATGACTCGCGATTTCGACAACATCGTGTGGGGCACGACGCTCGATGGCGAGAACATCGTGTGGGGCACAGCACTCAACGATCTCGACAACATCGTGTGGGGCACGACGTGCGCCGGCGCGAATTGCGCGAGCATCGTGTGGGGCAGCGCCACGATGGATCTCTACAACATCGTCTGGGGCACGCAGCTCGATGTCGAGAACATCGTCTGGGGCACCAGCGGCAACTTCGAGAACATCGTGTGGGGCACGTCGGCCGAATTCGACAACATCACCTGGGGCTGCTCGGGCGAAGAGACTCCCGTCTTTGACGATCCCGAAGTGCCGTCGGTGTTTGATGGTGTCACGTTCGATTCCCTTTTCCAGCCGGAGCCTGCTCTGGCGGTCCCAATGACGGACTCGGGTACCCCTGACATGACGACAACGACTACGACAACGATATCGGTCGTCGACACGACGACGGGCCTGCTGGGGGGGGTGCTCTAATGGAGAAGACGCCCTTCCGCGCCGCGCAGGCAGTGACGGATCTCGAGGCGGTGATGACGGCGGCGCGTAATGCGTCCGGAACGACCACCTCGGACTGGCGCAAGGCGCTGCCGGTGTTGACCGGGTCGATGGTGACACTGCGGGAGCTTCGGCTGTCGGATGCACCGTCGCTCCTCGCGATGCTCTCGACCGAAGAAGTGGCGCGATTCATTTCGCCGCCGCCGACCACGATCGAGGGATTCGAACGGTTCATTGCGTGGACGCATCGTGAACGTGCGGCAGGCAATTACGTCTGCTTCGCGGTGGTGCCGCACGGGATGGACACGGCTATCGGTATCTTTCAGGTCCGCCAGATCGAACCGGGGTTCGGCACGGCGGAGTGGGGCTTCGCAATCGGTTCCCCGTTCTGGGGAACTGGCGTGTTCGTCGATGGCGCAAAGCTGGTCGTCGACTTCGCATTCGACGTCATCCAGACCCATCGCCTGGAAGCTCGCGCCGCCGTGCTGAACGGTCGCGGCAACGCGGCCCTGCGGAAGATCGGCGCCGTGCAGGAGGGCGTGCTGCGCAAGTCGTTCCTCCGCAACGGCGAGTATCTCGATCAGACGCTGTGGACGATCCTCGATGAAGACTGGCGCTCCGCGAAGGCGTACGTTGGAGTGAGGATTCACTAACCGGAAGCACCCTGCGGGTGACGACGACCGGGCGCGCCATCCTCCCGCGCCCGGTCTTTTTATTTCATGGTACGCTCGCCGATCCATGAACCTTCGATCGGTGTTCCCTCCGATGCCGACGCCGTTCACCGACGGCGAGGTGGACCGCCCTGCGATCGGACCCAACATCACACGCTGGATGACCGCGGGGCTCGGCGGCGTAGTCGTGCTCGGCACGAACGGCGAGGCGGCGCTCCTCGACGACGACGAAGGGGATCGCGTCATCGAGGCGGCTCGGCCGCATGTGCCGCGGGACCGCGTGCTGCTGGCCGGCGTGGGACGTGAGTCGACGCGCGGCACCATCGCGGCGGCAAAGCGCGCCGCGGCCCTGGGCGCGGATGCCGTGCTCGTACGCACGCCGTCCCTTTATAAGGCGCATCTCACCGCGGCCGCGCTGGCGAAGCACTACACAGCGATCGCGGACGCGAGTCCTGTGCCGATCCTTCTCTATAACTATCCCGCGTTCACGGGCGTGGCGCTGTCCGCGGAACTGATTGGCTGTCTCGCGCAGCATGCGAACGTGATCGGCATCAAGGAGACGAGCACGGACGGCGCGCAGTTCGTCGACATGGCCGCGGTTGTTCCCGATCGCTTCACGATTCTCGCGGGATCCGCGCCCGGCGCGTACACGGGACTGTGCGCGGGCGCGCGCGGCGCGATCCTCGCCGTCGCGTGTGTGTTGCCGGAGCTGTGTCTCGAGCTGGTCGCGCTCGTACGCGCGGGCCGCCATGCCGAGGCGCTCACGCTCCAGCAGCGCCTGACGCCCCTTGCCCGCGCCGTGACATCAGGCTTCGGCATTGCGGGGCTGAAGGCAGCAATGGATCTCACCGGGTATCGCGGCGGCGAGCCGCGAGCGCCGCTGGCGCCGCTCACCAGCGACGCGGTCGAAACCATTCGGACGCTGCTGCACGCTGCCACACACTGAATGCGTAAATCGACGTGCCGCGTGCGACGTGAATGGCTGTGGTGTCGTGCGTGCACGTCAGCGGTACTCCCGGGTACGTGGGTTGCACTTTGCCTGGCGGCGGCGTTTGCCGTTGGCTGAGGTGTGGCATGAGAGTGCAAACTACGGCTGCGTCATTCGTCTTAGTAGCGGCGCTCACCGCGACCGCCTGCGCGACCAATCCCGCGACGGGGAAGAAACAGATCTCCTTGATGAGCGAAGAGCAGGAGATCGCGCTCGGTAAGCAATCCGATCCTGAAATCCGCCGCGAGATGGGCGTGTACGACGATCCCGGGCTGCAGGAGTACATCAATTCGGTCGGGATGAAGCTCGCGCGCGCGTCGGAACGGCCGAACCTTCCCTGGCATTTCACCGTCGTCGATTCGCCTGCGGTGAATGCGTTCGCTCTCCCCGGCGGCTACATCTACATTACGCGCGGCATCCTGCCGTTCCTCGACAACGAAGCGCAGCTCGCGGGCGTGCTCGGCCACGAAATCGGACACGTCACCGCGCGTCATGCCGCGCAGCAGTACACGACGCAAACTGGCGCCGGCATCGGCCTCGCGCTGCTGAGCATCTTCGTACCGGAAGCGAGGCCTTATCAGGGCATCGCCGAACAGGCCGCCGGTCTTCTATTTCTCAAGTACGGGCGCGACGACGAACTTCAAGCTGACGGACTCGGGGTCCGCTACGCGGTTCACACCGGATGGAATCCCGCAGGCGTGCAGGGGATGCTGACGACGCTGGGTCGTCTCGACAAGGCGACGGGGAGCACGAAAGGCGTTCCCAACTGGCTCTCGACACATCCTGCGCCGGAGGATCGTGTGCAGAGAGTCGATGCGACCGTACGCGAAGCGCTGGCGGAGACGCCGGCGTCGTCGCTGGTCACCAATCGCGACGTCTTTCTTCGGCAGCTCGAAGGTGTGATGTACGGTGATTCGCCGAGCGAAGGAATCCTTCGCGGGAACACCTTCCTCCATCGCGACCTGCGATTTGCGATGTCGTTCCCGCCGGATTGGGAAGTGCAGAACGCGAAAGAGCAGGTGGTCGCGAAAGCACCCGACGCGGACGAGTTCCTGCTGCTGCAGCTCATTCCGCAGCCGCAGGGTTCGTTGCAGCAGGTCGCCCAGGCGTCGATGGCGAATGCGGGGTGGCAGCAAGTCTCCGGGCAGCGC
>JBKPRU010000121.1:0-7958 GCA_046734675.1 Acidobacteriota bacterium
GGTATAGGCCGAGAAGAGATCGCCGCTGCGCACGACGCGGATCCATGTTGGCGCGGACACCGCCGGACCGGCCGTGTGGGCGGTCTCGAACCCGAGCGCCGGCCGCCGCTGAAACGCCGTCCCGTTCGCCGCCGACACGAGCATGAACGCGTGCTGCGACGAAGCGTCGCGCGACGCCCGGATCATCACACCCGCCTTCGCCCAGCCACGCGTCGCGTCGAAGCGCGCCAGGCGCGCCACGATCTCGCCGTCGCCCCAGAGCACGCGCCACACGAAATGGAACGCATCCGCCGTTCCCCAGATATCGTCGCCGGAGGCGCGCACGTCCATGCGGTCCTGCCCCCATACGAGCGAACCGTTCAACGTCACGGTGCCGATGTCGGCGTCGTGCCATTCGAAAAGCGGCGTGACCGCTATGTTCGAGAACTGGGCGGTGGCGATGGCATCGACCTGGTGACTCGTGACGGCAAGGCCGGCGTCGACGGTCTCGCCCATCGCGATCGTGTCGCTGCCCACCGCCGTCCAGACACCGCCGTCCGGTGAGGCGTATGCCGTGAAGCGATCGCCGCGGCGCGACAGCCGCAGCCAGATCGGCGCCTCCTGCAGCGCGCCGCTCGTGCTCGAAGACGGCCCGTTCGCGACCAGCCGCCGCTGAAACGCGAGCCCCCTCGTGCCGGACACGAACATGAACGCGTGGGCGGTGGACGGATCGCGTCCGTCGCGAATCATCACGCCCGCTTTGCTCCACCGGTGCGCCCACTGCAGCGCATCGACGCGCGCGACGATGTCGCCGTCGCCGGTCAGCGGACGCGACGCAAACGAAAACGCGTCGGCGGTGCCCCACACGTCGGCGCCCCCGCCGCTCAGAATCAGCGACGTGGACGTCGTCATCGCGATCCCTTCAACGCCGACGTCCCCCACGTCGTCTGCGCGCCAGCCGTCGGGCAGGGCCGGGGCGTTGCGCGCGCGATACAGCGTGCGCACCGTCGCGACATCGCGTGCGCTGAGGCCCGTGACCATCCCCTGATAACTCGGATACATCACCGACTCGGGACTGCTCGCGTGATTCAAACCGAGCGCATGTCCGAGCTCGTGCAGCGCCACCGAATAGATGTCGTACCGGCCAGGCTCGCTCGCGCCCCACGTGAACTCGTCGTTGAAGTGCATGTCGCCGGCAAGCGGCTCCGACGACGGCGGCGCGGGGTAGAACGTGTGTGCGAGCACGTTCGACTCGAACGGAAACGGATCGCCGTGATTCGTGGGTCCCCACAAGATGTTCACCGAACGTGCGGCGAGCGGATCCGTGCCCTGCAGCCAGGTGACGTCCACGTAGCGGCTCCACTCCGTCATCGCGCGGCCGATCTCCGACGCCTGCACGCTCGCGGGCTGATCCGCCGACGCGCGTTCGAAGAAGAACCCGAGCGCCGTCGCGTTCAGGCCCGGCCCGTCCCACCCGTCGCCTTCCGTCGCAAACGATGCGACGATACCGGCGCCGTCGATCAGGCCGGCGCACATCCGCACCGGCTGTCCGCTGGTGACATCGCGTCCCGCCGGATAGAGCCACGCCACGCCGTCCATCTGCGACAACGCGCTGATGACGGCGCGATCGGTGCGGACGATGCGCGCGTGCGAGGGCAACCCGGGCACGTCGAGCGGCGCCGCGCCCGCGGCGAGGATCGCGTCCGTTCCCGCGTCTCGCGGCGTGTCCGCGTGAAACTCGACGACGGTGAAAGAGTGTGCGGGAAATGCCGACGACAGATCGTCACGCGTATCGCTGCTGATCTTGTCGTCGGGCAGCAGGTCGCCGATCCAGCGCGCGCCGCGAACGACCGACGGATCGAAGGACGCCGGCGCGGCAATCGACAGCGCGTTCTCCGGAACCGACCGGAGCGGTGTCACGCCGGAAGCGCGGAGCGCCGTGAGCGTGTCGGACGTGATCGCGCCGTCGAACTGCAGCAGCCAGTGGCGCGTGCCGGCGGTCTCGGCGCGCATGCCAAACGTCGGGCGCAGCGTTCGCGCGACATTTGGTTCGGGCACGAATGTGCGCGCGCGGAGGCGAATCGGGCGTCCCTCCGGTCCGCTGCCGGCGGCCGCGACACCTCGTGGCTGCTGCTGGAAGGCCGCGAGCGCCAGCGCCACCGTGATGCACATGGTGCCGAGAGGTCCCCGGAGCATGCGCGGCCGTGCTGCAACGGATATACCTGAACCAAACCGCGACAACCGTCACCGCGCCCGGCCGCCGACGCCTAAGTTGGACAACCCATTACCGAGTTCGGGAAAATCGGAGTGCTATGGGTGCTGTGCGAATTCGGTCGATGCCAGTGGCGACGGCGGCGGCGCTGGCCGCGTGGTGCTGGACAGGAATGGCGGCGCGCGACGGATCGGCGCCCGGCGACGCGCTCGAACGCGCGCATTTCGCGTGGGATCGCGGCGATTACGTCACGGCGCTGACGACGTACCAGGACCTGCTCGCCGGCCCCGATGCGGCGCAGGCGCTCGAGCCAATCGCGCTTCGGACGGGCGAACTGTTTCGGACGACGGAACTCGTTACGGATGGCGCCAACCCGTTGTTCTCTCCCGACGGACGCTACCTGTCGTTCGAAACCGGACCGGGCGTCGTCGCCGGCGTGGGATCGGGCGCCGTTCGCGTCACCCACGTTCGTGCGACGAGCGCGCCGGCGAGCGATCGCGTGACACTTCCCGGCGGCGACGCGAGCTTCTGCCCCGACGGCCATCGCGTCGCGTACCTGCGCGTGCCCTCGACCCCGGAGATCACGCGTGCGCAGGCGTTCGTCGACGAAGCCACGACGACCGCGCAGCGCGCGCCGCGACTCCTGACGCTGAACCGCCTCGTCGCTCGCGCCGCACGCATCGTCGTTCGCGATCTTCAGTCGGGCGCGGACGCCGAGCTGGACACGCGCGATCTCCTCAAGACAGACGTCACGTGCGCGGCGGACGGCGCGGTCATGTTCGCGGGCGCGACCGAATCGAACGTCGCCGACAACCAGATCTACGCGGTGAAGGCGGGCGGCACGCCGGACGCGTTGACCCAGGGCGGCGGATTCAAGATTCCGTCGGCGATCGATGCGAGCGGCCGCACGCTCCTGTTCGTGATCCCGCGGCAGGGCCCGTTCCGCATGCCGTCGGACGCGCAGCCCGCCGCCGGAGGCGGAGGACCGCGTCCGGCCGCGCCGACGAGCTTTGGCGTCATGACCGCCGCACGTCCGGCCACGATCATCAACGGCGCGTCCCCCACACTGTCGCGCGACGGGCGCGCGGTTGCGTGGATCGAACGGACAGCATCGCCGACCGCCGAAGGGGAACAACGGCTCATGAGCGCGTCCGTCGATGCGCTCGCGGCGCCGGCCGTGCTGCGCAAGGGTCCCGAACGCCTCGATGCACCGGCGCTCTCGCCGGACGGCACGCGCGTCGCGTTCCAGATGATGAGCGAGGCGGACTGGGAGATCTTCGTCGTCGATCGCGACGGCGAGCACGAGACGCGCGTCACGCGCGAGATTCAGCACGACGTGCTCCCGCAATTCCTGACACGCGATCGCCTGCTCGCGACGATCGGAGAACCGCGTCATCGCCGGTCGTACCTGTATGAGAGCGCCGCCGACGGCGCTCCTGCCGCTTCCGCCGGCCCTGTCCCTCCTTCAGGCCCAGCAGCTTCCGCGTTCAGGCGGAAGCGCCTCTTCCACAACAACACCGTCCGCACCATCGCTCCCGAGTACGCGTGGGTCGCAAGCAGTGACGGCTCCAGGCTGCTCATCGTCGCGGAGCGCGACGGCGACACCGTGTCGACCGAACGCGGCGTCTACCTCGTCGATCTCTCGACCAAAGTCACGCTCGACGACGTCCGCGCGCGGGTCGCCGCCGATCTCAAGACCGAGCGCGCGCTGCGCGAGAACGGCCGTCGCATGTTCGCGCCGATCGCCGACGCGGTGAGAGAAGCCACTGGAGAGGTGTCGACCGGCCGCATCTACTCGTACGAGAAAGCGCTGTTCGATTTCGACTCGAAGCACATCACGAAGCCGGGCAACAAGCTCGCGTCGCAGTACCTGTTCGCCAAGTACGCGTCGTTCGGCTACGCGCCCGAATATCAGTGGTTCGCGGGCCGCGGCGCGCTCGGCGGGCAGACCGCCAACGTCGTCGCGACGCTGAAGGGGACGGTCAATCCGGAGCTCGTGTACGTCGTCAGCAGCCATTACGACTCGGTAGCGGTCGGCCCGGGCGCCGACGACGACTCGTCCGGAACGGCGGCGCTGCTCGAGACGGCGCGCGTCCTGGCCGGTCATCCGATGCCGGCAACGATTGTGTTCGCCTCGTTCACCGGCGAAGAAGCCGGCCTTCTCGGCAGCCGCGAGTTCGTGCGGCGCGCGGTCGAGAGCCGCATGCGCATCGTCGGCGCGCTCAACAACGACATGATCGGGTGGGCCAACGACCATCGCCTCGACAACACGATCCGCTATTCGAACCCCGGCATCCGCGACGTGCAGCACGGCGCCGCGATCGAATTCACGAACCTGATCACCTACGACGCGCTCTACTACAAGAGCACCGACGCGGCCGCGTACTACGAGGCATACGGTGACATCGTGGGGGGCATCGGCTCGTATCCGGTGCTCGCGAATCCGCACTATCACCAGCCCGACGATCTGCTGGAGGGCATCAATCATCAACTCGTCGCCGAGGTGGCGAAGACGACCGCGGCCACGCTGATGCTGCTCGCGTCGAGTCCGTCGCGGGTCGCGGGGCTGCACGCGACCGCATCGGGATCGTCCACGAGTGTGTCGTGGACGGCCAACCCGGAGACGGGCATCACCGGCTATGTCGTGGCGTGGGGGCCGCGCGACAATCCGTCGCTGCACACGCAGCGCGTCTTGCAGCCGCGCGCGACGCTGGCGGGCGCCCCGGCCGGCACCGAGGTGCGCGTCAAGGCGGTGAATGCCAAAGGGATGGAGGGATGGGACTGGGCGCGCGCGGTGGTGCGCTGAGATCAGCGCGCGCGCCGCGCCTGGGCGCTCTTCTCGCCCTCATTTCTTCCAATTTCCCTGCAACCGCCGAATCACGATCAGCTCCCCGATGTGGTGCGACGTGTGATCGGCGACCAGCAGCAGCTCGCGCAGATAGGTCTGGCCGCTGCCGTGGGGAATCTTCGCAAACAGATCGACCTTGGGATCCTCGGCGATCTGCTTCAGCGCGTCGCGATCGGTTTTGAACTGGCGCACGCTCTCGTCCCACGCCGCGGCGCTCGGCGGCTCCGCTGCCTTCGGCCAGTACTCGGCCGGCCAGTCGCGCTCCTCGTACTTCGGGTTCCGGCAGAAGTCGAGGATGTCTTCCTGCGTGATGCGCAGATGCTCGATGATCTGCCACGGCGAGTACGGCAGGCCGCCCGGCGCACGTCCGCGGTCCTGTTCGGGGATGCCGCTCACCGCCGTCTCGTATCCGGCATGCGCATCTTGCCAGTCGAGCAGCTTTGCCATGTGCGCTCGAAGGGATGGGAGATCGTCGGTGTTCACAGTCATGTTTGCTGCTTTACTCAATGCGTGGTAGGGCGCACCTTTAGGTGCGCCTCGATGACGGCGCCTCTAAAGAGGCGCCCTACCGTCAGCGCACCCGTCGCCCCTCGCCCTCGCCTTTCGCTCGTCGCCCTCGCCCTTCGCCCTTCGCTACTCGCCCCTCGCCCTTCGCCGGTCGCTACTCGCCGAGCGCCCAGGTAATCGCGCCCAACAAGTGCTGCTGGTAGCGCGGATCCTGCCATACCTCTTCGCGATGACCGAGCGCAGTGTAGAACACACGGCCGCTGCCGACCGACTTGCGCCAGGCGATCGGCAGATCCACGGCAGCCCCCGGCGTCCCCAGGCCATCGTCCGGGTTGCGATCGATCGAGAGCAACATGTGCACCTCAGCGCGATTGAGGCGCGTGATGCGATACAGCTCGTCGACGATCGTAAACCGGGGCGCGAGGTGCGCGACGGCGCCGTCCACGGGATCGTCGACGCGAATACTACCCTCGGCGATGTTGCCATGCGTCGCGACCTCCCCGCCCAGCATGTCGAGGTACTCCGGCGCGTCGTGGTAGGTGTCAGACGCGCTGTGCGTGCCGAGGAACCCGTGTCCGCTCGAGACCCACGCGACGAACCCACGCAAGTCCGGAATCCCGAGGTTGCCGCTGGTGTTCGCGAAGAACACCGCGCCGTAGCGCGCGAGCTCCGTCGCCGTCAGCATCCGCGTCACATCGTCCGCGGTGCGGCAGAAATCCGTCTGATACAGGTTGGACCGCCGGCCGAGATCCTGGATGGTGGACTCGGCGATCGGAATGGACGTGTGTCGGAAGCCGGTCGTGTGCGTGACGACGAGCAGACGCTTCGTCACGGCGGGTGTGGGCGACGTCGGGGCGGGCGTATCGACCGGCCGGGTCGAGGATGACTCACATGCTGCTGCCGTGGCGACGAATGCGCACGCGGCAATCGCACGCAGCCAGCGGCCGGAACGCATGCGGGGATGCTACTCCCGTTTGCGGCGGCGCGCCATGCGGCGCGGCTGACCCGGATCGGGCGGGTCGCCGGAGTCGTCTTCTTCCTCGCGCGCCTCGATGCGCGCTTCAATGGCGTCGCGGACGGGCGGTTGAAAGATTGACTGGACGCCCATCACCGCGTTCCCGAGCGACGCGCTGGTGCCGCGCCGCATCTTCCAGCGGATCCATCCGCGGCGATGCATCCAGTGGCTGACGCGGCGCACCGCGTAGATCACGAGAACGCCGGCGACGAGCAGCTGAAATCCGTCCATGCATCTCTACTGCGGGCACGCCCCGCCACTGACGGCTACCACCGGCCGCGACTCGCCCGGCCGCATGCGTGTGACGACGTACGACTCGTCGCGCCAGCTGGAAATCTGGTAGACCCAGTATGCTTCGTTGTCGAGATGGAGCCGCCCGAACGGCTGCATGAACGAGACGCTCTCGCGGTCGCAGTAGGTGACGAGCGCGCCAAGATCGATGTCCGGCTTCTTGCCGGTCCTGAGGCGCACCCATCCATGCGCGAACGTGACCAGCCCGCAACCTTCATCCTTCTCGCCGGGCGGAAATTTGCGGACGGCTTCGAAGAACGCGACATCCCACTCGCGGCTTCGCGTGCGTTCATGCGCGCGATATAGCGCTTCGAGCTCAATCGGATATTTCTGGCGCTGTGCGTCGCTGTAGGGATGCTTCCAGCGCGTGAAACGCCGACTGGCGAGCTTCTCCTCGTCGTTGAACGCGTCGGTGATCACCGACACGAACGTACGCGCTTCGGCGGACGTCACCGGCACCTCGGCGATCGGGAGGAGCGCGGCGTCGCCCGCGAGCGCGATCCCGTCCTTTGGCACGGTGGGCTGCCGCGGATCGAACGGCGCGCCGTGGTAGTCGGTGCGAACGCCAAGGCGAAGATCGCAGAAGATCGGCAGCGCCTCCGGCCGGCGCAGCGTCACCGGACGCTGATCGTCATCGCCCAGCCACGCCGTCCAGCGCGCGCCCGGCCCCGGCGCGCCCCACCACTTGTCCGGCACATCCGCGAGGGCGATGGGAATCGTGGTGGGGACGTACGGCCACGGCACGCTCCACTCGCCGTTGTACGACGCGAACGGCAGCATGACTCCGTCGCGGCGCAGCACCGCGAGCGCCAGACGGGTATGCGCATCGGCGACGGCGAGACGAGCGGCGGGCGTGGCGGCCACGAGTGCCAGCGCGGCCAGCAGCAGCGCGGATCGCATCTGCAGATCGTACATCAGGCGTCCGACGCGAAGCGTCGGCAAGCCCGTAAGGGCGTCGCGCGAAGCGCGTGAGCGCGTGGGGGTGGGGCCCCACGCGCATTGAGAAAAGACGTCCTCAGCGATCCAGAACTTCGCGGACTTTCTTCAGCAGCTCTTCCCGTGAGAACGGCTTCGCGAGGAAATCGGTGGCGAGGTCGGCGTCGAGC
>JBKPRU010000122.1:0-19984 GCA_046734675.1 Acidobacteriota bacterium
CGGCGGACACTGCTTGGAGCCGCGCGTGCGCTGCGCGACGAAGCGCGCCTCGACGAAGCGGAGGCGCCGCTGCGGGCGCTGCTGGCCGCGGAATCGCAGCCGATCGATCTCGACGCGCGGCCGCTGCTGGCCGACGTTCTGCTACGGAAAGGGGAGATCGACGCAGCATGGCAGGCGATCGCGCCGGCTATTGATCCGGCGTCGTACGTGCCCGCACTGGCCGTCGCTGCTGACATCTACCGCCGGCGGGGCGATGTCGCAGAGGCCGCGCGTGCCGCCGCCGAGGCGGTTCGGCGTGCGCCGGCCGACGATGCTTCGGCCACGTGCGAAATCTGTCTCGCGGCGCTTGCGGTCTACGCGATGCTCGGCGATGAGGACGAGGTACGCCGATGCGGAGCGCGCGCGGCCCGCGCGGCGCGAACGGCACGAAGCCCTGTCTTGCGCGTGCGGGCCGCGGCCATGACCTGCGCGGCATTACAGACGTGCGGCATCGAGCCGCCGCGCGCACAGATCGAGCGTCTCCTGGCGACCACGACGAAGCTGCCGCCGCTATATGCGACAGACGTCCGCGCCGCGTTGACGGGCGAGGGCCGGCCCGGCAACGAGCGCACCCAGCCGTCCGCGGTCGAACTGCTGGAGTCGTTCACCGACATCGCGCACGAGGCCGAGGGGGAAGCGGCCGCACTCGGCGCGATCGCGGGCCGCGTAGCCGAGATTCTCCGGGCCACCTCGGTCCGCGTGCATTCGGCGGCGCCGCGGCGCGTGGCCGCTGCGGCCGGGCGCGCGTGGACCGACGAGCGCCTGGCGAATCGTGTGCTCGACGGCGGCGCACCGGAGGCGCGCGACGGCGTGACGCCGGAAGCGGCGGAACCGGTGCGCGCGGCCGGCGCGACGATCGGATGTGTGGCGATCCGCTGGATCACCGGCAACACGCCGTCGCCGGACTGGCGCCGCGACGTGCTTCGCGTCGCCGCCGCCGCGTGCGCGCCGATCCTGCGCGAGATGGAACCCCGCCGCTTCGCGATTGCGCCCGGTCCGCACCCCGACGATCTTCTCGGGTGCGGCGCGGCCGCCGACAAGCTCCGCGACGAGATCCGCCGCGCCGCGCTCGCGCCGTTTTCCGTCCTGATCGAAGGTGAAAGCGGCAGCGGCAAAGAGGTGGCGGCGCGCGCCGTTCACGCCCACAGCGCGCGGCGCGGACGACGATTCTGCGCGCTGAACTGTGCGGCGTTGACCGAGGACCTGCTCGAAGCGGAGTTGTTCGGCCATGCGCGGGGCGCGTTCACCGGTGCGCTCACCGAACGCGCGGGACTCTTCGAGGATGCGGACGGCGGCACGCTGTTTCTCGACGAGGTCGGCGAGCTGTCGCCGCGCGCGCAGGCCAAGCTCCTGCGCGTACTGCAGGAAGGGGAAGTGCGGCGCGTCGGCGAGAGCCTGCCGCGCAAGGTCGACGTGCGGATCGTCGCCGCGACCAACCGTCGCCTCGAACAGGAGGTCGATGCGGGACGGTTCAGGGCGGATCTAAGGTTCCGTCTCGATGTCATCCGGCTGCGCATTCCGCCACTGCGCGAGCGCGCCGACGAGATTGCCGGCCTGGCCGAACGGATCTGGAGCGAAGCGGCCACGCGTGTCGGGACGCGCGCGACGCTCTCGACGGATCTCCTCGCCGCGCTCGCGCGCTACGACTGGCCGGGCAACGTGCGCGAGCTGCAGAACGTCCTGGCCGCGCTCGCCGTCAACGCGCCGCGCCGCGGACGCGTGCCGACGTCGCTCCTGCCGCCGCACGTCGCCAGCCTGGCCGGCCGGCCACCGATTGATTTCGCCGGCGCCCGGCTCGAGTTCGACCGCCGCTTCGTCCGCGCTGCGCTCGCGCGGGCCGGTGGTCACCGCCGCCGCGCCGCCGCGCAGCTCGGGGTCAGCCGACAGGGGCTCGCAAAGATGATGAAGCGGCTCGGGATAGCAGAGTGAAAGGCGGAAGGCGGAAGGCGGAATTACTTCCGCTTACGTGGCCCGCTTGCGCTGTGCGAGGTGCCGCCTCAGCGTCTGCAGCTGTCGGTCGGTGGGGTCCTTGGCGAGGCCGCGATCGATCGTCGCGAGCGCGCGGTCCCGATCGCCGGCGCGCGCCTCGGCGTCAGCCAGGCGCGCGAAATCGCGGGCGTCGGCGTGCTCATCGGACGCCAGGATCTCGAAGAAATCAACCGCGCTCGGCGCATCGTTCATGCGCAACGACAACTCGCCCAGCCGCAGTGTGTATGCGGCGCGCCGCCGCGCGTCGTCCTCTTCGCCGTGCAGCGCCTGGTAATCGAGCAGCGCCTGCCGGGCCTGTGCCCAGTGGCCCAGCCGCTCCGCCGCTTCCGCGAGGTAATAGAACGCCAGCGGCTCCACGGGTTCGCGATGGGTCGCATCCTGCAGCATCCGCTCCGCCGAATCATCGTCTCGTGTCATGAGGAGCGCCCGGCCGAAGAGCATCAGCGCCTCGCTGCTGTCGTCGGTGCCGACGGCCCCCTCGAGCGCGGTGAGCGCCTTGCTCAACGCGTCGCCGCGCTGCGGCGCCAGCTCGAGCCAGACACGTCCGAGCGCGACGTAGGCGTACGAGTCGTCGGGGTAGTGCTCGGCGGCATGCCCGAGCGTGAGGATCGCGCGCTCCGGCTGGCCCGCGCGCGCGTATGCGAGACCAAGCGCGACCTCGCGTGAGGCCGCGGGGTTGAGGGCGGAGAGGGCGTCCAGCTGGCGGAGGCGATCCTCCGTGCGCCCGAGGACGGCAAACAAATCGGCCAGCTCCTCGCGCGCGTGCAGCATCGCGGGGTCGATCGCGATCGCGCGTTCGAGCGCTGCCCGCGCGTCCTGCAGCCGCTGCGTGTCTCGCAGGCACAGGCCGAGCAGGTAATGACCCTCGGCGAACCGCGGCTCCTGCGCGAGCGCGTTCTTGAGCACCTCGATCGCTTCGGCGCCGCGGCCGTCGCTGTAAAGCGCGAACGCGAGCTTGTAGAGCACGCGCGGCGACGCGGGGTCGAGCCGCACGTACTCGCGATAACTCGCCGCCGCGCGGCTGTAACGCGGCCCGAGCGGCGGCTGCAGCGCGACGTTGACGTCGCCGAGCTCCTCGAGAGGGCGCGTCGCGGTTGGATCCAGCTCCGCCGCGTGGCGCAGATCGCGCAGCGCGGCTTCGAGATCGCCACGCTTGCGATACGTCTCGCCGCGCCGGAGATAGCCGATCATCGCCGTCGGCTTGAGCGTGATCGCACCGCTGAAGGCTTCGACCGCGGCAACCGTGTTGTCCTGAGCGAGTGCGGTCTCGCCACGCGTGAGCAGATCGCGGTACAGCCGGTCTCGCCGGGTGACGGCAAACCCGTACATCACGGCGGCGGCAAGCGCGATCAGCAGACAGCCGGCCAGCAGGCGCTTCATGGCGGGGCGTCTATTGTCTTACACTTTTCGTGGGTCTTCGGCCTTCCGTCTTCCGCCTTCCGTCTTCCGTCTTCCGTCTTGCGCCTGGCCGGGAACTTTTGTCCCCGGCCGGGATCTAATTGGTCAGGCGGGGTAGAATGGCCGAGGGACTGTCCGTGAAGCCGGGTCGAGCCATTACATGGACCGACGTTGGGGGGCGCGAAGGCTCGCTCATCCAGCGTTGTGCCGCGCGCGACGAGGACGCCTGCGCCGAGCTCGTGACCGAGCATCAGCGCATGGTCTATCAGCTCTCGCTCAATCTGCTCAACGATCACAACGAGGCGCTCGATCTCTCGCAGGAAGTCTTCCTGCGCGTCTTTCGCACCATTCACACCTTCCGCGGCCAGTCGAGTCTCCGCACCTGGATCTACCGCATCGTCGTCAATCAGGCGCGCAATCGCCAGCGGTGGTGGCGGCGGCGGCACCGCTCGCAGCAGGTGTCGCTCGACGAGCACATCCGTGACCACGGCGACCTGCCCGAGACGACCGACGGCGGCTCGCCGGATCGGCTGCTCGGCCGCAAACAACTCGCGGAGCGAATCCGCACAGCACTGGAACGGCTGCCGTTCGACCAGAAGACGGCGATCGTGCTGCGTGAGATTGACGGGCTCAGTTACGAGGAAATCGGCTTCTCACTGGGGATTGCCGTCGGCACCGTAAAATCGCGTTTGGCCCGGGCCCGTGAAGGGCTGCGGGCGCAGCTGAGGGACGCATGACCGTACTGACCTGTTCAGCGGTGCGGCGGCGCCTCGCCGCGTTTTACGACGGCGAGCTCCCGGTGGGGGAGCAGATCGCCGTGCAGGGACACATGAACGGCTGCAGCGCGTGCGCTGACGAACTGGGCGTGTTCGTCGAAGTGGGCGCCTCATTGCGTCTGGCCGCTGCCCCCGCGCCGAAGGACGACTGGACGGGGCTCCGGTCCGGCGTCATCAGCCGCATGCGGGCCGAAGCCTACGAATCGTGGACCGCGCGCGTCTCGCGCATGTTCGACGACATGCACCTGGTGTGGATCGGGCTCGCCGCGACGGCCGCCACGTTCCTGTGCGGCGCCATCGTGCTCAGCATGCTGCATTACGCCTCGCCCGAACGCGACGATTCGCTGCGCGCGATCATCGCCGTCGTGGCGGCGCCGTCGGGATCGAATCTGAATCCCGCCAGCCTCGACGGCTTGATCCAGGCGCCGACCCTGCCACAGGAAGGGCTCGTCCGCGCGATGCTGGAGGAGTCTGGCGCGCAAGGGGAGCTGGCGCTGACGCTGTCCGCGGTCGTCAGCCGCGAGGGGCGGGTGTCGGAGCTCGCCGTGCTCGCAAACGATCGCGATCGGCGGCAGGTGGCGCAGCTCCTCGACGCGATCTCCCGCAGCCGTCTCGAGCCGGCCCGCTACGGCTCGGATCCCATTGCCGTCAATCTCGTGTGGCTCGTCGAGCACATGACGGTGAAGGGGAAGCTCAGATCCTGACGCGCTTCGCGCGTCGGTGCTAAGTGCTTCGCGTGTCGGTGCTAGGGTGCGACTGGTGCTAAGGTGCTAGTGCTATTAGCATCGCGCTGGTGCTAGGGTGCTACTGGTGCTGGGTGCCAAGCACTCGTCGCACCGCACCCGTCGCACTGTCGCATCCCTAGCACCCGTCGCACCCTAGCACCAGCACCCGTCGCACCGTAGCACCAGCACCCGTAGCACCTGTAGCACCCTAGCACCCGTAGCACCGACAAGCATCGCTACCTCTTGATCTCCGCGACGGCGGTTGCGACGTTGTTCATCGTGTCGCTCGCGCGGATGATCACGTTCCGCGACGTATCCGCTTCATCCAGCATGATCTCGAACTGCTCGCGGCGCGAGTCCGCGAGGCCGTCGACGGGATAGGCGACGCGCCAGCGGCTCGCGTCGAGCGAGTACTCGACGCGCTGCACGGCGGACTGATCGTCGCGGACGATGAACTTGATGGTCGCGCGTGAACCGCTGCGGACGGCCGACTGAACCTCGACGTGCGGGGCGGTGTTATCGACGTCGAAGCTGACGCTCTCCATCTCGCCGACGAGCGTCGTGTCCGGCGAGTTCGACGGCGCGTCGGTCGCCGTGACCTTCACGTAGTAAGTGCCGTCGGGAACCGACGTCGTGTCCCACACGAAGATCGGATCCCACAGGCCACGCTTCAGCGGCTTCCACGACGTCTCACCCTCGCGGCGGTACGAGATGTCGTACTGCATCTTGTCGTCGTTCTCATCGTCCGCCTTCCAGACGAACGTCTGCAGCCCTTTCTGATACACGCGGCGTCCCAGTGCCGGTGACGGTGGGACCGTCGAGCTCGACGTGCTCGACGAGGATTGCTGCGACGGCGAGCGGCCGTCCGACGTGTTGTCTTCGAAGCCGGCGATCTCCAGTTCGCCGGTCGAGAACGGCCGCTGGAATACGGCGCCCGGCGGGTGCACCGTGATGCTCGTCACCTCCGGGCGCAGGTTGCGCGGCAGGTACGCGGTCGTGACCGAGGTCAGGACCGGGCCGGTGCCGCTCGCGTTCTCCGACTTCAAGAGCGCGCGCCACTGCAGGTAGCGCGCTTTTGGACTGGCGATGGGATCGCCTTCGGGCGACGTGTAAGGCTTCGACCACGTGCTCCAGGTCTCGTCCGGGGTCGCGGTGTTGCCCGATCGCGTGAAGATCTCGACCTCGCCCGGCCTGGCAGACGCGCGCCAGCGAATCGCGCCCCACGTAGCGACGGTGCCGGCATCGCGCACGTCAGAATCGTAGGTGCCGCGCGTCGCGCGGTCCGACGAGAGCGTGAAGACCTTGCCGGGATTGCTGGTCGCGCCGACGATGCGGCCGGCGCTGTCGCGGAGAAGCGCGGTGACCTGGCGCGCCGACACGCGCGACAGCAGCGTCGCGCGCGCGGGATCGCCGGCAACACGAAACAGCTTGCCCTCCTTGCCGGTGCCGACGATGAGCGCGCCGTCGCGTTCGATGATCAGGTCGAACGGCCAGTCGTCCATCGCTTCCCACACCGTGTCCCACAGTCCGTCGGGACGGATGCGATAGATCGCCCCCTTCGCGTTGCGGCTGCGCGCCTCACGGGTGCTCCCGAGCGACGACGCGGTCACGCCGCTGCTCGTGTCGCCAAGCACGGTGATGGAGGTGATCTCCGCAGAAACCGACGGCACCGGCGGACGCGAGGGCTCCGGTGCGGTCGGGATGATAGGCACGGCGCGATCTTCGCCGCCCGGCGTACCGCTGAAGGCCGCCGCGTAGACGGTGCCGTCCGGAGCCAGCCGCAGCGCGTGGATCTCCTTGTAGGGAGAATCGATCAGCACGAACGCCTTGCCCTGCGCATCGATGCGGAAGATGCGCCCGGGCGATTCGGTGCCGGCGATGAGGTTGCCGTCGCGATCGATCGCGAGCGAGACGACGTTGGTCGTATTCGTCTTGTAGAAGACGGCGCCCTTGCCGTCGGGTGTGATGCGATAGATCGTGCCCTTCTCACCGGTGGCGGCGTAGAGCGCGCCGTCGCGGCCGATCACGAGCGCCCAGATGTACTTGTCCTCGGGATCGAAAAAGCTCTTCGACGTCCCGTCGCTCGCGACCTGATAGATCTTGCCGTCAGGCGAGGTCGCGACGTAGAGGCCGCCGTTCGGCGCCGGCGCGAGCGCGTGGACCTCGAGCTCCGCGGCGTCGAAGAACGTCGTGACCTTGCCGTCGCGCGCGATCTTGAGCACCTGGCCTTCGTTGCCCGTGCCGGCGAACAGCGAACCCTCAGGTCCCGACAGCAGCGTCCACAGGAAGGGCGCGGCCGTCTCCGCGAGACGCCCCGCGGTCGGACCGAGGAAGACGCGGCCGTCGCTGTCGATCGACAGATCTTCGACGTCTCCCTTCAGGAAATCCGCCTGCGTCGACACCGTCCAGAAGGTGGCGGTCGCCGCCGTCAGCGTGACCGCGGCGACAAGGCACACCGCTGCCGCAACCGCGGCAGCGCGAGAAGTCTTCAGCATGCGTTATCGGCCTGGGTGCGTATCGAGATCGATCGTCAGCACGCGGGTGCCGGTCACCGCCGATTCCATCGGCAGCTCCCATTCGCCGAGCGTCGCGCTCCTGATCGGCGTGAAGTCGCCGCCGCTGCGATCGCCTTCGAGGACGGCCAGCACGGACGGCGGCAGCGACGTCAGCGCCTCGCCGTTGACGACGGCGCCGGGCGTGCCGGTGAGCAGGCGCACGTAGACGCGATTGTTGCGCCGCGTCTCGTTGAGCACGCGGATGATCTGGGCGACGCTCTGCGGCTGCAGCGCGCGGCGAACCTCCCGCTGTTCGATCTGATTCAGCTGACGGCCGTCAGTGACCATCACGGTCAGCTGACCGGACGCGTTCGCGGGGATCTCGATGGGGATGGTCGAGATCTTTTCGGCGCCCCGGTAGCTGCGCGTCAGCACCTTGAGCGGTACGGTGCGACCGGCGCGCGGACGCACCTCGTCGAGCCACACGCGTTCGATGGTCGAGGTCCGCGACGTCTCGGCGGTGACGACCGAGAGATCGACGCCCTTCATCGCGACCGGCTCGATGTCGTTCGCGAGCAGCATGGTCAGCGGCCCGGCGACATACGCGGACGCGCCGGTGATCGGGTTGTCGCCCGTGAAGATGTCGTCGTAATCGAGGTCGGGGTGGTGCTCGAAGCGCGCCTTGCCGGTCACGCTGAAGGTCGCGGCGCCGACCTGGCGCTCGAAGTTGCCAAGCGTGTTGAAGAGCGCGACGTAGGTCAACAGCGGCGTGAACATCTGATCGTTCACGACGCTGTAACGCAGCGTCCGCTTCGGCGCGTGCTCGGACTCGAGCGTGATGGTCACGGGGATCATCGACGGCCCCTTGCCGAGCGTGCCGGCAATCGCGGTTGCGCGATCCTGCTGGACCGTGCCGATGACGTCGCCGAGCGTCGCGATCTTGAACGACGACATCAGGCTGGGCAGCGACGTGTAGACATACGCGCGCGTCATCGCAAACGTCGTCGGGCCGAAGTTGAAGAACGGATGGCCGAACGCATAGACGCGGTCGCCGTCGATATGCGTGACGGTACCGGTGGCGCCGAACTCGGCGTCGCCGGAGAGGAGCGAGACGCCGACCGGATCGCCAGGACGCAGCGGACCGTTCGCCTTCGGCGTGTCAGCGGAAGAACCGCCGGAGAGCATCGGCTGGAAGCCGTCGCTGAAAATGGAGGAGAGCAGGTCGGCGGTCTCCGCGTTCACGCCCGTCATCACGAGCGGCGTGGCGATGGGGCGGAGGAGGGCGCCAAGCTGGCCGCCCGCCGCGGTTGGCAGGCCGATGCTCTGGACGTCCGCGGGGCGACTGGCAAATGCGCCCAGCCGCGCCGACGCGGCACGCACGGCCGCGGTCAGCCCTTCGCGGGTGATCGGCAGCTCGATCCGCGCCTGCACGGGCGTCGACACCGGACGCGTGGTCACGGCCGTCGCGTCGATCATCTCCGCGATTGGCGTGATGCCCGCGATGGGTTCTTTTGCAAAGGATCCGATGGCATAGGAGACCGCGCCGATGAGGCGTCCATCAACGTAGACGGGACTGCCGCTCATGCCCGCAATGACGCCCGTCTCGGCGAGCGGCCCGCCTTCGAGCTTCGCGAGGATGAGGCTGCGCTGCGGGCCCTGCACGTTCTTCAGCACACCGATGATGTGCGCCTTGAACTCGGTCAACTCGGTGCCCTGGAAGACCGTCTGGCCGGTGCCGACCATGCCCGGCTTGATCTCATCGATGGGCATGAGCGTGGTGGTCGCAGGGACGCGGACCCAGCCGAGGGCGGCCAGCGCCACGGAGAGCAGAAGAACCCTTATCTTCATGTACTTTAAACCTTTATAGCTGGTTCGGCGTTGGAAGGTCAAGCAGACCACCAAAGATCCTTCTCAACGCTCACTGTCGTGTGGTATCGTGCACCCCTCGTGACCAGCCGATTTACCTTCGTTGTGACGTTTGCGGCCGCCCAGTCGTATTGGTGGTGGTCCGTGTCTGACACGAGGGGGATCGCCTAGCACGATCGCAATCATTCGAGGTTTACCGAGCCCCCTCAATCCAGCGGTTGAGGGGGCTTTTTTATTTATGCCCGATCCTCAGTTGTGCGTGACCGTCACGGGCCGGACGGCCGGCGCCATCGCGCGAGCGCGTGAGGCCGCCGAGGCGGACGCCGATCTGGTCGAGGTGCGCCTCGACACGATGGAGCATCCCGATGCGACCGCCGCGCTGCAGGGCCGCCGCAAACCGGTGATCGTGACGTGCCGCCCGTCGCGCGCCGGCGGGCGGTTCGAGGGCAGCGACGAGGAGCGCACGCGCATCCTGCGCGAGGCGCACGTGCTCGGCGCGGAATACATCGACATCGATTTCGAGGCGCCCTGCGAAGAAGTGATGACAGCGCGCGGCGGACGCGGCGTCATTGTTTCGCACCACGACTTCAACGGGTCTCCCGCGGACATCCCCGGCCTGCTCGCCGCGATGCGACGAACCGGCGCCGAAGTGGTGAAGCTCGCGACCACGCCCCACGCGATCTCCGATCTCATCCCGCTCCTCAATGCCGCGGACGCACGGCACCCGTCGGTTCTCCTCGGCATGGGCCCGAGCGGCGTCGCGTCCCGGATTCTCGCGGCACGGTTTCGAAGCCGGTGGACGTACGCGGGCGAGGGCGTGGCCCCGGGGCAACTCTCCGCACGGCGGATGCTTCAGGAGTTCCGCTTCCGCCGCATTCGTCACGACGCGCACGTCTACGCGGTCGTCGGCCGCCCGGTGCTGCAGTCGTTGAGCTGCGCGATGCACAACGCCGGCTTCGCGGCACGCGGCCTGAACGCGACCTACGTGCCGCTCGAGACCACCGACGCCGGGGATTTCCGTCACTTCGCCAGTGCGATCGGGCTGCGCGGCGCGAGCGTCACGATCCCCTTGAAGTTAGACGTCGTCCCGCTCCTTGACGATGTGTCGCCGATCGCACGCGAGGCCGGCGCGGTGAACACGATCAGCGTCAGCCAGGGCCGCTGGCTGGGAACGAACACGGACGTGGACGGCTTCCTCGAGCCACTGCGCCGGCGCACCTCTATCAAAGGACTGCGCGCCGTGGTGCTCGGCGCCGGCGGCGCAGCGCGCGGCGTTGCCCTGGGACTCGCACGCAGCGGCGCCAGCGTCGCGATTTCCGCGCGTCGCGCCGATGCGGCCCGCGAAGCGAGGGCCGCGCTGAACGTCGGAACGGAGCTCTGGCCACCGTCGCCCGGCTCGTGGGATCTGCTCGTGAACGCGACGCCTGTCGGCAGCCGCGCACTTCCCGGTATGCCGGTCGATCTCGCGCTCGACGGCCGCCTGGTCTACGACCTGATTTACGACCCGCCGATGACGCCGCTGCTCGAACAGGCGCGGGCGCGAGGCTGCACCGTCATCGGCGGCCTGGACATGCTGGTCGCGCAGGCCGAGCGTCAGTTCGAGATCTGGACCGGCCAGCGTCCGCCCGCCGGCCTGTTCACGTCGGTCGCCGAACAGACGCTCGCCACGCGATCGGTGGGATCGGTGGCGTTATGACTGACGTGGAACGCCGCCAACGACTTCACGTAGGCCGGGTCTTCAGACCCGGATCGCCGGGTTCGAAGTGGCTCCAGGATGCCGGGTCTAAAGACACGGCCTACGCGTGTCTGCAGCCCGCCGGCATGCGGAGCAGACGGATCTCACGCAGAGGCGCCGAGGCGCGGAGGCCGAGTCAATGCGCTGCCGAAGGCGCTCCGGCGAAGCCGGCCTACGGCCGGCGCTATGAGGTCATGCGATCGTGTGACCTCAGGCCCGCGCGAAGCGCGGGTTCGACGGAGCGCATCAGCAGCGCGCTTCTTCAACGTCGGCTCCGCGAGCACGCTGGCGGCGCGACATCATCCGCGTGCATCCGTGTCCATCCGTGGTGGATCCATTCGTCGCGGTTTGTTCTCGTTGTGTTCGTCTGTGTTTTTCTGTGGCCATCAGTCGTTCGTGTTGTTCTGTGGCCCTTTTTCTGTGGCGAGCCTGCCGGGTCTGAAGACCCGGCCTACACCCGTATTGAGCGCCCATGAAGCAAACGTCGTTTGAGGAATTCGTCGAACTCGCGCGGCGCGGGACGTTCGTCCCGATCGTCAAGGAGATCATGGCGGATCTGCTCACGCCAGTCTCCGCGTTCCTGAAGATCGCGGAACACTCCGACTACGCGTTCCTGTTCGAGAGCGTGGAAGGCGGCGAGCAGGTCGCGCGGTACTCCTTCCTCGGCAAGGACCCGTTCCTCGTCCTGCGCTCGAAAGGAGGGAAGACGATCATCGATCGGTCGGGCGTCACGAGCGAGTCGAGCGAGCCGTTCGTGCCGGTGCTGCGGCGAATGATGGCGGAGTTCCGCGCCCCATTCGTCCCGGACCTGCCGCGGTTCACCGGCGGCGCCGTGGGCTTCATCGGCTACGACGCGTCCGCCGCGTTCGAGTCCGCGCTGGACGGTGCGTGGTCGAATGCGGCCTGGGCGAAGACGCAGGCGACGGAAGACGATGCGGGGTTCATGCTGTTCGACACGGTGCTCGCGTTCGATCACGTCAAGCACCGGATCCTGGTGATCGCCAACGCGCGCGTCACTGCGGACGAGGACCTCAACGCCCTGTACCAGTTCGCGTGCGCGAAGATTCAATTCCTCGAGCGCGAGCTCGAGCGCAGCCTGTCGCAGACCGCGCCGCGCCGCGGACCGGCGCCAACCGTGGGCTCGAACGTCACGCGCGATCGGTTCGAGGCGGGCGTCCGCACCATCAAGGAGCACATCGCCGCCGGCGACATCTACCAGGCGGTGCTCTCACAGCGGTTCGAGACGAAGGTCGACGCCGAGCCCTTCACGGTGTATCGCGCGCTGCGGCACGTCAACCCCTCGCCCTACATGTATTTCATCCGCATGGGCGGCCTCGCGATCGTCGGATCGTCGCCGGAGATGCTGGTGCGTGTCGAAGGGCGCCGCGTCGAGACGCACCCGATTGCCGGGACGCGCCCGCGCGGACGCAGCGACGAGGAGGATCTCCGCCTCGCCGAGGAGCTGAAGCGCAACGAGAAGGAGCGCGCGGAGCACGTCATGCTCGTCGACCTCGGGCGCAACGACGTCGGACGGGTATCGGAGTACGGCAGCGTCCGCGTGCCGCAATACATGGCGCTCGAGCGCTACTCGCACGTCATGCACCTCGTCTCGACCGTCGAAGGGACGCTCGCCGAGGATCGCGACCATCTCGACGCGCTGGTCGCGTGTTTTCCGGCCGGCACGGTCTCGGGCGCACCGAAGATCCGGGCGATGCAGATTCTGTCCGAGCTCGAGCCGACCCGCCGCGAGCTCTACGCGGGCGCCGTGGGCTACATCGACTTCGCGGGTAATCTGGATTTCTGTATCGCGATTCGCACGATCACGCTCAGGGACGGCGTCGCGCGCGTCCAGGCTGGTGCGGGCATCGTCGCGGACTCGAACCCCGCGGCAGAGTACGAAGAGACGCGCGACAAGGCGCGCGCGCTGCTGCAGGCCATCGAGATGGCGGAGACGGAGCTTTGATTCTCCTCATCGACAATTACGATTCGTTCACGTTCAACCTCGCCCAGTACCTGGGCGAGCTGGGCCATGCGCCGGCGGTGCGGCGCAACAACGAGATCTCCGTGGCGGACGTCGAGGCGATGCATCCATCGCACATTGTCATCTCGCCGGGACCGGGCCGGCCCGAAGACGCCGGTATCAGCGTGGACGTGATCAAGGCGCTCGGCCGACGTGTGCCGCTGCTGGGCGTCTGCCTCGGGCATCAGGCGATCGGCTACGCCTTCGGCGGCGACGTCGTCCGCGCGCCGATGCTGATGCACGGCAAGACCTCGTCGGTCCAGCACGACGGCCGCGGCGTGTTTCACGGCGTCTCGCAGCCATTCGTCGCCGGCCGCTACCACTCGCTCGTGGTCGCGGATCCGCCCCCCGGTCCGCTCGAGGTCGCGGCGCGCACCGAAGACGGCGTGGTCATGGGATTGCGGCATCGCGAGTGGCCGATTCACGGCGTGCAGTTCCATCCCGAGTCGGTGCTGACGAACGAGGGCCGCACGATCCTGCGCAACTTCCTGGAGATGCCATGTTCGCGGGCCTGATCGAAAAGCTGCAGCACCGCGTCGACCTCACCGTCGATGAAGCAGCGTCCGCGATGGAAGCGATCATGGACGGCCAGGCGCAGCCCTCGCAGATCGCCGGCTTCCTCGTCGGACTGGCGATGAAAGGGGAGCGGCCGGCCGAGATCGTCGGCCTGGCGCGGACGATGCGCGCGAAGGCGACGCGGTTGAACCGATCGTTCGCGCCGGTGTTCGACACCTGCGGCACGGGAGGCGACCGCGCGCACACGTTCAACGTGTCGACGGTGGCCGCGCTCGTGCTCGCCGCGTGCGGCGTGCGCGTCGCGAAGCATGGCAACCGCAGCGTGTCGAGCCGCTGCGGCAGCGCGGATCTGTTCGAGGCGCTCGGCGTCAACGTGAGCGCCACGCCCGAGGTCACCGAACGCTGCCTCGACGAGGCGGGCATCGCGTTCTTCTTCGCGCCGACGTTCCATCCGTCGATGCGGCACGCGGCGCAGACCCGCCGCGAGCTCGGCGTGCGGACCGCGTTCAACCTGCTCGGACCGCTGACCAATCCCGCCGGCGCCGCGCGACAGCTCGTCGGCGTCCCGCGTCCCGAGTTGACCGAGCTGGTGGCGCGATCGCTCGCGCAGCTCGGATCAGAACGCGCCTGGGTCGTGCACGGCGCGGACGGCCTCGACGAAATCTCGACGACGGGCTACACGAAAATCTCCGAGTGCCGCGACGGCGCAGTGAATACTTTCTACCTGCACCCGGCGGACGTCGGGCTGCCGAAGGCCTCGCCGGACGCGCTCCGCGGCGGTGATGCCGCGGCGAACGCGGAGATCGCGCGCGGTGTCCTCGCCGGCGAGCGGGGCGCGCCGCGCGACATCGTGCTGTTCAACGCCGGCGCGTCACTGCTGATTGCCGGCGCGGTCGGCACCGTGCCCGAGGGGATCGCCCGGGCCGCCGAGGCGATCGACAGCGGACGCGCGGCACAGGTCCTCGAACGGCTGGTCGCGCTCTCGAAGAACGGAGCCGCCCGATGACGACGACCACGCCGGATCTGCTGGCCGCGATCGTCGCCGCCGCGCGCCGCATCACCGAGGTGCGCCGCGCGCAGGTGTCGGAGGCAGCGCTCGAGCGGGCGACGGCCGCGCGCCTGCCCGCCGGGGATCGGTTCGTGGCGGCACTCCGCGACAGCGCCTCGCCGCGGGTGATCGCGGAGTGCAAGCGGCGGTCGCCCTCGCGCGGCATCCTGCGCGAGGACTACGACGCGGCGGCACATGCGGCGGCCTACGCGTCGGCCGGGGCCGCGGCGATTTCCGTGTTGACCGAGCCGACCTTCTTCGACGGATCGCTCGACGACCTGCAGCGCGTCCGGGCGAGCGTGACGGTGCCGCTCCTGCGCAAGGACTTCATCGTCACCCGGTATCAGGTCCTCGAAGCGGCGGCGGCCGGCGGAGATGCGGTCCTGTTGATCGTTGGCGCGCTCGAACAGGCGGAGCTCGCTGCTCGGCTCAACGACGCGCGCGAGTTCAACCTCGCGGCGCTCGTCGAGGTGCACGACCGCGACGAGTTGACGCGCGCCGTCGATGCCGGCGCACGGGTCATCGGCGTGAACAGCCGCAACCTGCGGACGTTGACCGTGGACCCGCAGGTGCACGACGAGCTCGCGCCGCTGATGCCGGCGGGGACCGTCACCATCGCCGAGAGCGGTCTCCGCGAAACCGCGGACCTCCAGCGCCTCGAGCGCCTGGGCTACCACGCGTTCCTCATCGGCGAACGGCTGATCACCCAGCCGCATCCCGGCGCCGCGCTGCGCCACCTGCGCGAAGGAGCGCACGCGTGACGCACGTGAAGATCTGCGGCGTCACGAGAGCGGAGGACGCGCTGCTCGCGGCGGAGCTCGGCGCAGCGGCGATCGGGTTCGTGTTCTGGCCGCACAGCCCGCGGTTCATCGAGCCGATTGCCGCGCGCGCGATCGTCGCGAAGCTGCCGCCGTTTGTGACCCCGGTCGGCGTGTTCGTGAACCAGCCCGTCGATCTCGTGCTCGCGACCGCGCGTCTGGCCCGCCTTGGCGCCGTGCAGCTCCATGGCGACGAGCCGGCCGAGGCGTACGCCGACATTCCCGTGCGCGTGATCAAAGCCATGCCGGTGCGTGACACTGGCGACCGCGACGCCGCGCGCGCGGTTCCCCCGAGCGCCATGCTGCTCCTCGACGCCTACGATCCGATCCGCCGCGGCGGCACCGGACGGGCCGTCGACTGGGCGCTGGCGTCATCGATTTCGCGGCATCGTCCGGTCATCCTGTCCGGCGGGCTGCACGCCGGCAACGTCGCCGACGCCATCGACGCGGTGCACCCTTACGGGATCGACGTCGCGTCGGGGGTCGAAGCCGCGCCCGGCAGAAAGGATCCCGACAAGCTGCGCGCGTTGTTCGCCGCAGTCGAGGCGTCATGACTACTGAGTGCACACCTGTTTTCGGTGCCCGCGACCCGGACGCGCGCGGGTATTACGGCCAGTATGGCGGCCGCTTCGTGCCCGAGACGCTCGTCGCTCCGGTCGAGGAGCTCACCGCCGCCTACTTCCGCGTCCGCGACGATGAAGGCTTTCGCGCGGAGCTCGCCAGCCTGCTGCGGCACTACGTCGGACGGCCGACGCCGCTCTACGAAGCGCGGCGGCTGACCGCATCGCTCGGTGGCGCGCGCGTGATCCTCAAGCGCGAGGATCTCGCGCACACCGGCGCGCACAAGATCAACAACGCGCTCGGGCAGGCGCTGCTGGCCGTCCGCATGGGCAAGCGCCGCATCGTCGCCGAGACCGGGGCGGGGCAGCACGGCGTCGCAACCGCGACGGCCTGCGCACTGCTCGGCCTCGAGTGTCACGTGTATATGGGTGCGGAGGACATGGCGCGGCAGGCGCTGAACGTGTTCCGCATGCGCTTGCTCGGCGCGGAAGTCATCGAGGTGAACGCCGGCGCGCGCACGCTCAAGGACGCGATCAACGAAGCGATGCGTGACTGGGTCACCAACGTGACCACGACGTACTATCTGCTCGGCTCCGTGCTCGGCCCGCACCCATACCCGTTGATGGTCCGCGAATTCCAGTCGGTGATCGGCAGCGAGGCGCGCGCGCAATCGCTCGAGCAGTTCGGCCGGCTGCCTGACGTCATCGTCGCGTGTGTCGGGGGCGGCAGCAACGCGATGGGCATCTTCGACGCCTTCGTCAATGACAGGAACACGCGGCTGATTGGCGTCGAGGCGGGCGGACGCGGAATTCGCTCCGGCGAGCACGCCGCCCGCTTCGCCGGCGGCAGCGCCGGCGTCCTGCAGGGGACGCGCAGCTACGTGCTGCAGGACGACGACGGGAACGTCGAGCTGACGCACTCGATCTCCGCCGGCCTCGACTACGCGGCCGTCGGGCCGGAACACGCGTGGCTGCGCGAGAGCGGACGCGCCGAGTACACGTGGATAGACGATGCGGATGCGCTCGGCGCGTTTCAGCGCCTCGCGCGCGAGGAGGGCATTCTGCCCGCGCTCGAGTCGTCGCACGCGGTGGCGCACGCCTGCCGCCTCGCGCCCACGCTCCCGCGCGAAGCGCTGCTGCTCATCAACCTGTCGGGACGCGGCGACAAGGACGTCGTCAGCATCCAGGAGGCGCTCGGCTGATGGCGCGGATTGCCGACGCGTTCGCCTCGGTCCAGCGGAGCGGCCGCCCCGGGCTCGTCGCCTACGTGACGGCAGGCGATCCCGACCTCGAGCGGTCGGGCGATATTCTGGTAGCGCTCGGATCGAACGGCGCGGACGTGCTCGAAGTCGGCGTGCCGTTCTCCGACCCGCTCGCGGACGGCCCGGTGATTCAACGCGCATCGGAGCGCGCCCTCAAGGGCGGGGCGACGCTCCGTAAGACGCTCAATTTGATCGCCCGCCGCCGTGCGGAGATCGCGGCGCCCATCGTGCTGTTCACGTACGCGAATCCGATCCTGCGCATGGGCGAGGCGGCGTTCGCGCGCGCCGCGGCGGACGCGGGGGTCGACGGCGTGCTCGTCCTCGATCTGCCGGTCGAAGAGGCGGACGGCTTCCGCGGGTGTCTGGTCGATGCCAGGCTCGATCCGATCTTCCTGCTCAGCCCGACGACAAGCGACGAGAGAATTCGGCGGGCGGCGGAACTGGGACGCGGCTTTCTCTACGTGATCTCGCGGCTCGGCGTCACCGGCGCGCGTGAGCGCCTGGGGAGCGACGCCGAACCGCTGGTGCGGCGGATCCGATCGCACTCGCGTCTGCCGCTCGCGATCGGTTTCGGCATCTCGCGCCCCGAGCAAGTGGCGGAAGTCGGCCGCTGGGCCGACGCCGCGGTGGTGGGCAGCGCACTCGTCAACGTGATCGCCGAGCACGGCGCGGCGCCCGATCTGGCCGACCGTGTGGGAGCGTACGCGCGATGGCTGAAAGGATTGTCGTGAGGGGAGACCTCGAGGATCTGCGGCGCCGCATCGACATGCTGGACGAGCACCTGGTGCGTTTGCTGAACGCGCGCGCCGCGTGCGCGCTCGAGATCGGCCGCATCAAGCGCGAGCTGGAGATCGACATCTACCAGCCGTCGCGCGAGGCGGAAGTGCTGTCGAACGTCAACAAGCTGAACACCGGCCCGCTCGGCCCGCAGGCGATCCGGCGGCTGTTCGAACGCATCATCGACGAGGCGCGGCATCTCGAACGCGTCGCCGACGAGAATTTCCGGGCGGAGCAGGAGGAGGCGGGAGAGCTCCTGCCGCCGAAAGAGGGATAAGTGCAGGCCGGGTTTGCATGACAGATGTAGGCCGGGTCTTTAGACCCGGCAAGAGGACACGAGCGCGAACGGCGTGGAGCGAGCGGCGAAGCGCGAGCGTAACGAAGTGAGCTTGGCGGGGTGCGGGGGTCCCGCCATTCAAAAAAGGGCAGGTCAGTCATGGTTGTAGTGATGCAGGAGCGGGCGAGCGACGAGCAAGTGCAGAAGGTGATCGCCAAGCTCGTGGACATGGGATTTGACGTGCACCGATCGACGGGCGCGCTCCGCACGGTGCTCGGCGCCGTCGGGTCGTCGCGCAACTACGACACCGCGCTCATCGAAGTGCTCGATGGCGTGCAGGAGGTAATGCGCATCACCGAGCCCTACAAGCTCGCGAGCCGCACCTTCAAACCGGACAACACCGTCGTCTCGATCGGCGACGTGCGGATCGGCGGCGACGAGGTGATCGTCATGGCCGGTCCGTGCTCCGCCGAGAACGAGGCGCAGGTCGAGGCGAGCGCCGCGGCCGTGAAGCGCGCCGGCGCGAAGGTGCTGCGGGGCGGCGCGTTCAAACCGCGCAGCAGCCCTTACACGTTCCAGGGGCTCGGCGAGGAAGGATTGCGGATGCTGCGGGCCGCGTCCGACCGCCACAACCTGAAGCTGGTGTCGGAGATCATGGACATCAGCCAGCTCGAGCTGATGGATCGCTACGTCGACATCCTGCAGGTCGGCGCGCGCAACATGCAGAACTTCCACCTGCTGCGCGAGCTCGGACGATCGCGGAAGCCAATCCTGCTGAAGCGCGGCATTTCGGCGACGATCGAAGAGTGGCTGCTCTCGGCCGAGTACCTCCTCGCCGGCGGCAACATGAACGTGATGCTGTGCGAGCGCGGCATCCGCACGTTCGAGAGCTACACGAGGAACACCTTCGACATCTCGGCGATCCCGGTCGTGCAGAAGCTCAGTCACCTGCCGGTCCTCGCGGATCCGAGCCACGGCACCGGCAAGCGCGACAAGGTGGCGCCGATGGCGCGCGCCGCGGTTGCGGCGGGCTGCGATGGCTTGCTCATCGAAGTGCACAACGACCCGGATCACGCGATGAGCGACGGCGCGCAGTCGCTGTTCCCGTCGCAGTTCGACCGGCTGATGGCGGAGCTGCGGATCATCGCGCCGGCCATCGGCCGGAGCATCTGCCTCGAGCCGGTGAGCAAGCGCGGCTGGGGAGGCACGCGGTGATCCACCACGGATTCACACGGATGGACACCCATAGACCGCCAATGGACCACCACGGATGGACACTGATGGACACGGATGGACACGGATTAGGCATTGTCCATTGAGCAGGGTCCGTTTCGCCGCATCGCAATCGCCGGCGTCGGATTGATCGGAGGGTCCATCGCGCTGGCGGTGAAAAAGCGTTGGCGGTCGGCTCGCGTCGTCGCGATCGACCGCACCCCGGTCCTCGAGAGCGTGATGCGCGCGTGCGCCGCGGACGTCGGGGGCGACACGTTCGATGTCGCGCGCGACGCTGACCTCGTCATCCTCGCCGCGCCGGTGATGGACAACATCGCGCTGCTCCGCCAACTGCCGGACTACCTGCAGCCGAGCGCGATCGTCACCGACGTCGGCAGCACGAAACGCGCGGTCGTGGCCGCCGCCGACGCGATCCCGTCGCTGACCTTCGTCGGCGGGCATCCGATGTCG
>JBKPRU010000123.1:0-6920 GCA_046734675.1 Acidobacteriota bacterium
GTTTCGTGGCGGTGATGTCACGCGAGACGGCCAGGATGCGCTCGGGCCGTCCCTCGCGATCGAGGATCGCGCTGACCGCGACGTCCCACCACTTGCGGGTGCCGGCGACGGTCGGGCACAACCCGACGAACCGCTCGATGCCGCCACGACGGGCGACGTCGACGGCGCGCCGCACGAGCGCCTGCGATTCGGCGGGCCAGAGCGCCGGCCACTCGGCCCCGCAGAACGGCGCGAAATCGCAAATATCCAGCGCCCGCATCCCGCCCTCGTTCATCGCGAGCAGGCGCCCGTCGAGATCGAGGACCTTGATGCAGTCCAGGCTGCTGTCGAGGATGCGGCGGGTGAACTCTTCGCTGACGCGCGCCGCCTCGTGCGCGCGCTGCAGTTCGAGCTCCATCGCAGCCACGCGATTCGGTTCGTCCGCGTCAGTCTGCATAACCCTTGTCCCTGGGGGCGTGAAGGGACAAGGGTATCAGAAGCGACTCACTTCGTGTTCGCCGCAGTGGTCATCACGGGGGTGGCAAAGGACGCCTCGCCGAGGACCGCTTCGGCCCACGCGCAATAGATCTGCACTTTGGCGATGTCCCTGATGTAGTCCGGCAGCGTAATCGACGTGTTGATGCGGTCCTTCAGCAGGCCTCCGAACGCCTTCACGCCGAGCCGCTGCAGCAGGTAGGTGGCGCCCTTCGAGTCCACCACCTGCCAGTGCGGATCCGGTGTGTCCGGCACTTTGAAATCGCTCGATAGCGTCAGGACGATCTTGCCGTCCTTCACGGCGTGGGTCACGGTGCCGCCGTTGACCGCGGATCCTGAAAACGGTTTGCTGACGTGGTCCTGCGCAAACGTGAGGTGCGCGCTGAACGCCAGCGCGCCGAGTCCGACGAGTGTCGTGGAGACGATGCGACGAATCATGATGTGCTCCTTCGATATCGTGGTTGGTGTCTACCGCTTCGCCGCTTGGATTCCGAGACCTGCCCGGGGTTTCGTGTAACCGGGCGACTCGCCTGGCATCTAACGCGCTGATGGATCGCGTCATGTCACCTGCCCTCTCTCGCGCGGTCCACCGGCGGCATCGGCTGGCCGTCTCGCGGTGGCGCCGGACTACGGCGTGGGAGTTCTGGCCGCCGTGGCTCTTCTACGCGCCGCTCGTTCCGTACTTCGGGTATCTCGCTGCGACCCACCGCGGCGTCGCGACGTTCACGGCGGCGAACCCCGCGATCGAAGGCGGCGGCTTCGTGCGTGAGTCGAAGTTCGACATCCTGTGCGGGCTCGCCGCCGCCGGTGCCTACGTGGCTCAATCGCGTCTCATCACCGGAGACACAACCCCCGCCGAGAAGCTCGCCGCGGTCAGGCAGTTCATGGGGGAACACGCGCTGAACTTTCCGATCGTGCTGAAGCCGAACTACGGTCAACGCGGCTCCGGCGTCGTCATCGTGCGATCCGCGGCCATGCTTGACGCCTGCGCAGGCGCGTTGCGGGTTGACGCCATCGTGCAGGAGCACATCCCCGGCGCCGAGTTCGGCGTCTTTTACTACCGGCGGCCGTCCGAACCGCGGGGGCAGATCTTCTCGATTACCGAAAAGCGGTTTCCCATCGTCGTCGGGGACGGGCGCCGGACCCTCGAGGAGCTGATCCTGGACGACGACCGCGCGGTCTGTGCGGCGCGGCTGTACATCGCTCGATTCAAATCGCGTCTCCGCACGGTTCCGGCGGCCGGCGAAACAATCGCGCTCGCGGAATTGGGGACGCATTGTCGCGGCGCCATGTTCCTCGACGGCGCGCCCGCGTGGACACGCGCGCTCGAGGATCGGTTCGACCGGATCGCCCACGCGTTCGACGGTTTCTATTTCGGCCGCTTCGACGTACGCGTGCACGCCGACATCGACGCCTTCCGCGCCGGCGAAGGATTCAAGGTCGTCGAGCTGAACGGGGTCACGTCCGAAGCGACGCACATCTACGATCCAGCGACCCCGCTCCTCGAGGCCTATCGCGTGCTGAGGCACCAGTGGCGGCTCGCGTTCGAGATCGGGGTGGAGAATCGTCGTCGTGGCGTGCGGCCGACATCGCTCTCACATCTCGCGCGGCTCACGCGCGAGTACATGCGCATTGCGAAGCATCACCTGCCTGAGGAATGTCAGGCCTGAAGACCCGGCATCGAAGGCAAAACGACACCCTCAGGCAACGACTCGTTATCGAACGATGAAGCGGATGCCGTGACCGTCCGGGTCGCGCGTGAGCGCGCCGGCGCGAGACTCAGGGGCAGGTGAATCGACAGGCCCCGGCGAGACGAGTGCGATCCGGTGATCGCGGGCGAGCCCGATCAGCGGGTCCAGGTCGCCTGCGATGACCGTCGTCTGCCAGTGCGCGACGTCGTTGGCCCGCAAGTCCGGCGGCGCCGGACGGCCGTCGCGAGGCGCGAGGTACTCCAGTAGCTCAATGCCTGGGCCTGATGCAGCGCGCAACGCCGTGATCCGCAGCCGCGCGCCGAACACGTTGTTCAGGTGCTCCTGTTCGACATCGTAGTTTTCGCTCTCTCCTGCGATGTGCATCCCGAGCGTGTCGCGATAGAACCGAACCGACGCGCTCGTGTCGTCGACGACAATCGCCGTGTGATCGATCCCGAGAAAGACTCCATCGGCCGCGTGCCAGCGGGGCTGCCCTTTTCCGGGCGGAAACGAGAGGATCTCGAGAAAGTGGCGATCGGGATCGCGGAAGTAAAACGCGCCGATACCGCCGGCGTTGGCGTTCCATGCGGGCAGTCGTTGGGGCCCGGTCGACGCATGTTCGACGCCGTGGGTGCGCAGCACGGCGTATGCTTCGTCGAGATCACGGACCACGATCGCGACGTGCTGAAAGACACGGTCGTTCGGCCGAACATCCGCCGGCATGGGCCGGCCTCGTGGCGACAGAAACTCCGTCAGCTCGATCTCCTCCGACCCGAGCCGGAGCCGCACGATATGGCTTCGAGCGCCAAACACGCCGGTCAGCAGCTCGTATTGGCGTCCCGAGAGTTCCCGGTCTCTCACCTTCGCAAACCGCAGCACTCCTGTGTAGAACGCGAGCGCGCGATCCATATCCGCGACGGTGATCCCGATGGAGTCGACGGCCGTTGCCTGCAGCGGTGCGCTGTTTCGCGCGCGCAATCCCGCCGGTATTACCGCGACCGCGGCGAGGACGACGACCGCAGCCAGGCGGTTCACTGCGCCACCTCCATCTGCATATCCGCGCGCGCCCCGAGCCGCTCGAGGAGGTGATCGCCGACCCGCAGCGCGTTCGCCATGATCGTGAGCGCCGGGTTGACCGCCCCACTCGTGGGAAAGAAACTTCCATCGACGACGTAGAGGTTGTCGACGTCGTGCGCCTTGCAGTTCGCGTCGAGTGCCGACGTCTTTGGATCGCGGCCGAATCTGACCGTGCCGTTCTGGTGGGCGACGCCGGCCAGCGGAATGCGGTTGCCGACGAACAGGTTGCGCGGGATGAGGTGCGGGTGCATGTCAAGGTGCTGCAGCAGATGCTCGAGCCTTTTGATGAGGCGTTGGTGACCTTCCACGTTGTTCGGCGTGTACGACAGAACGATGTTGCCGCTGCGATCCAGCGTGACGCGGTTCTTTGGGTCAGGCAGATCCTCCGACGTCAACCAGAAGTCGAGCGAGTGCTTCGCCATCACGTCGAGGGTCATGCCCGGCACGATCGCCGGCGCGCCGACCGACAGCGCGATCGCATCGAGCTTCCCGACGAACGAGATGTGTCCCATCGGGAACGGAAAGTCGTCGTCACCGAAGTAGAAGTCGTTGACGGCGAGGGTCTTCTGAAACACGGTCGGATTCGGCGTCTTCGAGAGCGCAAGCAGCACGGAATTCACGTGGCCCATGTAGTGGCGCCCGACGACGTCGGATCCATTGGCCAGGCCGCGCGGGTGGCGATCATTTGCCGATCGGAGCAGCAGCGCGGCCGAATTGATCGCGCCGCACGACGACACGACGATGTCGCCGGACACGATCTCCTCGGTGCCGCCCCGCTGAATCGCCACACCGGTGATCTCGCGCCCCGACGCGCTGCTCAGCAGCTTGGTTACGCGGCCGTTCGTCATCAGCGTCACGTTCGGATGCCGCAGCGCGGGATCGACGCAGATGACCTGCGCGTCGCTCTTGGCCTGAATCAGGCACGGAAAGCCGTCGCAGGTCTCGCACCGGATGCAGCGGCTCTTCGCCGGGTCGGACTCGTCCAGCATGATGCCGAGCGGCACGTGAAACGGCCGCAGACCGTTGCGTACGAGATCGTCGTGTAACCGCTGGATGCGCGGCTCATGCGCGACGGCGGGAAACCGGTACGGCGCGCTGCTCCACGGTTCGGTCGGGTCGGCACCGCGTTCGCCGTGAACCTGATAGAGATGCTCTGCCTGCGTGTAATAGGGCTCGAGCTCGTCGTAGCCGATCGGCCACGCCGGCGAGAGACCGCCGTGATGATGCAGCTCGCCGAAGTCCGCATGGCGCAGGCGGAAGAGGGCTGCGCCGTAGAATTTCGTGTTCCCGCCCACGTAATAGTTCGTGTGCGGGTGCAGCGGTCGGCCGTCCCCGTCCTGCCACGCGTCCTTCGTGTGGTACTTCGCCTCGACGTTCACGGCGCGCGAGCTCCAGTTGTCTTTTTCCCGCCGCACGTAGTCGCCGCGCTCGATGAGCAGGATGCGTTTCCCGGAGGGTGCCAGGCGATACGCGAGCGTGCCGCCGCCTGCGCCCGTCCCGATGATGATCACGTCGTAGTGCGTCATACCGTTACCCTTTCGCGGCTGTAGCCGCAGCGGAAAATGCAGCGCACGTGCATCGGATGGTGCAGCTTCGCGCATATGACGTCGCCTCGCGCGCGTGCGCGGATGAACGTTTCTGCGGCCGCCAGCATCCCCAGAAGCGGCGCTGTGGCGTAGATCCACAGGCTCCGCTCGGTGTGGGCGAGCAGGGCGGGACCGAGCGTGCGCGCCGCGTTCATGCTCATTCCGGAGAGCGGCGCCTCGAGGGTGATGTAGGTGGCGACGAGCAGCCCGCCGCAGACGCCCGTCATCCTCGCGAAACGGGTCGTGTTCGACACGATCAAAACCGTCAGCATCATGCCGAAGGAAATCGCCGCTTCCGCCACGAATGCGACGAGCGGGCCCGTCGATCCAGGCACCGTGGCCACGAAATTCACCGAGGGATCGGCGGGAAGTCGGTGCAGGAGCCATGTCGCCCCGAGAATGCCCGCGGTGCCGCCGACGAACTGCGCGGCGATATATCCCGCAGCATCCGTGCGCGCGAGCTTGCCGAGGCGCAGGAACGTAAGCGTGACCGCCGGGTTCATGTGCGCGCCCGACCGACCGCCGAGCGGCGAATAGACGATCGCCACGAGCGTCAGCCCCATCGCCACGCCCATCGGCAGCCGTGCTGTCCATCCCGGTCGCTGCGCAACGGCCAGCGGCGAGGCCGGATGCTGCAGCAGCGTCGCGAAGCTGGCGGCAGAGAGCATGAAGAGCCCGAGGCAGAGCGCCTCGGATGCGTATTCAGGCCAGTGATCGCGGAGTGTGCGCATGGCTGGTCCTTCGATGCCAGGCACTCCACCGAGTTACGGACGGCGCGCTGAAACCGGCCGCGCGCGCCGGCATCGAACCAGCCGGAGTGACATCGTGATGCGTCCGCCCACGCTGAATATTCCGGTGGTTCTCGGCACGACCCGCAAGGGGCGCGCAAGCGTGCACGCGGCCCGGTTCATCTGCGATCTGCTGAACCGGCGGGCCGGTGTGACGAGCGAGGTCATCGACATCGCGTCCCTGCCGCTCCCAACCGACGACGCGGGCGAGGCGATCAAGCACGAACCATTTGCGGCGGCCATGCGAGCCGCCGACGGTCTTGTCATCGTTGCGCCCGAGTACAACCATTCCTTCCCCGGGCTCCTGAAGCACGCCCTCGACAGCTGCCTGAGCGAGTACATCCACAAGGCGGTGGGGCTCGTCGGCGTGTCCGCGGGTCCGTTTGCCGGAATCCGCGTCGTTCAAAGCCTGCTGCCGGTGATGCGCGAGCTCGGACTCGTCACCATCTTCTGGGACGTCAACATCCCGCACGTCAGCAAGGTTTTCGAAGAGGACGGACGCCTGGTCGATCAGGCGTTCGTCGGGCGTGCGGATCGCTTCATTCGTGAGCTGATCTGGATGTCAAAGGTGCTGAAGTATGGCCGGGAGCACGTCTCGATCGACGAAGAGGCAAAGGAAATCGTGACGTGCCCCGCGTGTGGCACGCCGATGACCCACCATGCGGACAAGGTGGTCGCGGCCGCGACCGCAGATGAGGGCGACGTGGTGATGGCGGCAGCACGGGCCTGCCCTGAGTGCGGAAGCACGGTCGCCATGCTGTCCGCGGCGAACGAGTCGTAATCACCGCCGGTCATCAGGATCACGTCGAGTCGGGGAAAGCGCGTCTTCAGCTGCGCCATCAACTCGAAGCCGTCGAGATCCGGCATCCGGATGTCGACGATGGCGAGCTCGGGGTTGAACTGGCTGGCCACCGACAGCGCCTCGCGCGACAGCCGCGTGCCGACAACTTCGTGGTCCTGCGCCCGAACGGGGCCGTGGTCAAGTGGGATGGCCGCTGGCGATCGTGCTCGGAGCGCGAGCACAAGTCGGTTTCGTCAGCAGGTCTGACTACGTTCGGCCTTCGACGGAACCGCGACTGCGCGCTTCGATCGCCTTGACGGTGTTTTCGAATGCCGTCTTCAACACCCCCTTGCCGACGGTCCCGAGCACGAGCCCGAGCGCCCATCCCTTGAGGTTCTTGCCGTCGCGAACCACGACCGCATCCACGTCGGTCGTGCCATCGGGACGGCGAGTGAAGGTGTAGGTGTGGCCGGAGTTGCCGCCCCACAGGTTGGAATCAGTCGTCTTCATGACCACGCGGTTG
>JBKPRU010000124.1:0-9127 GCA_046734675.1 Acidobacteriota bacterium
CTTCATAGGTCTCGTGGGCTCGGAGATGTGTATAAGAGACAGCGATCGGCCGTTCGCAAACCGGGTGGTCGAAGCGCGCAACCGCGCGGGACGGTCCGGCGGCTGGCTGTTCCGCCGCGACGGCTTCTATCCGCGCGGGCCCGGGCACATCTTTACCTTTCAATACGGCGGGCGCTGGGAGCCGCAGATCAACATCGGCTGGATGGCGGCGCCGCGCGCCGGCCGTCACTGCATGCGGGCCGGCCTCGCGTTCGATCTCACCCCCGACGGCGACAATGGCGATCGCGACGCCGGCGCCGAACGCGTGGTCGCGTACTTCGAACGGTTCCAGCAGCTCGTGTCGTCGACGTGGCGCGCGCTGCTGACGGAGTGGATGGGGGCGAACGGCGGGTTCATTCAATACGGCGACGAGCGCCCCGCGCTCGATCTGCTGCCTGCGCAGGCCGTCTCGTGGCTCGTGGATCTCGACAACCCGCGCGAGGTCGGCTGGATCTTCTGTGGCCGGTGGCTGTTTCTCGATCACCCCGACCATGAAGAGACGCTGAAGGACGCCGGGAAACTGGTCCGCTGGGTCGATCAAACGTTTTCGGACCTGTTGCCGCTGTGGTCCACCGTGTATCGCGGGTGAATTCCTGTGTGAACCGCGCAGTGGTGGCGGGCCTCACCCAGGTTGGCATCCTCATTGCTGGCGCGACCGCGCCCCTTTCTGGCGGAGTCGCCGCATTTTCTGCAAACCTCCGGGCCCGATCTTCCGTCTCAGGATAGGAACGCACGATCCTGGAGACCCGATGACTTTCCTTCAGAAGCTGTTCAACCGCAAGTCCGAAGCCCCCCGTCAGCGCGTCCGCGTGTGTGTCGAATGCGGCATGCCGGTCGCCGAGCACAAGGACTGGTGCAGCATCCTGCGCGGCCAGCGCGAGCTCGAGGCGAAGGCGGCTGCCCGGTCGCAGGCGGCCAACTCCGAGGCGTAACGGCCGCTCCGCGTCCGCCCGTCGGCCTAGGCAGGTTCTCTGTCCGGGGTGAGATTGAGGTGCGGCGCCACGCGGGTCAGCGTCTCCATCATCGCCTGCACCATCCGCGGCACCCGCGCGGTCTGCAGGTAAATCCATCCGGTCGTTCGCACGAGCGGCGGACCCGCGACGCGGGCGTAGCGCAGCGTGCCGGCGGCCGCCTCGCGCGCAATCGCCTGGAACGGCACCAGGCTGATCCCGAGTCCCGCCCCCACCATCGCCTTCGCAATTTCCACGTTCTCGGTTTCGGCGACGACGCGCGGAGCGATTGCTTCGCGCACGAAGAACTCGTCGATGACGCGCCTGGTGTTCGAGCCCGGCTCGAAGGTGATGAACGGCTGCCCGTGCAGCTGCGCGGCGGTGATCGCCGATGTTTCTTTCGCGAGGGGATGATGCGGGTGGAGGACGAGGAGCATCTCCTCGCGCATCACGGGATCGGCGCGCAGCACGCTGTCCCCGATCGGGAGCGTCAGCAGCGCGAGATCGACGGTGCCGGCGCGCAGCTGCCGCAGCATGCGCGCCGCTCCTGACGTCACGACTTTGATCTCGACGCCCGGGTGCACGCGCCTGAACTCTTTCAGCAGCGCCGGGAACACGTACATGCCCACCGTCATGCCGCCGCCGAGCGTCAGCGTGCCGGTGAGGGTCTTCTGATGATCGAGGATCGACGACGCCGTGTCGCGGATGTCCGCGAACACGCGATGACTCAGCTGCAGGAGCGCCTCGCCCGTTGCCGTCATCTGCACGCGCCCGACCGATCGGATGAACAGCGGCTCGCCGAATTCCTCCTCGAGCAGCAGGATCTGCCGGCTGATTGCCGACTGCGACACGTGCAGCTTCCCGCCCGCCTTCGTGAAGGAGCCGGTCTCCGCGATCGCGCGCAGGATCTCGAGCTGCCGCAGGTCCACGGCGCTATTGTATGGCGGAGGCACCAGCTACCAGCTGCCAGCTACCAGCTAAAAGCTGGAAGCTGAGAGCTGAGAGCTGAGAGCTGGAAGCTGGCGGCTGAGAGCTGATAGCTATCTCACGATGCGGGGATTGAGAGGTGTGGGAGGTGTCGCTAACGGCCCCGATAGTTTGAACACGATCCCGCGCGAGTGGCTGAGGATGTAGAGCTCGCCGTCCGCATCCACGCCAAACGAGCTGATGTTTCCGAGCTGGCCGGTGCCGCCGAGTTCGTCCGTGTGCTCGCTGAGACCGGAGGCGCCCGCGTCGGCGGTCGCGGGATCGATCGTGAGCGCGATCGACCACACCCGCCCTCGCACGAAATCGGCGAAGAAGTAGCGCCCCTGGTAATCGGCGCCGAGACTGGATCCGCGGTATACGTAGCCGCCCGTGATGGACGCGCCGACGCTGTGGTCGTACTCGAAGATCGGATCGATGAGCGGCAGGAACGCGGGCGGACGCGACGTCACGTAGTCGTGCGCCCCCTCGCGATTACGCCAGCCGTAGTTGCGTCCGCCGCGTCCGCGCGGCTCGTAGTCGATCTCCTCGATGCGGTTCTGCCCAACGTCGCCAATCACGAGCGCGCCGGTGCCGCCTCGCGCCGGATCATCGAAGTTGTAGCGCCACGGGTTGCGCAGGCCGAAGTCCCAGATCTCGCGCCGCGTGGTCGGCGAGTTCGCGAACGGGTTGTCCCCGGGGATCACGTAGCCGTTCGGATGCGAGTCCGGCACGTTGACGTCGATGCGCAGCATCTTGCCGAGCAGCTCCGATGGATCCTGCGCGCGATGATCGGGATCGTCGCCGGACCCGCCGTCTCCGAGCCCGATGTAAAGATACCCGTCAGGCCCGAACACGAGGTGCCCGCCGTTGTGGTTCGCGAACGGCTGCCGGATGAATGAGAAACCCGTACTCCATCTGAGATCGAAGCGCGAGAGCGGATCGGCGAGGAGCGGGTTGCTGGACGATCGCAGGAACCGCGCGACGACCGTGTTGCCCGCGCGGTCGGTGAAGTTGACGAAGAAGCGACGCGTCGATGTATCGGGCGCGAACGCGAGTCCGAGCAGGCCCTGTTCGCCGCCCGAGACGATCGCGTTACGCAGATCCAGGAAATCGGTATCCGCAACCACGCCGTCGCGGACGACGCGGATGCGTCCGCCCTGCTCGACGACGAACTGCACGGCGCGATCCGTCGGATCCTGGACGAACGCGAGCGGGTTGGTGAAGCCGGACGCGTACACTCGCAGCCGCAGCGGCGTCTGCGCGATGAGCCGGATCGCGAACACGCAAAGGATGAGCATTGCGATCGCTCGACCGGCGCGCATCGGCTGATTATAGTGGGAGCGATCGTGCGCAATTTGTTATCGGACGACCATTTTCCGTCTCCCAAATTCCGTCTTCCGTCTTCCGCCTTCCGTCTTCCTCTGCAGCGCGGCGTTCCCATCGTCGTCGCGCTCATCGTTGGATGCGGCGCGCCGAACACTCCGCCGCCGAACGGTGTCGAAACAATCACCGGGCTCGAGCGCTTCGGATGGGATCAGCCGGCGGCGGATGCGGGAGAGCTGGCTTCGTTCCGCTACGCGTTCTACGTGGACGAGGCGCGAAGCGAGGCGACCGATGTGTCGTGCGCACCCGGCGCGGCCGCCGGCCGCTTTGCGTGCACCTGCCGCCTCCCGGCGCTGTCGTCCGGCGCGCATACGCTGCAGGTCGCGGCGTTCGTGCTGGACGCGGGGGTCACGCGTGAAAGCGCCCGCTCGGCTGCGGTGCGCGTTGTCAAACAATGAGTCACTTCGCCCGGAACGCCCTTTGCTGAATGGCCGGGGTGGTGGAACAAACCGGCCGGAAACCAACGAGGGCAGGGCAGAGGACGTGCTGAAAGTAGACTTTCATCTCCACACGGCAGAAGATCCCGTCGACCTCATACATCACGACGCCCGCACGCTGATCGATCGCGCCGCCGCAACCGGCTTCGGCGCCCTCGCGATCACGCTGCACGACCACCAGTTGGACGATCGCGGGCTCACCGCGTATGCGCGCGAGCGCGGGATCGTGCTGCTGCCCGGTCTCGAGCGGACGATCCAGGGCAAGCACGTGCTGCTCATCAACTTTCCCCGCGCGGCCGCGGAAGCGGTCCTCACGTTCCGTGATCTCGCCTGGCTCAAGTCGCGCGGCAACGGCCTGGTGATCGCGCCGCACCCGTTCTTCCCCGGCGGCACGTGTCTGCGCCGCCAGCTCGAGGCGCACGCGGACCTGTTCGACGCGGTCGAGTGGACCTATTTCTGGACGCGGCAGGTCAACTTCAACGCGCGCGCGGCGCGCTGGGCGCGCGCGCACGGGAAGCCGCTCGTCGGCAACTCGGACATGCACGACATCCGTCAGCTCGGGCGAACGCACTCGCTGGTCGACGCCGCGCCGAATGCCGACGCGATCTGCGAGGCGGTCAAAGACGGGCGCGTCGAGGTGATCACCGATCCGGTGCCGGCCATCGAGCTGGCGCTCGTGTTCGGCGGCATGACGCTGCGGCACCCCGCGCTGAATGGACCGAGGGCCGTTACCGGCGATAATGTTCGCAGCCGTCCCGTTCCGGCGCGTGCGATCGGCGAGTAACGCCGCCGCGCCGGCGCGCACGGTGTCCGGCGACCGATGATCACCATCGCGCTTCTCTTTGCGCTGCGGCTGGCGGCATCCACGGCCGCCATCGACTATCCCTCGTACTTTGCGAAGGGGACCACCTTCGCCGATTTCCTGACCGGCGCGCGCGTGTTTGCCGACGAGTGGCGCGAGACCTCCGCGCACGCCTCGGTCGAGGAGTCTGCGCTGGCCCGCGCCCGCGCGATTGCGTCGCCGCGCCGCCTGCTCGTCGTCGCCGACGACACCTGTCACGACTCGATCAACACGGTGCCTTATCTCGCGAAGCTGGCCGACGCGGCGCCGGACATGCTCTCGATGCGGATCGTCTCGTCCGACGTCGGGCAGGCGATCAAAGAAGCGCACCCGACGCCTGACGGACGCGCCGCGACGCCGACCGTCGTCGTCCTCGACGAACATGGCGATGTCAAAGGCGTGTTCGTCGAGCGGCCTGCCGCACTGCTCCGCTACGTCGAGGAACACGGCGGCGGCCTCTACCCGAACCAGGTGCGCGACCTGCGGCGCCGCTGGTACGCGGAGGACAAGGGGCGGCATGCCGTGGATGAGATTCTGACGATCCTCGAGCGTCCCTGATCGGCGTTCCAACCCTCGGCGGCGGGGCGCCGTCCAACGCCGCATGCACGATCTGCGATACGCGCTGCGCGCGCTCGGGAAGCAGCCGCTCTTCATGCTGGTTGCGGTGCTCACGCTGACGCTCGGGATCGGCGCCAACACCGCGATCTTCAGCCTGCTCTATCACGTGTTGCTGCGGCCGCTGCCGTATCCGGACGCGGATCGGCTGGTGTTCCTGTGGAACGCGTACAAGAAGGATGGGCTCGACGTCGCCGACGTGTCGATTCCCGATTATCTGGATCGGCGGGGCGGGATGCGCGCAATCGAGGACGCGACGCTCGTTACGCTGCGTCGCGCCAGCCTCTCAGTGTCGGGGCAGGTAGAGGAGGTCAGTGCGCTCGCGGTGACGCCGTCGTTCTTCTCGACGTTCGGCCGCGCGCCGCAGCTCGGCCGGGCGTTCACCGAGTCGGATGCGACGACTGGCGCCGATCGATTCGTCATCCTGACGCACGCGTTCTGGAGCTCGCGCTTCGCGCGCGACCCCGCGATCGTCGGTCGCACCATCCGCCTGAACGCCAGCGACCATCTCGTCCTCGGGGTACTGTCGCGTGACTTCGAGCTGCCGTGGCGCGACGCGGCGGTGCTCGTACCGTTCTCGTTCACTGCGGCCCAACGATCGGACCAGGCACGGGGCAATGAGTTCAGCGAGATGGTGGGGCGCCTCCGCGCCGGCGCGACCATTGAGCAGGCGAACGCGCAGATGGACGCGATCGTCGCGCAGCTGATGGAACGCGTGCCGGCGCGGGCGGCGTACATGCGAAACAGCGGATTCACGGGCGTCGCACAGCCGTTGCGCGAACGGCTGATTGGCGACACGCGGACGTCGCTCTATCTGCTGCAGGCCGGCGTGCTCCTCGTCCTCGTCATCGCGTGTGCGAACGTTGCGAACCTGCTGTTGATGCGATCGAGCGCGCGGCACCGCGAGCTGGCCATTCGCGCCTCACTGGGCGCCGGACACTGGCGGATCGCGCGGCAGCTGCTCACCGAAGGCGCGCTGCTCTCGGCGCTGGGCGGCGCCGCCGGCGTGCTGCTCGGCGCCGCCGGCCTGCGCACGCTCACGGCGACGGCCGCCGCACAGATTCCCGAGATTGCGGATGCGGGCGTGCGCCCCGCGGTGTTGTTCTTCACGCTCGTGCTCGCAATCGCGACGGCGATCATCTTCGGTCTCGTGCCCGCGTTTGCCATCATGCGGACGAGCGCCGCATCCGCCTTGAAGGACGATAGCGTGCGTGGCTCCGCCGGGCGCGGCGCAACCCGTATCCGTGCGACGCTCGTCATCGTCGAAACCGCGATGGCCGTCGTGCTGCTCGTCGGTGCGGGGCTCCTCCTCAAAAGCTTCCTGCAGGTCGTCCGCGTCGATCCCGGGTTCGCGCCCGCGCGGGTGCTGACCGCGCAGCTCTCGCTGCCGCCCCCCCGTTATCCGAACGCCGACACGCGGCGCGCGTTCTGGGCGCGGGCGCTCGAGGACGCGCAACGCATTCCCGGCGTGACCGCCGCCGGCGTGACCTCGAACGTGCCGTTCAGCGGCATGGCAAACTCCGGCACCTACACGATTGTCGGGCGTCCGCTCGCGGCGACCGAGCGCTTACCGCACGCGAGCCAGGACTTCGTTGCCGGCGAATATTTTCGGGCCATGGGCATTCCGCTGCTCGACGGGCGTTTGTTCAACGAGGGAGACACCGCGACGTCGCCGCGAGTCGTGATCGTCGACGAGTTCTTCGCGAATCGGCAGTTCAAGGGCGATCGCGCGGTCGGCCATCAGGTGAACTTCGGCAGCACGCGCAACTACACGATCATCGGGGTGGTCGGCACGGTGAGCGGCACGGACCTGGCGAAGCCCGTTCCCGAAGAGCGGATCTACCTGCACGCGATGCAGCTGCCGCAAAACGGCATGGCGCTGGTGGCGCGCACGGATCTGCCCGCGTCCGATCTCGCGCCGCAGCTTCGCGCCATCGTGCAGCGCGTCGACCCGGAGCAGCCGATCGCGAACATCCGCACGATGCAGGAATGGATCGGCCGTTCGCTGCAGCCGCGGCGCACGCCGATGGTGCTGCTGGCGATCTTCGGCGCGGTCGCGCTGATCCTTGCCGCGATCGGCATTTACGGCGTCGTCGCGTTCGGCGTTACGGAACGCGTGCGCGAGTTCGGCATCCGCCAGGCGCTTGGCGCCGATCGCCGCGCGATCCTTTCGCTGGTCTTCGTACAGGGTCTCTGGCGCGCAGCTGCCGGCGTGGCCATCGGCATCGGTCTGTCACTTGCCGCCACGCGGCTGCTGCAGTCGGTGTTGTTTGGCGTCGCCCCGCACGACGCCGCCGTTTTTGCAATCGTCGCGGTGACGCTGCTGACGGTAGCGGCGCTGGCCTGCTATCTGCCGGCGCACCGCGCGACCACCGTCGATCCGATTGTCGCGCTGCGGGAGGGCTGATGCGCACGGCCGAGGTGGGCGCTCGCGCATTGCACATCGGGTGCGGCGTGCTAAGATCCGCCCGTCAGGTTAGAGAACAGCCCGCCGCTTTTCAGCTACGAGCCTTCTCCCACCGCTCAGGGTGCAGATGTCACCCCGTGGCCTCGTAAAACGATGAACGGACGTTGACGGTCCGGCATCAACAGAGTCTCCGTTCTCGCGGAGCAGGAGTGTCAGCAGCATGGCTCGGAAACTGTACGTGGGGAACCTTCCGTATTCGGCGGGGGAGCAGGATCTGCAGGAATTGTTCGGCAGCGCCGGCACCGTTGAATCCGTCAACGTGATGCGCGACCAGGCGACGGGGCGCGCGCGCGGGTTTGCGTTTGTGGAGATGGGCAGCGATGAGGATGCTCAGAACGCGATCCAGAAATTGAACAATTACTCGTTCGGCGGGCGCAGCCTGACCGTCAACGAGGCGCGGCCGAAGGAGCGCACCGGCGGTGGCGGCGGCTTCGGCGGCGGCGGCGGCGGCCGCGGTGGACGCCGCGAGCCGCGCTGGTAACCCCATTTGCACAAGGGCGCGCCGTTCGGCGCGCCCTTGTTGTCTCCGCGCGAATCGCCGGACCGCGTTACGTCGGAATCGAGTACTCGCCCGCCGGAAAGTCCACGTCCCGGCTGCGGCGCGCGCCGCGCAGCGCCATCCACCCTCCAAGCGCCACCAGCCCCGTGGCAATCCAGCCAAGATACGGATCCGGATCGAGCCGTCGCTTGAGCGCCTGCTTCAGTTCCGCTTTGACGTGATCCGGAGCGATGCGCCGTTCGATCTCGGAGAGCTTGCGGTCGAGCGACGCGCGGGTGCGTTCGATGTCGCTCTGGATGACGGCGAGCTCCGGCTCGGTCCTGTCGAATGTTTCGTTCATTGGAAGTTCCCTTTCACGGTTTCGACGGTTCGCTGCACGCTCTGCATCGTGCGCGGCAAGCCGCGCACCTCACGGATCGTTTTGCGCGCGCTCATGAACAGCACCGCACCGGCGACGGCGAGCACCACGCCGACCAGTGCAAACCCGGTCCACGCCGGCCATCCGAAGAGCGTCGCGATGCCGAGGGCGAGCGCCGTCAGGATGAACAGTCCGGCGAAGTAGAGCGCCGCGGCGGCGGCGCCGAAGCCGCTGGCGGCGCTGCTCGCTTTCGAGACCTCGGCGCGCAGCTCCGCTCGAGCCAGCGCGATCTCTTCCCTAAAGAGCTCCCGCACGTCGTCGAGGGCGCCCCTTACCAGCGTGCCCATCGATGCTTCCGTTTCGTGTGCCATCGGATACTCCATTTCCTCCTGTCAATCAGTCTGCTTCGGAGAGAACTGCAACAGCTGATCACTCAGCCGGGTGAACGGCTGCGGTGGGCGCGGCGTTTTCGCTGGCTCAACCGAGATGCGTTTCGGCCGCACGGTATGTAGCGGGCGCGCCACCATGCTTGAGCGCTCATGGAAAATTGGAAACCTTCTACATACCTTGAC
>JBKPRU010000125.1:0-27251 GCA_046734675.1 Acidobacteriota bacterium
TGGGTGCGCGACAACATCGCGAACTTCGGAGGCGACCCGGACCGCGTGATGATCTTCGGCCAATCGGGCGGCGGCTCGAAGGTCACGACGCTGCTCGGCATGCCGTCGGCGAAGGGGCTGATCCACAGGGCGTCGGCGCAATCCGGCGGTGGCGGCAATCCCCCAAGCCTCGAGCAGTCCCGGGAGCTCGCGAGGCGGATCATCGCGGAGCTCGGCGTCAAGGACATCGCCGCGCTGCAGAAGATGGAATGGGCCAGGCTCAATGAGGTCGGCAACGCCGTGATCGCGAAGATGAACCCGGCGCTGCCGGCTGGAGGGCCCATACCCGCTCCCGGCACGGCGCCCCGCGTCGGATTCGGTCCGACGGTCGATGGCCGAGTCATCACCATGCGCGCCTTCTTCGAGGGGGCGCCCGAGATCTCGAAGCAGGTGCCGATGCTGATCGGCTCGGTGAGCGAAGAGGGCAACCGCATGTCGTCGCGACCCACCGAGGCGGAGTGGCTCGCCACGCTCACCAAGAGCTATGGGGATGGGAAGGCCGCCGCAATTGTGGCGGCACTGAAGAAGGCGTATCCGCACAAGAGCATTCGAACGCTGTCCTACATGTGCAGTGGCGTGGGGCTCAACGGCCTCGGCATGCGCAACAACGTCACCCGCATGGCAACGATGAAGCACGCGCAGCAGGGCGCGCCGGTGTTCACTTGGTATTTCACCTGGCAGTCGCCGATGCTCGAGGACGCCGGCGCGTGGCACACCGCCGAACTCGCTTTCTGCTTCGACAACACTGCGCGATGCGCGCAAGGGACGGGCAACGGTCCGGAGGCCCAGGCGCTGGCCGGACGGATGGCGACGGCATGGGCGAACTTCGCGCGTACCGGTAATCCCAGCCAACCGGGTCTTCCCTGGACGCCGTTCACATCCGATGGGTGTCCGACGATGGTGTTCGACGCGACGTGTCGTATCGTCGACGATCCGGACGCAGAGGCCCGGAAGATTCTACTGAGCTGACTGATGAAGGAGCCGCACATGCTGAGACCCGCTGCCGCTGCAGTTCTCTTGGGTGCAGCCATCGCGCTCGCCTCCGGAAGCGTCCTGCCCGCGCAGTCGCGCATCAAGGTCCTGCTCGTGACGGGCCAGAGCAATCAGTATCACAACTGGGAAGTCAGCAGTCCGATCGTCAGGCGGCTGTTAGAAGACAGCGGGCGCTTTGCCGTCACAGTGGCGACGACGTCCGCCAAGGGCGCGGCGCCGAATCAGGATATGTCGAGTTTCGCCCCGAAGTTTTCCGACTTCCAGGCCGTCGTGCTCGACTACGAAGGCTTCGAGTTCGCGCCGCCCGTGAAGCAGGCCTTCGTCGACTACGTGAAGAAGGGTGGCGGCCTCGTGGTGCTGCACGCGGCAGACAACGCGTTTCCCGGCTGGGCGGAGTACAACGAGATGATCGGGGTCGGCGGCTGGGGGGGATTCACGCCCGGGTATGCCAACCGCACCCAGGCAGCCGGCCCGAAGATCCGCTGGCGTGATGGCAAGATGGTACTCGACAACGACACGCCCGGCACGGCGCAGCATCCTGCTCCGCACGATTACCTCATTACGGTTCGCGCGCCGGATCACCCGATCATGAAGGGGCTGCCGCCGGCCTGGATGCACGCCAGCGACGAGCTCTACAGCAATCTCCGCGGTCCCGCGAAGAACGTGACGGTTCTCGCGACAGCGATGGCGGCGACGTCCATGCCGAACGGTACTGGCGAGAACGAGCCCATCGTCATGGCCATCACCTACGGCAAAGGGCGTGTGTTTCACGACACGCTGGGGCACGTGGGGGCGAAGCAGAAGGAACCGATCGTGCCGATGCAGTCCGTGGACTATATCGTCCTGCTGCAACGCGGCACCGAATGGGCCGCGACAGGCGCGGTGACGATTCCCGTCCCGCGCGACTTTCCGACCGCCGACAACACGTCACTCAGATAAGCTGGATCCGCAGCATCGCGCCCGCTCCGGAGTGCGTTCTGGCCGATTATCGCGGTGCCCACTCCGCGAGAACGCGCACTGGATCTTCGCCTGTTTCGATGGTTCGAACGGTGGCGTTCCGAACATCCTTGTAGAGATCGCGTGCGACCGGGCCGCCCGGTTCGCCAGTCGCTGTCACCGGATCGAGCAAGAGCACTGGCCGCGGTGCGGCCGCGGCGGCGACAGCTGGCAGGTCGAATTCCCGCAAGATCCCGTACGCGTAAATTCCGAACGGTTGCGTGTAGTGGGCGGCGGTGGCGAGCGAACGGTAATCGGTGATGGCGCGCCGCAAGGCGACTCCGCGGATGCCTGCGTCGAGTGCTGCGGCATAGAGCGCAATGACGCCGTGAGGCCCGTCGCCGACGAGCGACACGGCGGCGCCGATGTCCGGGCGCGAGCGAAGGTACTCCACCGCACGCAGCGCGTCATAGACCTGTCCACCAAGGAGCGGCTTCCCCAGCATCAGCGTGAACCACGTCACGTAGGCCTCGTCGGCGATGCGATAGGAAAAATAAGACGGTCCCCGCGGTGGGTAGGCGAGGGCGCAGTCGCCGCGCCCGCGCACGTCGATGACGGCAATGCGGCACCCGCCCCTGGCGCACAGCTGCTCGGCGAACGCGTCTTCCGCAACCGAGTTCCACGCTGCGGTCTCGCCGATATAGAGCAGCGTGGGTGCGCCTGGTCCGACGCCGTCCGGCGTGAGCAGCCAGCCGGGTGTGCGAATCTCCCGATCGCTGGTGAACTCGAACTGTTCCGCCCGATACCCCGGCTTTCTGACCACGGCGAGGATGCGATCTGCTAATGCGGCGCCGTGCGACTGCTCGATGCCGAGCACGCTGCGAACGCGCTTGCGCAGGTCGTCGGCGGCGCGCGATGAAGGCGTGTGAACTGCCTCGGCCATCCGCCGCGTCAGCGAGAGCGCGGTTTCCCCACCGTACGACGTCGTCACGAAACCGCTCGGCGTCACCAACAGCGCCGCGTCCGGTTCCACCGCCTGAGACGTCTCGTCATCGTCCGCATCGTTGATCTCGAACCAGCGGTTGAACCACGCATACGTCGCCCGTCGCATCTCGTAGACGTATCCGTGCCGAAGCGTCGTCGCTTGTAGCGACACGCGGTCGCTGGCGCCGAGTAATTCGTACGCGCGCTTGTACTCGTCGACAACGCCAATGGACCCGGCCACGTACTCGGGTGAATAGGTGTGACCGGCATCGTGCAGTGTGATCAAGACGAGCAGCGGCTTCGGCGCGAAGGCATACAGCAGATCGGCCCGGTCGATCTCGCGAGAGAGCGCCGGCACGATATTCTGCTCGGCATCGTCGGCGGAGCCAGGCGGTTCGACGTTGTCCTGCGCGAGATTTTCGGTATTGCCCTGGGACACGACGGCAGCGCCGATGCGGCGGTCGAGTGCCGCGAGGAACTGCGTCAGGGTTCCGCCGCCGGACTGACCGCAGCAGCCAATGCGTTCGGGATCGACATCCGCGCGCGTCAGCAGGTAGTCGATGCCGCGGATGCCGTCCCAGGCGCGAAAGAGGCCGAAATTGGCGCCGAGCAGGATGAGGCGCCGTCCGGCGTATTCATGTTCTCCAGTTCCACCGCCCTCGATCGTGGACTCACCAGGGCGACTGCCGGGGTACTCGATGCGTTCGCCCTGCCCGAAGGGGTCGTACGCGAGGACCACGTAACCCTTGCGCGCCAGATTCGAGAACAGCCTCTGATAGCTCGGCCACGCCTTGCCATTCGTCGAGTGGCCGAGTGGTGCCAGAATCGCCGGGCGGCGTCCCGTTCGAGCCGGCACATAGACGTTCGCCGTGACGTAGAGCCGCGGTCGGCTCTCGAATGTCAGCTTCTCGATTCGATAGCCTTGTCGCTCGAGGATGCCGTCGATGCGCGGATTGAGTGGAGTTCGTTCGAGGGGCCCTCCCAGCATCTTCCAGAGCTCCGCCACCACTGCTGTCTGACGGTCCAGGACCTCCTGGCGCGTCGAGATGGCATTGATAACGCGGCTGCGCCGTTGGCGCGCTTCGTCCGCGGCTCGGATCAGATACCGCTCGAGATCGTGGGAGTAATCGGGCAGGGTCTCGGAAGCGACGTTCAGCTCGACACCGGGTGCGCCCGCCACGCGGCTTCCGCCACCAGACTGTCTCGACACGTCGACTGCACGGCCGAAGGCGGCCGCGGCGGACATCGTTCCTGTGACTTCGAGGAATTCGCGGCGTGTGCACTTCATAAGGTGCGTTCCGATCGGCAACAGTATTTGATCAGAATGGATGCTCTTGTAACGGGAGGTGAGATCCGTGCAGCAACAGCCACGTCGACGTACGCCGGTGATCGTGGGCTCGATACTCGGGGCACTCTTGATGGGTCCTCACACGCTGTTCGCCCAGACGACTGTCATCCGCCCCGCCGAAATAGACGACATCCTGGTGAATCCCGGGATGGGGATCGAGACATTTCAACGCTTCCAAGGGCAACCCCCGAACGAAGGCGTTCGCTGGTCCGAAGTGGGTCCTGAGAGCGCCGGCGCCGATACGCCGGCGGCAGCCCACGTCGATTTTCCCCCATCGAGCGTCGCGTACCTGCGCTGGTTCTGGTCGCAGCTCGAGCCGCAGCGTGGCACGTATCGCTGGTCGATCATCGATGATGCGTTGGCCGAGGCACATCGTCACGCCCAACGGCTCGCCATCCGGATCATGCCGTACGACGACAAGCATCCGATGCCCGAGTGGTATCTCCGGTCCGGCGCGAAGCGAGCCAACGCCGCAACGGACAAAGACGGCGCGATTTGGTCGCCCGACGCGAACGATCCGCTCTATTCCAGGTTTTGGAGCGCGCTCATTCTCGAAGCGGGAAAGCGGTACGACGGCCACCCGGACTTGAATCACGTGGACGTCTCCACCGTCGGCTACTGGGGAGAGGGGTGGGGTCCGTACTTGCCCGAGTGGTCCGTGCAGCAGCAGTTGATCGACGTGTACTTCAAGGCGTTCCCGCGCACGCTGCTGTTGATGAATTTCGACGCGCTGCCAGCGTTGCAATATGGCGTCAAGTTGGGCGGCGGCTGGCGGCTCGACTGCTGGGGCGACATGGGCGCTCCGGGCCGGAGCTTTGCGCACATGAAGGACTTCTATCCGCAGCAGCTCGCGCGTGGGAAGCTTCAGGACGTCTGGCAGACCAGGCCGGTTGCCCTCGAAACTTGCTGGGTCCCGGAGCAATGGCATCAGTGGGACTTCCCGTTGAAGCCGATTCTCGATCAGGCGCTCCGGTGGCATGCCTCCACCATCAATCTCAAATCCAGTCGGATTCCCGCGGACTGGAAAGCCGCATTCGACGCGTTCCAGAAGCAGATTGGCTACCGCTTCGTGCTCAAGAAGCTCGAGTACCCGTCGCATGTGATACGCGGGTCGATGGCCGCGGTGAACATGTGGTGGTTCAACGCCGGCGTGGCGCCGATCTATCGCAGCTACACCCTGGCGCTGGCAATCGGCGGCACGATCATTCCCCTGGAGGCCGATGTCCGGGGCTGGCTGCCAGGCGATGCGGTGTACGAAAACACCATCGCCGTACCTCGCGAGCTCGCGCCTGGCCGCTACCCTCTACGCGTGGGGCTGGTCGACCCGGTGACGCGACGGCCCGCCATTCAACTGGCTATTGCAGGCAGGCAGGCGGATGGGTGGTATCAGGTTGGCGAGATCATCGTGGACTGAGGGGGAGACCGCGTGAAGTAAGGTCGATGACGACATGGCGCTCGGCTCCTGGGCCGAATGACGCGAAGAGCGGACACTCGCGCAAACGAGTGGCTCGTTGAAGCCGACGACCAGTGTCGCGATACCCAAGGCGTGAATCAGCCCGTGATGCTCATCTCCTCTCTCGGCGTCTTGGGATGTTTGCCCGCCATCGACATCTTCGAATTCAACGTGGACGCTGCCTACCAGCCGGATGAATACGGTGGCGTCGGCCGGCGGTTTGGCGCGCTGGGTTAGGGCCGTGGCCAGCATCAGTGCGAACACCGCCGTGCGCATGATCGTGTTCATCAACGGCCGAGTGATCGGCCGGCGGCACCATGCCATGGTGTTCTCCTCCCTGGCCCTGGTCCATTGGAGGCTGGTGATCTGGTTCACCCGAGGGCTGCCAGTCAAGCGACCAATGGAGATCGGTCCTGCCGTGCCAAGACGATTGGCGAGGGTGCAACCCTCGACTCACGCGTCGCAAGCGCCACGATCCTTTCCGGGCACCTGTCGCCAGCCCCTTGGCACCAGCGGCAAATCCCAAACCCCCACAACTCGGTGGTAAACCGTCCCATCAGGGCAATCGAGGTGCCAGGATTCGTTGCAGAAGGAAATCGAGCGATTAAACAGAAATCGGCGGGAATCCTGACGGTAGGCGTTCTCTCATGCTGCGGCGGAAAGCAACGCGACAATCAAAACAGATAGTGTCCAATCCAAATGGATAGGAGCATAAGTTCTTCACGGATTGCGGCGCGCCCGGTACCCTCCATGCATTTGAGGCGCAGCCCCTACTGGCGGCACGGCGATTCAGATCACGCGATACGGGAAGTTTGTCTATTGCGCGAAGACCGTTGCACGAGGATTCGCGACAGGTCTATGGCGCATTCCCGTCGATGGCGGAAATGAAGCGAGTCAATCGATTGCGCGTTCTAGACTTGTTCATGCCGACGCCGAACCGAACTCGCCGGCTTGCGTCGTTGGGTGCACTGGCTCTCCTTACGATCACCGCGTGTTCACACCAGCCGCCCTCCAGGTCCTCCAACGACAGGGTCGACCAGCTCTTTGCCGAGTGGAATAAGTCCGACGCGCCAGGGTGCAGCGTCGGGATCAGCCGAAACGGAACGACGCTCTATGAGCAGGGATATGGGATCGCCAATCTGGATCTCGGCGTCCCGATCTCTCCAACGTCTGTCCTCAACGCGGCGTCAATCTCGAAGCAGTTCACGGCGATCGGCATCCTGCTCCTTGCTCATCGCGGGCAACTGTCGTTGGATGACGACGTAGGCAAATACGTTCCGAACTGGGGTGAGCGTGCACACCGGATTACGATTCGTCATCTGCTGTCGCACACCAGCGGGCTGCGAGATGCGTTCATGCTGCAGGGCCTCAGGCCGGATCACCCGGAGAACATCAACGAACAGATTGTGAGCATCCTGACGCATGCCCGGGGCCTCAACTTCGTCCCGGGGTCGCAGTTTGAGTACAACAACGGTGCCTACAGGCTGCTCGCAGCGATCATCGAGGGCGTGAGCGGCCAGAGATTCTCCGTATTCGTCGACACAAACATCTTCAAACCGCTGGGCATGGCGCAGTCGTACATTCATGACCATGCCGCGCAGGTGATCCCAAATCGCGCGACCGGCTACTCGCGGGCAAAGGATGGCTTTCGACTTGTGGTGCGTACGTACACCGATGTTGTGGTCGGCAACTCCGGTCTGTTCACGACCGTCGGCGACTTACTCCGCTGGGAACAGAACTTCACGGATCCTCGTGTCGGCGACGCGGCGCTCATTCGCGAGATGGAAACGCCGGTGATTGCGACTGGCTGGTCCGAAACGAGCAGATACGGGTTGGGCGTCGACATTGCGCAACACCGCGGGTTGCGGACCGCGGCCCATGGCGGAGGCGACGACGGCGTTCGCAGCTACGTCGTCCGCTATCCGGAGCGCCGGCTGGCAATAGCGATCCTCTGCAACCGGGACGACATGGATCCAGCCGCGGTTGCGCGTTCGATCGCAGATATCTTTCTGCAGGGAGAGTTTCCGACTCCGGCGACGACGGCCACAGTCCCCGCGATCGCGCCGCGTGGCGCAGTGCCGGCGCCGGACCTTCAAAACAAGGTCGGACTGTATCGCGACTTGTCGAATGACTCCGTCGGCCGGATATTCATTCGCGACGGCAAACTGATGGCGGGCGCCGATGACGGCAATGAATATGAGCTGACGCCGATTTCGCCGAACCGTTTTGTCATCACCGGAACGTCGGTGGTCGCGGAGTTCGTCCCACCCGTCGCGGGCAAACCTCAGGAACTCCATGTCACTGGAGCAGGTCCGACGCCTCACGTCTCGCAGTTGATTCCGCCGTTCACCCCGTCGAACGCAGAGCTTCGGGCTTTCGAGGGCACCTACACCAGCGACGAGGTGGACGGCACGTACACGATCGTGGCGCGCGACTCCGGCTTGCTGCTTCAGGTCCCGACGCGCGCCGATATCAGGTTCGAGCCTGTGTTCACCGACGCGTTCAGCGGCAAGATGTTGGGGGTTGTGAAATTCTCGCGGGATGGGCGCGGACGAGTGGTCGCGTTCACAGCGACTGCGCCGGGCGTTCGGGGGTTACGGTTCGATCGGACATGAGTTGGGAAGGCGATGTCACCCCATCGTCGTCTTTCTGACAACCGGCTGGTACCTGCTCGGCCTGTCATTTGCATTGGCGCACCGCCAGCTCTGGAGAGCTTTGCGAGATATGCACGTGTATTCTTCGTTGATCTAGCCATCCTTCCGCTGCGTCATCACCCACGTAGTGGCATTCGATCGCCGAAAAGGGGAATGGACATGTCTACGAGCGGACTCGCCGGACGCGCCATGCCGATCCTGCTCTGCGTTCTACTCGTCCACACCATAGCGGAGCGCGCATACGCCGATCCAATTCGACTGGTGGATACGCTCGGTTCAGCATCTGCTTCGACGGTCTTCAGTGTATTTGGCAGTGGCGGATTGACGATCAGCGACGGGCAATCTGCAGGACCGCGCTTCAGCATCAACGAACCGACCGTGCTAACCGAGATCGGGGCATTCGTGAATAACTGCCGCGCCATCACTGCGGGTGTCCCTGAGTGCCCGAACACGCAGCCGATCACCGTACAGCTTCGTCGCTCAGTTGAGGGTCGACCAGATCCATCGTCGGTCATTGCATCGTTCACGCTCTCGCACGACGAGGATCCGCTGCGGGTCGCATTTGAGTCAGTCTCCATTCACGAACGGCTCATGCCGGGGACGTACTTCGTGATGTTCTCGGCACAACCGGGGGACGCGGGTCTTCTATTGGGCTCTGCATTGATTCCATTCCAGTACACGGCCCTATCAACGGTTGTGGGGTTCCTGCCGCCATGTTGTGGGGCGCCGTCGACGCTATCTGCGGCGGTGCGAATACTCGGCGCGCCAGCGCCAGTTCCCGAACCCTCTTCGCTTCTGCTGTTCGGCACTGGAGTCATCGGAGCAGCAAAGCGATTTCTGAGGCGCCGTTCGTCGCCCGAACACACCTCGGCGCTCCGATCATCGTGAATGGCGCGACCACGAAGGTGTCTCTGGAGCCCTGAGAGCCGCAGCCATCCTCGGCAAGCGACCTGATCCCACGACGCGAAGCGTGAACTCGCCGGCCGTTGCGGGCTCAGCTCGCGGCGCAACCCCAACCCACCGCGGCGCGTTCGTGTTGCTTGCCGCCCGGGACAAGCGCTACGGTGAAGGGGTGTCGCCGATCCCATTCACGCGTCTTTTTGGCACGAGCGGCCGCCGCGCGGTCGAGTCGATCGTGCCGCGCCGGACATTCGATGATGTGATTCTGCCGCCCGCGACCCGGCGCGCGCTCGACACTGCCCTGGCCCAGGTCACGCAGCACGACCTCATTTTCAATCGCTGGGGCCTCGGCGAGCGGCATCCCACCGGGCTCGCGCTCGCCTTCAACTTCGCAGGTCCTTCGGGCACCGGCAAGACCATCTGTGCCGAAGCGATCGCGCACTCGCTTGGCCGCCGGCTTCTGCTCGTCCGGTATGCCGAGCTCGAATCGCTCTGGATGGGCGAGACGCCGAAGAACGTGGCAGCCATCTTCCGGGCGGCCCGCGAGGAGCGGGCCGTGCTGCTGTTCGACGAAGCCGACGCGATCGCGGCGCGGCGCTCGACCTCAGTCGATTACGGGTTTCAGCGCGAATCGAACACCGTGGTCAGCGTGCTGCTGCAGGAGCTCGAGTGGTACAACGGCGTGGTGATCTTTGCCACGAACCTGGCGGCGAACTTCGATCCGGCATTCGAGCGACGGATCCGGACACACGTCCTGTTCGAGATGCCAGGCGAGGCCGAACGCGAAGAGATTTGGCGCGTGCAGTTGCATCCGGCGCGGACGCCCCTGGCCGCCGACGTCGATTTCAAGGCGTTGGCCCGTCGCTACGCGGTGAGCGGGGGCGACATCCGGAATGCGGTGCTGAAGGCCGCGCTGGCGGCCGCGGCGGAACGCGGTCCCGATTCGGCGAAACGGATTCACCAACACCACTTCGAGGCGGGCATGGAGGAAGTGATTGCCGGGAAGCGAGTGATGCGGCAGTCGCTGTTCGCTGGCGAGCCACTCGTGCGCCCGAACGCGAACCTTGTCCACCGCGCGACGGCATTCCCCGGGTCGCCGCTGCTCGCGTACGCCCTCGCCGGCGGGGCGCTGCTCGTGTCCCTCATCGCGCTCGCGCTGGCCCTGCTCAAGTAATCGTCATGGCGGCGAGAACGAGATGACGCCGATTTGAATTGGTGTCGCGGCAATCGCGCTGACGATGGGGGCGAGAAGCAGAGGGCTATTTCCGTGCGTGTGTCAGGGAGTAGTGGGTACCGAACGCTCCGGCTCACGAAAGCGCAGTTGTGTCCTGAGGACAGCGCCGCTCTCGGGCCACCACGAGCCGGCATCAGTCGTAAAGCAGGAAAGGCTTCCGCCGCTCGCGGAACGCGTCCGCCTCGCGATCCCACTGCTCGAGCAGCGCCGGCAGCGTGCCGCCGTCGATCGCCAACCTGACCTTGTCAGATCCGGTCAGTCGATCAATCGACTTGCCCCATGCGAATTCTCTGGGATGGTGGCGCCGAACTGCGTCGATGACAAGCAGCGAGGTACGCACCGGACGGTACGCTTCGCGGTCCGTGATGACGAAACGGATAGCGGGGATGGTCTGGCCAGGAAACTTCGCCGCGCCAGGTTCCACCGCCATCGTGATCGGTTCGAAGTCGATGCCGGGCAGTCGCAGCTGGTGCATCGCCTCGACGATCGTCACGGCGTCCAGCCAAGGGGCGCCGACCTGCTCGAACGGCCGACTGGTCCCGCGCCCCTCCGTCAGATTCGTGCCCTCGAAATAGACCGTGCCTGGATAACTGTTCAGGGCGGACGGAGACCTCAGGTTCGGCGAGGGGTTGCGCCACGGCAGCCCGGTGTCGGTAAACCATTGCGATCGGCGCCAATTCGCGGCCCGTGCCACGATCAGGTTCGCGCCGATCCCGAACTCCTTGTTGAAGAACGTGGCCAGTTCGCCGACGGTCATGCCGTGCCGTGCGGGAATGGGATACATGCCGACGAACGACGTGAACGCCGGATCCAGTAGCGCACCCTCGACGATGTCGCCGCCGATCGGATTCGGCCGGTCGAGCACCACGAATGGAATGTTGCGTTGCGCGGCTGCCCGCATTGCCAGGGCCATGGTGGAAACATAGGTCCACGTGCGACCGCCCACTTCTGGCAGGTCGTAGACGAGCGCATCGAGGCCTTCGAGCATCCCCGCAGTCGGGCCGCGGTCCTCCGCTTGATACAGCGAAAAAATCGGCACGCCGGTTTTCGCGTCTCCATCGTCCGCGACGCGCTCGCCCGCTGCGGTCGTGCCCCGGATGCCGTGCTCGGCCGCGAACAGGGCGACGAGCTTCAAATCCTTGTGCGCCGCGATGAGATCGATCTCGGACCTTCCGGCGCGGTCGATGCCTGCGTGATTCGTGATCAGGCCGACCCGCTTGCCGCGAACCTGCTGCGGGACGTCGGCCAGGAATGCTTCAACGCCCGGGCGAACGACGTCGGCCGGGCGAACCGCAGTCAGCGCAATGGCCCACACGAAGACGACCGCCAGGATCGGTTTCATTGGAAGAGCATATTACGGCCGCCGCACGTCTCCGCGGGCGGGACGTCCGCCTACGCGCCGAGACGCGGCGACTCCGTCGGACAGTCCTCCAGTAGCTCGGTTTCCCGTAACGACAAACTCAATCTCGTGGATCCTGCCCGGCGCGATTACGGTTTTGCGCTCACATTGTCCCGCCAATCTGCGCCTCCGCGCAGGTCTCCTGCTTGCAGTCCGAGTGCGGCGTCCACACGTCTGAACGGCGAGTGGTACCGACGGAATCAGGCCGTACTCACGAAAGGCGAGGGTCGCTCCGTGAGTACGTGTCTGACAGCAGGAGGCGAGCGGTCATGTCGAGATGCGGATGGCTGTCGTTGGCGTTGCTGATCGCGAGCGGACCGTTGCTCAACGCACAGGAATCGACGCGCGCCGACGGTTGGGTCGTGCTGCCCGTCGATGAATACAAAGCGCTGCGCGCGCGCGCATTTCCAGCGAATCCGGATCCTGCCCCGCCGCCGGTTGACGCAGGGCTGACGCGCGTTGACTACGATCTGCGAGTCACGCCGGCTGGCGATAGTGTCACGGGCCAGGCCCGTCTCACGATCGACGTGCTGCGACAGGGCTGGGTGAGCGTGGAGATCCCCGCCGGCCTGCTCGTGCGTGACGCACGAATCGACGGACGCGCCACTGCGCTCGTGGAGGGCACTCCACCGCACGTGCTGCTGTCGCGTCCGGGGCGTTCCGTTCTTACGCTCGACGTCGCGATCCCCCTCGCAGCTCAGGGCGGTGTCGAGACGATTACACTGCCGGCCTCAGCCTCGGCGTTGTCGTCGATTTCGCTGATCGTTCCTCGGACGGGCGTCGATCTGATGGTGACCGGCGGCCTGATCGGAGAACACGGAGAGGCTGGTGACGAAAGCCGCTGGCTCCTGCATGGAGCCGGCGGCCGTCCCGTTACGGTCTCGTGGAAGCGAAAGGTCGACGATCGCCGCGGCACGCTACCACTGCGGACGCGCGCCCGTGTGACTCAGTTGGTGACGCTCGGCGAAGACTCGACACAGGTCGCAGCGAGCGTGCAAATCGACGTGGCCCAGGGCCTGGCCAGAGAGGTCGCCGTGGCGATCCCGCCGGAATTGATCGTCAATCAGGTGTCGGGTGCCGCGGTAGCCGATTGGAACGTCGAACGTGGGACGCTGACCGTGAGTTTCCTCGAACCCGTCGCGACACAGACATCGGTCGTCGTGAGCGGCGACGTGCGCACCGCTCGCGACGGCACGATTGCCGTGCCGCTCATGCGCGTGCCTTCCGCCGAACGCGAAACCGGCGGGGTCGCCGTCGACGTGGGCGGACCCGGTGAAATCAGCGAGCGACAGCCGCGCGGCCTCGAGCCGGCGGATCCGGCGGACCTCGGTGACATCGTCGCCGGGCGCGAGTCCCCGTCGATGGCGGCGTTTCGGTTCACGCCGATGAGCGGCACCTCGCCACGCACGCTGACGGTCAACCTGACGCGGTACACCGACAAGGCCGTACTCGTGGCCAATGTGGAAGAAGCCCGGTACGACGCCCTGCTCACCGAGGACGGCAAGCGTCTCGTGCGTGCGCGGTATGCCGTGCGCAATAACCGGCGCGCGTTCCTGGCCGTCAGTCTGCCGCCCGCCGCCACGCTATGGAGCGCCGCGCTCGCGGGCGTCTCGGTTCGCCCCGGCCTCTCACCATCGGGTGCGCTGCTCCTGCCCTTGCGCAAGGGCCGTGCGAACGAGCAGGTGCCGCTCTTCGTCGTGGAGTTGATGTATCTCGAGCGCGGCGACGCGTTCAAGGACAAAGACGACGTGCGACTGGTGCTGCCGGCGATTGATCTGCCGATCTCGCGAACGGGACTCACCGTGTTCCACTCGCCGCTGTTTGCCGTGGAGGCGCAGCCGGGCACCTTCCGCGCCAGCACCGATTCCGGCGAACGGACCGATGCCATGCGCATGGCGGCGATGCCGCCGCCACCACCGCCCCCTCCAGCGGCGCCCGAGTCACGAGACAAAGACGCGAAGATGCTGCTCGACCAGCTCCGTCAGGAAGGCGCCCGCGTTCGGACGGGAGTGGTTCCGATCGCGATCCACTTCCCCGCCCTCGGGCCCTCGATCTTTCTCGAAGCCGAGCTCACCGCGGAAGGGCAGTCGCCGTCGCTGACGCTGCGCGTGCGCGAAACCGGAGGTGGCCGATGAATCGCATCCGCGCCATCACGTTCATCGCACTATTCGCGTTGACGCCCGAAGTCCACGCGCAGGCGCCCGTGCCCTCCGGACATCCCGGCACGGTCACGCTGTCTCGCAGCGACTACGACCGGCTGCTCGATCTCGCCGCGAACCGTCCCGCCGGTCCGGCGACCGCGCCCGCCGCGGCCGCGCTCGCTCGTGCCGACATCCGCGTACGCGCCGGTGCCACGATGGCGCGCGCGACGATGAGAATTGACGGGGAAGTGTTCCGTCCCGGCGTCGCCAAGGTTCCCCTGATCAAGGATGCGACCCTGCTCGAAGCGCGGATGGATGGTCGTCCGCTGCCTGTCATCGCCGAGTCCAACACCGTCGTCGCGTTCGTCGGAGGGCCGGGTGCGTTCGCGGCGACGCTCGAAACAGGCAGTCCGATTGCGTTCTCGACGGGCCGCGCCTCGTTCACGCTCCCTGTCCCATCGGCAGGAAGTGCAACAGCCTCGATCGACGTGCCCGGCGAACAGGCGGACGTGCACGTCGCGAACGGTATCGTGCTGCGCCGGGTCTCCGCCTCCGGTCGTAGCGTCGTCGACGTGGCGCTTCCAACGGGCCGATCCGTCGAAGTGTGGTGGTCAACGCACGAAGCCGCGCCAGCGACCACGCCGCGCGACGTCCGGATTCTGTCGGAGGTCAAATCGGTGATGTCGATCGGCGAGTCGGACGTACGGCTCGTGTCGCTGCTCAGCGCGACGGTCGTCCAGGGCGAGCCGTCCCGGTTCGACGTCGCGCTTCCGGATGGCTATGAGGTCGAGAGCGTGAGCGGCGCGTCGCTCGATCGAACCGAAACACAGAACGGGCGCACAATCCTCTACGTCGCCGACCCCACGGCGCGCCGTCACCAGTTCTTGCTCAGTCTGGAACGAACGCACGGTGGCGGATCTTTCCGTCTCGAGAGCGGCCTTCCAACATTGCCTTCCGCGCAGCGCGAATCCGGCGAACTCGCCATCGAAGGGTTCGGGACGGTTGAAATCGACTCGCCAGAGATGCCCGGTCTTCGCCGGATAGATGTCCGCGAGCTCGATCCGACTCTCTCGCCGATTGCGCGCGATGCGATGCTCGCGGCATACCGCTACCAGCGCGTCACTGAAGACCCCCCTGTCGTCATCGTCGAGGTGCGCCGCTTTGCGAATGCCGCCGTGCTGGCGGCCGTCGCCGAGCGGGCGGTCGCGACGACGCTGGTGACCGCGGAAGGACGGGCGCTGACCGAGCTGACGTTGTGGGTGTTGAACACGGCGCAGCCATTCATGAAGGTGTCGCTGCCGGAGGGCGCGTCGATCGTCTCGGTCGAAGTCGCCGGAACACCCGCGAAGCCGGTCGAAGGCGCCGACGGGAACCGAGTGCCACTCCTGCGGCCCGGATTCCGTCCGTCAGGCGCGTACCCGGTGTCGTTCGTCTACCTGCACAACGGCACGCCGTTCCTCAAGAAAGGCAATATGCGGATGACGCTGCCGAAGCTGGATGTGCCGATCGACGTCCTCGAGTGGGAACTGTTCATCCCGGATCGCTTCCGCGTCGATCATTTCGACGGGAACGCCATCGATGCGGCGTTGATGCCGGTGCGTGTCATTGGCTACGGTTCTGGCAGCGCTGTGGGTGCCGGCTTCGGCGGGGGCGTGGGCAGCCGTCCGCCAGCTGCCGCTCCAGCACCGCTATCACCCGCTCAGCCCGGTCAGATTGTCGGCCGTGTGGCGGATGTGACCGGCAGTGTCATTCCGGGCGCGGCCATGGTCATGGAAGGGAGGGGTCAGCGTCAGACTGTCGTGACGGACGCCTCGGGACTCTTCACCTTTTCCAATGTGCGGCCTGGTCAACTGAGGGTGACCGCACAGCTTCAGGGATTCAAGAACGCCCAGCAGTCGTTCCGTTATACCGGCGAAGGACGCGCGCTGAACTTCACGATGGAAGTCTCCGGCGTCAGCGAAACCGTGACGGTATCGGCCGACTCGCAGGGACTGGATGTGGCGCAGAAGAGCGCCCGCAACGAGCCGCAGGCGCCGTCGCAGAACGTTCAAAACCTGCAGCGCCGCGCCTCCGGTGTGCTTCCCATCCGCATCGAAGTGCCGCGGGCAGGCGACTCGTACGCGTTCGTGAAGCCGTTGGTGGTGGGCGACGAGACAGTCGTTTCGTTCAAATATCGCAGGCGATGACGGCACGCGTGAAGGTGTCCTTCTCCGGTTGATGGATGCCGATCAGGCGCGAATGAGTTCAAGAGCATGCACGAGAGTAGTCCGATGGTTGTCGGCGTCGGGTACGATCCCGAGCGCCGCTTCGAGGATCTACGCGCGCGGATCTGGCCCGTCGTCGTCCTGGCTGTGGCCTGCAGTCTCGTCGCCGCATTCGCCTCTGGCCAGGAGCGGTCTACGTCTCGTTGGCCTATCGCGCCACCGGAGAGCCAGGGGTTCGATTCGAACGTGCTCGCCGACCTGCTCGAGTACGTACACGCCAAGAGCCTGCCGCTGCACAACCTGTTGGTGATCCGAAGAGGCCAGCTGATTCTCGACGCGTCGCTGTATCCGTACTCACCGGAGCGGCCGCACGATGTCGCCTCGGTGACGAAGAGCATCACCTCGTTGCTCGTCGGTATCGCGATCGACAAGGGGCTCATCGAAAGCGTGCGCGAGCCAGTCGTGTCGCTGCTCCCTGCCGAAGTCCGCGCCAAACCTGACGCGCAACGCCAGACGATGACGGTCGAGCACCTGCTGACGATGACTTCCGGACTGGACTGCGGGTTCGAGCCGGGAGAGCCGGAGCTGGCGGCGATGCGGCGCAGTGACGACTGGCCGGCGTTCGCGCTGGCCCTGCCCATGCGCGCGCCGCCCGGCACGCTGTTCGCCTACTGCAGCTGCAACAATCACCTGTTATCAGCAATTCTCTCGGCGCGTACCGGTGGAAGCGCGCTCGCATTCGCGCGCACGCATCTCTTCAATCCGCTCGACATCGACACCGTGTCGTGGCCCGCGGACAATCACGGGCTGACGCACGGCTGGGGCGACCTGCACCTCTTTCCGAAGGATCTCGCCAAGATTGGCGAGCTGTATCGGAATGGCGGCACCTGGAACGGGCGGCGGATCGTCTCTGCGTCCTGGGTGCGACAATCCACGCAGCCACACGTGCGCGTGCGCGAGGGCGTGAGCTACGGCTATAGCTGGTGGATCAACACCGCGCGCGAGCCCGCGATTTACGAGGCCGAGGGACGCGGCGGACAGCGCATCGCCGTCGTGCCGGACAAGGAGCTCGTGGTCGTGTTCAACGGAGGCGGAGTCGACACTGACATGATCGCGCCGTTCCTGCTCCGGGCGCTGCGTTCCGATCAGGCGCTGGCCGTGGGGCCGGGCGCGCGGGAGAGACTGGCCGCGGCATTGGTCGCGGTGCGGCGGCCACCGGCTCTGGGACCACCCGCGGCGATGCCTTCGCTGGCCCGAACGATCTCAGGCACAAGATACCTGGCCGACGACAACCCGATTGGCTTGCGCACGCTGTCGCTGCAATTCTCTGGTGGCCGCGCGCGCGCGACGCTCGAATTTCTCGGACGCAAGTGGAATGTTCCATTGGGACTACGCGGCCAGCCGATTATCTCGACGTCCTCGACGGGGTCGCCGGTCGCGGCCAGCGCTCGTTGGGTCTCTGATCATGAGTTGGTCCTCGACCTGGACACGATTGCCGAGGTCAATCACTTCGTCTTCCGAATGACGTTCAAGGACGACGAGCTGCGGCTCGTCGTCGACGAAATCACAGGCGAGCTGAAAGAGCTGCCGATTCGCGCGCGCCGCATCGCCGTCCGTCGCTGAGTTCTCAGACAGAAGCAGATTCGGACGCGCCGTTACTGGAGGCCCGAACCAACGTCCAGATCGCGCTTTGCTCGCTCCAGCCTGTCCGCACCGTAGAACTTCCACAGGCTCAGCCGTTGATTCGGTGCACGCGTCAGCCACCCGCGGCCGCCATCACTCGGCGCGGAGCGTCGCGATGGGATCGACGCGCGCGGCACGACGCGCGGGCACGGCGCACGCGGCGAGTGTAATCGCCGGTAGCAGCACGGCGACCGCGCCGATGGTCAGCGGATCGGCGGCAGCCGTATCGAAGAGGAGACCCGAGAGGAGCCGGCCGGCGGCCAGCGCGCCCGCCAGGCCGATCGTGCCACCGATCGCGGTGAGCACGAGACCGCGCCCGGCGATTTGCGTAAAGAGCGTCCGCGGACTGGCGCCCAGTGCGGCCCGCAGTCCAAGCTCGCGGCTTCGCCGCGCGACGACGTACGCCATCACGCCGTAAATCCCCACCGATGCGAGGAGGATGGACAGTGCGGCGAATGCGCCAAGCAGTGCCGCGCTGAATCGCTCGCGTGCGACCGACGCGCGTGCGAACTCCGCAAGCGTGCCGAGCCGGCCCACGGCCAGGTTCGGATCAATGCGCGCCACCGCCTCGCGCATCGCGCGCGCGAAGTCCGCGGGATTGCCCGCCGTTCGCGCCGCGACCACCATCACCCCCCAGGCGTTCTGCCGATGCGGCACGTACACGAGCGCGCGATCGGAGTCGCCCAGACCGTAGTAGCGGACATCGGCGACCACTCCGACGATCTCGCGCAGCAGGTTCTCGTCGCGCCACGAGCGGATGCGGTGGCCGATGGCATCGCCGGCGGGAAACATTCGGTGTGCGAACGTCTCGTTGACGATGATCACCGGCGGGCTCGACGCCGTGTCGCGATCGGTGAACGTGCGGCCACGCACCAGCGGAATACCGAGTGTCCGAAAGTACTCGGGGGTGATGACGTTCCAGTTGGCTTCGTAGTCCGTGGTGGCCGGCGGCTCCGGCTGTCCTTCCTTCAGGAACACGCGGCCGAGGCCGAAGCCGCCCCCGCCCGCAGGCAGGTACGATGTCGCGGATGCAGAGGCGATTCCGGGCTGCGCGGCGAGCTCCCGCGTGAGCCGCTCGAAGAACCGCGTCGCATCGTCGTCCTTCGGGTAGCGCGCCTCCGGCAGCGACACGCGCGCCGCGATCACGCGGTCGACGGCAACGCCGGGATCGCGATTCACGATCTTCGTGAAGCTGCGGATCAGCAAGCCGGCGCACACCATCAGCACGACTGCCATGGCCATTTCGGCGACAACGAGCGCGTCGCGCAGGCGAACCGTGGCGGTCCCCGCCCCGGTTCCGGCGGATCCTTCGCGCATCGCCGCGACGGGCGACTGGCGCGAACCGGCGACCGCCGGGAGGATGCCGAACAGCACGACCGACCCGAGCGTCAAGGCCGCCGCAGCGGCGAGCGCCGGTATGTTCAACGTCATCGTGGCGACGAACGGGACCCCCTCGGGTGCAAGGCGCCGCAGCGCGCTCATGAGCGGGGCGCCGACGGCGACGCCGAGCGCGCCGCCGGCGGCGGCGAGCAGCAGACTCTCGATCAGGAGCTGCCGCACCAGCCGTACCCGGCTCGCGCCGAGCGCGGTCCGTACCGCGAGCTCGCGCCCGCGCACGGTCCCGCGCGCGAGCAGCAGGTTGGCGATGTTCACACACACGATGAGCAGCACGACACCGACTGCGGTGAGCAGGACGAGGAGCGCGTCGCGCAGCTCGCGCTCGACGAAGTAGTCACGCATGGGGACCAGACTGCTGCTCCACGACTTTCGCGATTCGGGATGGTCCTGCGCCACGCGCGCGGCGATCGCGGCGACGCGCGTGCGTCCAGCTGCGATCGTGACGCCGGGGGCCAGTCGCGCGATGGCTTGGAAGATCATGTTGTCGCGCCGCGACCGCACGTCCTCGCCGAACTCCGCCGGCCGCAGGGGCAGCCAGATCTGCTGCTCGGCAGGCCACATCGAATCGGGCGGCAGCACGCCGACGATCCGGACCGGCACGCCGCCTAGCCGCAGATCGCGATCGAGCACGTCGGGCACACCGCCCAGCGTGCGCTGCCACAGGCCATAGCTGATGACGGCCACGCGCGCGCTCTTCACCTCCTGATCGGCCGGCGCGAAGGTCCGGCCGACCATGGCGCGGACACCCAGGACATCGAAGAACGCGTCACCAACCTCCGCGGCCTCGACGCGCTCGGGCATCGCCGTGCTGCCGGCGACGTCGACCGCGGTCGGCTGCCATACCGCGACGTGGGTGAAGATGTCGCGCTGCTCGCGCCAGTCGAGGTAATCGGCGTACGGGACGCTGGCGCGGTCGAATCCGCGCGCCGCGTTGGTCGAGACCGGCACGACCAGCGCGGCGGGATCCGGGTAGGGGAGCGGCGCCAGGAGCACGGCATACACCGCGCTGAAAATTGCGACCGTCGCGCCGATGCCGAGCGCGAGCGTCACCAGCGCGACCAGCGAGTAGGCCGGCGACTTGAGCAGGACACGTGTGGCGAAGCGGACGTCCTCGATCATGATGCCCCTTAGACGGAGCCGGCACGCGACACGTTAGCCGATAGGATCAAGTGCTCAGGTGGCTGCCGAGGTCCACCTGACTGAGCCGACTTCGCGGTCGCAAGCCTTACTCATCTCGCAACAACACGTTCGGTTCGGCCCGCGAGGCGATGAGCGCCGGGGCCCATGTCGCAAGAATCGCCATGCTCAGGACCACCAAACTCGTCGAAGCGATCACCAGCGGTCCAGGACTCGTCAGACCAACGATCATCGATCGCGCCGCCCATCCGGCGAGTACCGCCACGATCACGCCCGCAACGATACCGCGCGCCGCCACGCCGATTCCTTCTCGCAGCACCATCAGCAGCACGTTGCCGCGAGATGCGCCCACCGCCAGGCGAACGGCGATCTCGTGTCGACGTTGCACCATTGAATGCGCGAAGGCCGCGTATATGCCCGCCGCGGCCGTCGCGAGCGCAAGCGCACCAAAGAGCGACATCAGCTTCGTGCCCATCAGCCAATGTTCGAGGCGTGGCCGTTGGAGTTCGACGTACTTGTGCATCTCGAGAAACGGCAGATCTGTCCCACCCGTGACGGTGCGACGGATAGCGTCTGTGGGCAAGTCGAAGCCGGATTCCTGTCGAAGGAGAAGACCGGATACGCGCGGCAGATCCGGCACCGAAAGGCCCTGAGCGAATGGCACATAGTAGTGCGTGATTGGCCGTGCTGCCGCGGGTCGATCGGTAGGCGTTTGCCAATCCCGAGCGACCCCCACCACCTCGCGGCATGGTGCTGACGTGGGCGGAGTAGGAGGTCGGGTGGCGGTCCGGGGATCCCACGCCGGGTCGACACCGATCCGAATGCACTTTCCGAGCGCGCTCACGCCTGGCCACACCGCTCGAGCCATGGCTTCGCTTACGATCGCGACAGGAGGAGCACCTCTGTCGTCTGCGGCGGTGAAGCGGCGGCCCTGCACCATGTCGATCCGAAGGATGTCGAGGAGCTCCGGGGTTGACTCGATCAGGAATGGCAGCTCTCCGTCGACACGAGGTTCGCCTCGTCCAGGAATGTCGATTGGCGGCGCCATCACATTGTGAAACGGCAGCACGAAGAACACGGTCGCCGCGGCGACACCTGGCAGTGCCCGCACCCGATCGACTGCAGACGTCAGAAGATCTTCCTGCTCGGATGGGCTCATGGTTCGCGGACCGCGCTCGAATTCGGCGACAACGACATCGTCGAGCCGCGCGTACTGGTCACTCGCGACCGTCGTGAAGTATTTTTCGCCGAACATACCCGCCGCGGTGATCAGCAGCGCCGCAAGGGTGGTCTGGACAATCAGCAGTTCGCGTTGAACTGCGCCACGACGCCACGTATGCCGTGGGGCCGACAGGTTTTCGGCGCTGACATGTGCGGGAAGCTCCAGAATCCCTGCGGTCAGCGTCGCGAGGAGCGTGCACACCCCACCCGTTCCTGCACCGATCACGAGGCGGCGGGTGACGCCGATGCTTTCGATCAGAGATGGAAACAGCAGGCGCCGGACGATCTCGTCGAGCCAGTATCCGACCAGGAGCGCGACGCCGCTAGCGATGCCGGCGACGATCGCCGACTCGATGAGTAGCTGACCGGCGAGTCGGCCGCGAGTGGCACCCAGCGACACTCTGATGCGGGCGTCTCGGCGGCGGCTGGCCCCGCGAACCAGGCTGAGCGTGGCACTATTTGCAACGCCGACAAGGAGGACAACGAGCGACAGCGCGGCGAGCCACATCACGATCTGATGCGGGGCGGGTGCCACGTCCGCACCGATGAGGGGCAGCAGTACGACCCGGGTGCCCGTCGCCACACCGAGCTGACTTGCGGCGCTGCGCACAGTTTCCCCAGGAGGCAGCCGCAGCCCGATCTCGGCGAAGAGCAGCGCGGATGCGGTGTCCCATCCTGGCCGGTCGCGCATCGCCGTGCGCAGCGGCACCCAGAGATCGGTCCGCTCGGCGGAATGCCCGCTGAAGCCCGCCGGCATGATGCCGACGACCTCGAACTCGAGCCCACCGAGCTTCAACCGGCGGCCGAGGCCGTCTTTATCGCCTCCCAAGGCGCGCTGCCAGAGCGAATGGCTCAACACCGCAACCGTTGTGCCTTCGGCAGCACGGTCGTCATCAGCGAGGAGTGTGCGCCCGATCTGTGCGCGCGCGCCGAGCATTGAGAAGTACCCGCTCGTCACGCCCGCCGCTTTGACGGCGAGCCGCTGATCCTGGACGACGACGCTCGTCCCGCTGGAAGTCCACGCGGCGGGTGTGAAATGTGGCGCGGCAGTCCGGATCGCCTCGAACGTCAGAAATGACGTCGTCGCCACCAGCTCTCTGTCGCCGGAGAGTCCCGGGGTTTCGAAGGCAACCGTGAAGACGCGCTCCGGATCAGCGATGTGCTGGGGTGGGCTGAGGAGTGCGCGATCGATCAGCCCCAGCATCGCGAGGTTGATCCCGACGGCGAGCGCAGCCGTCAGGATGACCGCGACAGGGACCGCTGGCCTGGCCTTCAGGCTTCGCCCAGCCGATCGGAGATCGACGATCAACCCGTCAATCATGTCGCCCAACGCTGATGGGTTTTACCACAAGACGGCAGGATGTCGAGGTAAGGACCGGATGCGCGGAATCGCGATCAGGATCACCACAAACGCGATGACGTGCAACGTACCGACGATGTTGAAGACCGTGCCGTAGCCGAAGCCCGCGTCGAGCAAACGCCCGGCCAGCAGGTTCATCGACAACCCGCCCATCGCGCCGCCGAACCCGACGAGGCCGGCGACGGACGCCACCACCTGGTGATCGAAGAGATCGGTCGGCACGATCATCACGAGCGTCGACCACGACTGCTGTCCGAAGAACGCCAGGCTGAAAATCGCGAGCGCCCACTCGACGGGCACGCGGGTGACGAACACGATCGCCGGCATCACCGCCGCGCTGAGTCCGAGCGCGAGCTTGCGCGAGAGATCGACCGATCGACCGCGGCGGAGGAGTGCGCTCGAAAACCAGCCGCCGACGAGGCATCCGACGCCCGACGCCGCATACGGCACCCACGCGTACGCGCCGATCTCTTTGACGTCGAAGTGGCGCGCGTCGTAGAGGTACTTCGGCAGCCAGGCAATGTAGAAGAACCACGCGGCGTCAGTCAGGAACTTCGCTGCGACAAGGCCCCAGACCTGTGGAAACGCGAGCAGCTCAGTCCAGGGCATTCGCGCCGCATGTGCAGTATTGGTCGAGGCTGGCGCAGGCGTTCGATAGGCGATCGCCCACAGGATCGCCCACAGGAGTCCGGCGCCGCCACAGGCCACGAACACCCATCGCCAGCTCGCGTACAGCAGGATCGCCGCAATCGCCGGCGCTGCGACGACGGCCCCCACGGCGGTCCCGGCGTTGACGATGCCCATTGCCGTCGCACGCTCAGCGGCGGGAAACCATTCAGCGATGACTTTCGTCGCAGCAGGGAAGCCTCCGCCTTCCCCCACCCCGAGCAGGAAACGGCTCACAGCCAGCAGTCCGACCCCGGTGGCCAGGCCGTGGCTCGCGCAGGCGAGCGACCAGAACGTCATGATCGCGAGAAACCCCACGCGCGTCCCGAGACGATCGACGAGCACGCCCCCGCCGGCGTACATCAGCGCGTACGCGAGCAGGAACGCCGACGACAGGTCGCCGAACTGCGTGTTGGTGAGAGGAATGTCCTCCTGTATCGCCTTGACGGCGACGGGCAGCGACTGGCGATCGAGATAGCTGATCGCAATCGCCGCGGACACGAGGAGCGCCACGCGCCACCGCATCGGCTTGCTCACCGGGATGATGTAATACCATCAATCCGCTATGTCTGCCGCGCGACTGGTGCAGCTCCGGACCGCCACCTCGCGCGCCGTGGCGCTGGTTGAGGAGCCGCACCTGCGTTTACTGGACGGCGTGTCGTCGGTGCTGCAACTGGCGCAGGAAGCGGTGGACTCGCGCGTCGCGCTCGCGACGCTCGCGGCGAAGAAAGCGACCAGCACGCGGCTGCCCTACGACGCGATTTACGCGGGTCAATCTGAGTGGCGACTCCTGCCGCCCATCGATCATCCGGAAGAGCAGACGCGGTGTCTCGTGTCGGGCACGGGACTGACCCATCTGGGAAGCGCGGCCGAGCGCCAACGCATGCACGAGGCCAGCGAGTCGGAGCTCACCGACAGCATGAAGATGTTCCGCCTCGGACTGACCGGCGGCCGGCCCGCGCCCGGCGAAATCGGCGCAGCCCCCGAGTGGTTCTACAAGGGTACGGGCACGACGCTGCGCGCGCATGGCGAATCGCTCGACGTTCCGCCGTTCGCGGAAGACGGCGGCGAAGAGGCGGAAGTCGCCGGCCTGTACTTCATTGATGCCCGCGGCACGCCACGGCGAATCGGCATGGCGATCGGCAACGAGTTCTCCGACCACGTCTTCGAGCGCCGCAATTACCTGAACCTCGCGAGCTCGAAGCTCCGCACCTGCGCGCTCGGACCGGAGCTGGCGATCGATCTCGCCTTCCAGTCGGTACCGGGTCGCGTGGCCATCGAGCGGGACGGCAGCGTCCTCTGGTCGAAGGCGATCGCCACTGGCGAAGAGGAGATGTGCCACAACCTGCGCAACATCGAGCACCATCACTTCAAGTTCGACGGTCATCGCCGCCCTGGCGACGTCCACGTGCACTACTTCGGCGCGTGCGCGCTCAGTTGCGGCGATGGGATCCGGCTCGCCCACGGCGACGTCATGAATGTGTCGTTCGAGGGCTTCGGCCGCGCCCTGCGCAATCCCGTGCGAGTGCTCCGCGACAAGGCGACGCCGATCAGCGTGATGCCGACCACGGGATGACGCGCCCTTCGTTACCGGAGGGGTGCCTCTACGTGGTCTTCTTCGTTTTGACTTTGACGTTGTTCAACCGCACCGGCTCGCTGGAGTAGTTCTCGAGCTCGATCTGGTTCTTCTTCTTGTCGAAATTGATTTTCGTCGCCACGGCCATCTTGCCCTGGCCTTCGCCGTTCTTGTCGACGCGAATCTCGAACAAGGTGAATGGATAGTCGACCGTGCGTGGCTGGTTGCGGGCTTCCGCGAAACCAATGTACCGATCGGTCGCGATGACGATCTTTCTTCCGCCGTCAGGCAATTCGGTCTGCCACGTGTAATGCAAGGGATTACCAAGGCGTAGTTGATGGGGATCGGGCCCTCTCAGGCCGGGAATGCTGAATCGCCCATGCACCGGCGTCTTCTGCAGTTCTTTCAGCAGCGCGTCGGCGTTCTTCTCGATCACCGTCTCGATCAGGTGCTTTCGCTCGTCAGCAGACGACCAACTGTCGATGTTGATCTGGACGACTTCACTGGAGCCGGTCGCGATGTTGCTCATGTTGACGGCAAAGGCCGTAATCTCGAGCTTGTCCTGGGTGGTCTGCGCGGCAACGGCGGTGAACGTCAGCGCGATCGTTGCGGCGACAATCGTGAGCGCGTGAAGAGTTCTGCGTGTCATGGTGCTCCTCCAACATCAGGCGGCAACGATATAGGGAACCCGCGGCGAATCATTCCGGAAAGGCGTCCGCACCGGCACCACGCCCGGCGATGGCGGCGACGCGTCGTGACCACGACAGATCGTGGCCGCGAGTCATCGTCGCACCGATTTCTTCGGGAAATCGCCGCGCCATTGATGTCGTTGCGGATGAAGAGCAGGCCGCGTGCCTGGATGGGGCCGGGTCGCGGTGTGTCGACTCGACTCGACCTTTGTACTATCCTTCCCTCGTGCGCTTCTCCCGCTCCTCGCGTGCGCGTCTCACCGATCGAGATCTTGCGCGCTTCCCCGGTGAAACACTCTTCGATCGGGTCGGCCGCGCCGTCTGTCATGCCGGGTGTCTGCCGCGCAAGGAGCTGTATGAAGCATGGGAGACCGCGCGCCGGGTGCGCCGGCTGTTTCGCGGCGGCCGCATCGTCGATCTCGCCGCGGGTCACGGGCTGCTCGCGCAAGTGATGCTGATCCTCGACGACACGTCGCCCTGCGCGCTGGCCGTCGACGCCGTCGTGCCGGCCTCGGCCGCAACGCTACACGAGGCGCTCGTCGAACGTTGGCCACGGCTGGCCGGGCGGCTCACGTTCGTGGCAGGTCCGCTGGATGTCATCGAGATTCTGCCGGGAGACATTGTCGTCTCCGTTCATGCCTGTCGCGGGTTGACGGACGTCGTGCTCGAACGCGCGACGGTCGGCCGTGCGCGCGTCGCCGTGCTGCCCTGTTGTCACGACGTCGATGTCTGCGACGCCGGCGCGCTCTCCGGATGGATGGACGATGCGCTCGCGATCGACGTCGTGCGAGCCCGCCGCCTCGCAAGCCAGGGCTATCACATCTGGACGCAGCGCATCCCGCAGGATATTACGCCGATGAACCGACTCCTGATTGGCGCACCCGCCGGCGTGCCGGTCTCGCGGTAGCATGGCGCTCCAGGCAACCATTTACAACTTCGACATCGAGCTCGCCGACAGCGATCGCGGCGTCTATGAATCGCTGGCGCTGCGCGTCGCTCGTCATCCGTCGGAATCCGAGGATCACCTCATCGCACGCCTGCTCGCGTACCTGCTCGAGTTCGTCGACGGTCTCGCGTTCTCGCGTGGCATATCCGACCCCGACGAACCCGCGATGGCCGTTCGCGATCTGACCGGGGCCATCGACACGTGGATCGATGTTGGAACGCCGGAGGCCGCCCGGCTGCACAAGGCATCCAAGGCCGCCACGCGCGTGGTCGTCTACACCCACAAGGACC
>JBKPRU010000126.1:0-5260 GCA_046734675.1 Acidobacteriota bacterium
ACCTTAGTACGAGAGGACCGGGTTGAACGAACCTCTAGTGTACCGGTTATCCTGCCAAGGGTAGCGCCGGGTAGCTACGTTCGGACGTGAGAAACGCTGAAGGCATCTAAGCGTGAAACACTCCCCAAGATGAGATTTCCCAGGCCGCAAGGCCTCTGAAGGCTCCTGGAAGATGACCAGGTGATAGGCTGGGTGTGGAAGCGTAGCGATACGTGGAGCTAACCAGTACTAATCAGCCGTGAGGCTTGACCATTAATTCTCTAATGCCGCACACCGCGGTGAGTGGAACGAGAAAACTACCGTTTGCAGGATATTCAGTTGGCGTCCGCCGCGACGGACAACGATCTTTGACAGATAGTCTGGGGCGACCGACGACTCCGCATCGATATCGGATGCGCCGTCGCCGGATCCCAGGCACTCGAGTTTGCCTTTCCCGGTGGTCATAGGAGCAGGGTCACACCCGTTCCCATTCCGAACACGGAAGTTAAGCCTGCTACCGCCGATGGTACTGCGTGGGAAACTGCGTGGGAGAGTAGGTCACTGCCGGGATTATTCACGAGGCTGCATCTGACATCAGATGCGGCCTCTTTCTTTTTCGGCGGCAGTCACAGTTCCCATGCAGTTTCCCACGGTGCGCCCTTCGCGCTGCGTGGAAGAGAGCGCCAGCGGCCGCGGCGCGCGAGCGTAGCGAGTTGCGCCGCCGCGCGCGGGGGTGGGGCCCCGCGCCCGATGAGAAACGTCACTGCCGGGATTAATCGTCGCAAAGCCCGCTGCTTCAAGAAAGCAGCGGGCTTTTTTTGTGGGTCTACGGTTCTAGGGTTCTCCAGTGCTGGGGGCCTGGGTCGGTTCTGGTACGTCGAACCCCGGTCGCTTGAGCGCCTGCGCGTCCGGGAACCGCGTCGCGAGCTCGCGCCGCAAGCGGCGCAACTGCGCCCGCAACTGGTCGATGCGCGCGTGACGATCGTCCACCTGCATCAACTGCAGCGCTTCGTCGGACCGATCGATCAAGAGCAGCGCGACCTTCGCCGCCATCTCGGCGTCGTGGCGCGCTGCCGCCTCGCCGCGCCGCGCCGCCTCCGACGACATGACGACGGCGCGATACACCTTCGCGCCAATCAGGAAGTGGTAGCGGATGAACACGTCGAACGGCGTCGGGCCGTCCGCACGTTTCGGAATCTCCTCCGGCAGATCGCGGCGCGACATCAGATACATCGCTGACTGGACGACGTATTGGCGCCCGGTGCGCTCGAGCGGATCGTCCAGGGGCACGAACGCAGTTCCATCGCGCGGATCGTTCGCGAGCAGCCATGTGAGCCTGGGCGGCACCGCCAGTCCCTCTGCATCATGGCGGCCCTTGAGCGCGTGCATCGACTCGTACATCGCGTCCGCCATGTGGGCGTGGATGTCACCGCCGGTGTCGGCAGCCGGCTGGCAGCGGAACGCCAGGCACCGCGCGGTCAGCGGACAGTAATCGCACCACTGATCGCACGCGTTGTAGACGCCGTCAATCAGCGTCGGGTCGAGCACGGCCTTGACGAACGGCAGGTCGGTCAGCTCCATCGGGCACCTCTCGCCGCTCCCGCAAGGCAACAACCCCGCCGTCGCAAAACTCCAGCAATCTCGCGCGATCGACGTCGAATGTGCGCAGAATTCTCAACGCGCGCCCAGGGCAGACGCGGCAGAATCTGCGAGCCCGTTCGGCCACGGATTCGGCCGCGTCGATCGGTACCCTACATGCTCGCGGACGCTGTCTGATGGCAGCGGACCGCGGACGAGGGCTTTCCAGGAATGGTCCACGGCGGGCTTTCCCTTCCGCGGTCGGCGTGTGAACAACGCAGCCAGGCCGGATCCAATAGCAGCAGACTTGCCGAACGGACCCTCGAGCACGTTCAACGCGATGCTTCCGGTGACCGTGACCGGATCGGCGCGAACCGCGGCGGGCTGCGCCAGCAGCAGAAGCGACGCGAGGCACATCAGCCCGACGCCCGGACGTCCCAGAACGCTTTTGCACATATTTCGTCCTCCGATGCCGAGAACTGGGCCGCGATGGCGGCGTCGCGCTCTCAGGGCGGGTCTGAGGGCAGCGACGCCGCGTCCCGAGCAATCTGCGTGACCTCGGCCGCGATTACGGTTGCGAGCGTGCGATGACGCCCTCGCTTGCCCCCCTCGGTGATCGCGGCAAAAAACCCTCGAAAAAGTGGTGGCCGGATGCCGGCATGGTCGTTGCCCCTAAAACCCGTGCCCCCCGGGAGCACGCCGATGTCGATGCTGTGCCTCGCGCTCTGCCTGGTGCTCGGCCCTCGCTCCACGGACGCGACGATTCGCGTCGACTGGTCGGCGGCCGCCGGGACCGACTCCCCGATCGCGGACGTGCGCCGCGACTACATCACCGCCATCAACGCGCGCGATCAACGCGCGGACGCGTTCTATGCGCCAGACGCGATGGCCGCGCTGACGTCGGGATCGATCGTCAGCGGCGCGCCGGAGGTCTCCGGACGGTTGCGCACCGCGCTGGCGCAAGAGACGAGCGACGTGACGATTACCCTGACGCCCACGCGCTTCGTCGTCGACGGCGGGACCGGCTCCGAGATCGGCACGTTCACCGAGACGCGCCTGGAGCCCGCGGGTACGCACACGGTCGAGGGTGTCTACGTGACGATCTACTCGCGCGGCGGCGACGGGCAGTGGCGCATCGCGATGGAAGTGCGCACCACGGGATCACGCCCGTCGTTGGCCGCGTGGTGATCCACCACGGATGGACACGGATGCACACGGATGGATCCACCACGGATGCACACGGATGGACACGGATTCGCGGAGGACTGCGGATGCGTGCGAAGGCGCCGTTCACGATTCTGCACGTCGGCTGACGTATCCGTGATCGCGCGCGGCGGACGCGACACCTCTGTATTCGTGTTTCAGGATGATTCGCGTGGTACGTGCCTTGCGATTCCCTGCGCGTTCGTCTCACTCACACCGGCGTAAGGAGCTCTCCATGCAGCACGGCGCGCACATCGGTCCCTCAGTCATCGTCAAGGGCAACATCTCGGCACGGGAACCCATCACCATCGCTGGACGGATCGAAGGCACGATCGACGTGGCCGGTCAGATCGTCACGATCGAACCGGGCAGCCAGGTGCACGCGGACATCACGGCGGCAGGTATTGTCGTCGGGGGCACCATCAAGGGCACGCTCGTCGCCGAGGATCGCATCGAACTGCGGAACACCGCGGAGATCGACGGCGACCTGACCGCGCCGCGCGTGGCCGTTGCGGACGGCGCCGTCGTGCGCGGCCGCGTCGACATCGCCGGCTCGCGCAAAGCGGCCGATCTCGCCCGCGCGTCCTGAGCCGCGCGGCACGCCGCGACTACCCCAAAATTTCCCGGCGGTGTCGCGTCTCACGACGCCCCGCCGGCGCCCCGCGCGCGTTCTGCGGGGCGATTTGCGGGCGTTTGCCTTGCATTGGCTGGGGCATTCCTGACCGACTCTCCGCAAACGGGGGTGCCCGGTGTTTCAGCTCAGTGTCGTCGACCACATCCGTCTGAGTTTTGGCAGCGCGGTGACCGCCTATGAGGCGCACGCCGATGCGGCGGCGCGTCTCGCCCGCTGGGCATGGTACGCACGCATCACGACCATGGCGGCTGTGGCGCTTGCCGCGATCTTGAGCGGGATCGCGCTGCATGCCGGACGCGGCGTCCAGATCGCGGCGACGGCGTCCGCCACCGTGGCGCTCATCGCGTGCTCGGGCTATATCGCGTTCGATCCGACGCCCCGCATCTACGGGCACCGCGCGACCGCGGCGCGCCTGTGGATGCTCTGCGAGAAGTACCGCGCGCTGCTGGCGGAAGTGCACGACGAGTTGATCGATATGAACGCGTTGAAAGAACGGCGCGCGGAACTGCTGCGCGACGCGACGTCGGTGCTGGAAAACACCTCGCCCGACGATCGCGCGTCATACGAGATCGCGCGCAAGGCGCTCAAGGGACTCGGCGGCGCCGGCTACTCCGACGCGGACCTGGATCGCTATCTGCCGGCGTCGCTGCGCAAGCAGCAAACCACGGCCGCGTAGCCCACCACGGCGATCCACAACGGATGGACACGGCCACACACGGATAAGACAGTTCGTCACTTCGCGCGGCGGGCCACGGCGACGGCGGTGCGTGCCCACCGGACAAGTTCCGGGGCGCTTTCCATGACCGCGAGCGGCACCGCGTAATACTGCATCGTCGTCGGCCGATCGGCGTACGGCTTGAACGGGCGCGACCCCTGCGCCCGATAGGCGGCGCGCGTGTCCTTGTCGACCTTGAAATACAGGGCGTCGCCGGCGATGATGCCGAAGAACACGCCGTCGCAGTACAAGCCGATGCCGCCGAACATCGGGCGCGACACCACGTCTCCGGCCTCCGCGAGCTGATCGAGCACGAAGGTCTCAAAGGCGCGGCTGTTGCGGAGCGATCTCTTCCCGGTCGCCATCGGCGCTTCCACATGTCAGCGTACACCGGGGCGGGCTTGCGCGCGGCGGGCTGTGGGCCTAGACTGCTCGCGCCTGCGGGCCCGCCCGTCGGCCCGCGGCTCTTCGGAGGTTTCCTCATGGCGTACACGTACGAAGACTTGAGGGGGAAAACGGTCGCCGACCTGCGCGACATCGCGAAGGAGCTGACCGCGCCGGAGGTCCAGGGTTATTCGCAGATGAACAAGGATCATCTGCTGCCCGCTCTCTGCCACGCGCTCGGCATCGACACGCACGAACACCACGCCGCGCACGGGATCGACAAGGCAGGGATCAAGGCGAAGATCCGGGCGCTGAAGCAGCAGCGTGATGGCGCGCTCGACCAGCACGACTCGGCATCGCTCAGAAGCATCCGCCGGCAGATCCATCACTTCAACCGCCAGATTCGCTCGCACGTCTCATAGGAGCGCTTCGCGCGAAAGGCGGAAGACGGAAGACGGAAGACGGAAGACGGAAGTACTTCCGCCTTCCGTCCTTATCGAAAGCCGACGACGAGTCCGAGCGTCGGGCCAATCGCTTCGATGTCCGGGTTGCGGGCGCGCCCCCGCACGCCGCCATTCGAGATGTGCATCAGGTGCAGACCCGCGAGCAGATGGATGCGCGGGCAGAGCCGTACGAGCATCCCGCCCCCGCCAATCGCGAGATAGTTGAAGCGCGTGCCCCGCGGCGGCGCGGCGATCGCGGCGTCAGAGATGCCGAGCGCGCCGTCGAGGAACACGGTCGTCCGCGCGCGTTCGTAGATGCGGCCC
>JBKPRU010000127.1:0-11179 GCA_046734675.1 Acidobacteriota bacterium
CGCCTGCCCTGCGGCCGGCGCCGGCTGCCCGGCGATCGGTGCTGCGGGCGCTGGCGCAGCAGGCGGCGCTGCGACGGGCGCGCCTTTCGGCTCGAGCGCCTCGGAGTTCTTCTTCTGCGCTTCGCTGACCTGCGCCGACGCCGTCTTCGCGGCGCCGATCGCGGGCAGTGCCTGCGCCGCCTGGCCAACGATGAGCAGTGTGAGGACCAGATGCATTACCGCACCGCGGGCGGAGCGCCGCGGCCTCCCTTCGCGCCGTCCGACAGCACGAATGTCGTGGCTGTGCATTCGGCGGTGACGGTCGAATTGGGTTCCGGCGTCTGCTTCGCGCGGATCGCGATGTCGTTGACGTTGATGATCCGCGGGAACTTGCTGACCCGATCGAAGAACAGCCCGAGGTTGTGATACGTGCCGTCGACCGCCAGCCGGTACGGCACTTCCGCGTAGAGCGGCTGCTGTTTCTGCGCCGCCGGCGTGAAGCGGAGGATCGTCAGGTTCGACTGCGTCGCCAGCCCTTGCAGGCGGCGCAGCGTGTCGGCCACGTCCTTCTGCTCGGGCAGCACGTTGCGCAGGTTCTCGAGGCGGTACTCGAGGTCCTTCACCTGCGCCTCGAACTCCGGCAGCCGCCGCGCGGTCGCGACGCCCTTGTTGATGTCGACCTTCAACGCGTTCAGGTGCGTCTGGCGCAGCGCGATGTCCTTCGAGACTTCCGACACGTAGAAGTTCCAGAAGCCGAAGACCGCGCCGGCGCAGACGAGGACGAACGCGCCGATCTGGCCCCACCACGGAAGTTTTGTAAGCGAGATGTCCATATCTCTGCCTGCGTTTCCCTGTCTCGCGCGCGCTAGCGCGCCGGCGGCACCGGCGGCCGCGGCGCGACCGGCGGCTTCGGTCCAAGCTCCTGGTTGTTGAACGTCGCGCGAATCGTGAAGCGGACGACGTCGCCGGTCTGCGCGTTCGGCGCGACCGTGCTGTCGACGATTTCAACTGGCCGCTTGAACCACGTGCTCGACTCGAGATTCGAGACGAAATCCGAGAGCGAGGTGAGCGACGTCGTCTGCCCTTCGATGGTGAAGGCGTCGGCCGCCTGCGTCATCGTGATCAGCCAGAGGCGCTCGGGCACGCCCTTGCTCACTTCGTCGAGCAGGTGAACCGGGCCCGACTGGCCCTTGCGCAGCTGTTCGATGAGGGTGACGCGCTGCTGGAGCTGCGCCTTGCGCGTCTCGAACTTCTGGACCTGCGCGAGCACCGACCGCAGCTGCTGCGTTTCGGTTTCGGCGCGCGCGATCTCCTCGTCGAGCCGCGCCCCCTCCATGCGCAGCGACCAGAACCACCAGCCGATGCCGAGCACGGTGAGGAGCAGGATGAGGGTCGCGCCCATCGTGACGCGCTGCCCGGGCGTGATCGCGGCGCGCGGCGCCGCTTTCTTGGCCGTGCGCTCGACGGCGATCAGGTTGATGCGAATCATCGGTCGCCCACCCTTCGCAGCGCGAGCCCCACGGCGACGGCCACGGTTGGCGCGATGTCGGCGGGCGCGTCGACCTGGAACTTCTTCCCTTCGAACCCGATGCGCTTGAACGGATCGAACGGCTCGACCGGCGCTTCGAAACGCTCGGAGAGCATCTCGGTGAAGCCTTCGGCGCGCGACGCGCCGCCGCTGAGGACGATGCGATCGATCTTGTCGGACGCCGCCGTCGCCTTGAAGAAGTCGAACGTCTTCTGGATCTCGAGCATCATGTTCTCGGTCACCGCCCGCAGCACCGGCCGCGCCTCGTCGTAGGACGCGCCTTCGATCGGGATGCCGCGCTTGAGCGCGTCGGCGCTGTCGTACGGGACGCTCAGCTCGCGCTGCAGCGCTTCGGTGTAGGCGTTGCCGCCGATCGAGATGTCGCGGGTGAAGACCGACTGATCGCCCTGAAGGATGTTGATGTTCGTGGCGCTCGCGCCGGCGTTGAGCAGGACCACCACGGCGCCGGGATCGATGCCGTAGTTGATCTCGTAGGCGTTCTGGAGCGCGAAGGCGTCGACGTCGACGACCACGGCGGCGCGCCCTGCCTGCGCGATCACGCCGGTGTAGTCGGCAATCTTCTCCTTCTTCGCCGCGACCAGCAGGACCTCCATCGTGCCCTTGCCGCTCGCGGCGTCCCCTTTGTCCAGGATCTGGTAATCCAGATTGACGTCCTGGATGTCGAAGGGGATGTACTGCTCCGCTTCCCAGTAGATCGACTCGCCGAGCTCCGCCTCGGTCATCACCGGCAGCGTGATCTTCTTCACGATGACGGCGTTGCCCGACAGGGACGCGGCGACGTCCTTCGTCTTGATGCCGCGGCTGTCGAAAAGACGGCGGATCGCGTCGGCAACCGCCGCCGCATCGATGATCGCGCCGTCGACGATGCTGTCGGGCGGGATGGGCTCGCTGCCGAATCCGGTGACTTTGTAGCCTTTGCCGGCCTGCTTCAGCTCCACCGCCTTGACGGCGCTCGAGCCGATGTCCAGTCCGACCAGGGCCTTCGCTTTGCGAAACACCTTGGTGTCCTATCCCCGTAATCGCAACTCAGGTGGAGAGGGACGGACCCTTGCGGGTCACTCGCCTGCGCCCCTCCGGCACACGCGCCCACTAGCCACGCTTTGTTTGTGCGTTGGTTGCGGTATCGGTGGGAGCCAATCGGCAAGCTGGATGCCACGCTGAACTGGCGACGAAAATCGGCAGAACCGCGCAGATTTGGGAGGGTCGCGAAAGACGGCGCTTCCGACGCGACAACGAAAGTGTACATAACTCACGAATCTGTAACGGTCGCGCTCGGGAAACGCCCGTTGCGTGCGCGCCCCGATTGGTTGACAAGGCCGCTAATCGCCGGTATCCTTTTGGTTTGCCGTCCTTTGATAAAGGCTGACCGCCTGCGCTGGGCTTCGGCGAGTCGGCCGCAAGCCTCAACGCAAGGCCGAGAGAGGTTCCTAGAAATGGGTTCGTTTGTTCCCACTGCCGGCAGTGTGGAGCGGCAGTGGCATGTCATCGATGCGAACGGGCAGGTGCTCGGGCGCGTGGCCACGGAAGCTGCCCGCCTGCTTCAGGGCAAGCACAAGGCGGTCTACACGCCGCACATCGATACCGGCGATCACGTGGTGATCGTCAACGCGGCCAAGGTCCGCCTGACCGGCCGTAAGGAAGAACAGAAGGTCTACCGCTATCACAGCGGCTACGAGGGTGGCGTGCGCGAAGAGCGCGCGAAGGACGTCCGCATCAAGCAGCCGGTCCGCATCGTCGAGGAAGCGGTGCGCGGGATGTTGCCGAAGACCAAGCTGGGCGAGGCGATGTGGCGCAAGTTGAAGGTCTACGCCGGCGACACCCATCCGCACAAGGCGCAGCAGCCCAAGGCGAGAACCATTTCGAGCAGGAGCGAGGTCGCATAAGTCGTGGCAGCAGCAATCCAGTATTACGGCACCGGCCGGCGGAAGACATCGACGGCCCGCGTTTTCCTGAGGCCCGGTTCCGGAACCCTGACGATCAACAAGAAGCCGATCGAGCAGGCCTTCCCCACCGAAGCGCTCCGTACCCAGATCAAGCAGCCGCTGCTCGTCACGGAAACGTCGGATAAGTTCGACGTGCTGGCGACGATTGCCGGCGGCGGCATTGCCGGCCAGGCCGGTGCGCTGCGCCTCGGCATCGCGCGCGCGCTGGTCGAATACAACCTCGAGTTGCGGCCGCGGCTCAAGAAGGAAGGCTTCCTGACGCGCGACGCGCGCATCAAGGAGCGCAAGAAGTACGGCCAGAAGGGGGCGCGCAAGCGCTTCCAGTTCAGCAAACGGTAATGGGAGGCAGCTTGAGTGGTATTGCGTTGAAGGACCTGCTGGAGGCCGGCGTCCACTTCGGCCACCAGACGAAGCGCTGGAATCCGAAGATGAAGAAGTACATCTTCGGGGAGCGGAACGGCATCTACATCATCGACCTCGCCAAGACGGCCAAACTGTTCCGCGACGCGGAAGAGTTCGTCCACAATCTGGCGGCCGATGGGCGCACCGTCCTCTTCGTCGGCACGAAGCGGCAGGCGCAGGACGCAATCGCCGAAGAAGCGCAGCGCAGCTCCATGTTCTTCGTCAACCAGCGATGGCTGGGCGGCCTCCTCACCAACTTCTCCACCATTCAGCGCAGCCTCGCCCGACTCCGCGATCTCGAGGCGATGGAAACCGACGGCCGCTACGAGACGCTCTCGAAGAAGGAAATCGCGCAGCTCGAGAAAGAGAAGCGCAAGCTGCAGAAGAACCTCGAAGGCATCCGCCACATGTCGCGGCTGCCCGACGCGCTGTTCGTGGTCGACACGCGCAAGGAAAAGATCGCCGTCGACGAAGCGCGCAAGCTCAAGATCCCGGTCATCGGCGTGGTCGACACCAACTGCGACCCGGACGAAGTGGACTTCGTCATCCCCGGCAACGACGACGCGCTGCGCGCGATCCGGCTGTTCGCGTCGAAGATTGCCGATGCGGTCGTGTCGGGCCGCGGCGTGCGCGAAGCCGCGCAGGCCGACGACGGCGGCCCCGAGGGTGAAGGCGACGACCGGACGCGCCGCGCGCGCCAGGCCGCGCGTCCCGCGGCGGCCCGGCCCGAGCAGGCCACGTCCCCGGCGTCAGTCTAAGAGGGCCTTCGGACTTCAGGCTTCAGGCTTCAACTTCTCGATTACGCGACGCCGGCCTGAACGGAGGCCGGCGTTTTCATGTACGGCAGGAGCGAAGGAATGGCAACAACAACAATCACGGCAGATCTGGTGAAGAAGCTCCGCGACATCACCGGCGCGGGCATGATGGAGTGCAAGGCGGCGCTGACCGAGGCGAACGGCAACCTCGAGGAAGCGACGACACTGCTCCGCAAGCGCGGGCTGGCGCAGGCGGCGAAGAAGGCGGGACGGTCGACCTCCGAGGGCATCATCGGCCACTACATCCACATGGGCGGCAAGATCGGCGTGCTCGTCGAGGTGAACTGCGAGTCCGACTTCGTGGCGCGCACCGATGACTTCCAGAACCTCGTGAAGGAGATCGCGATGCACATCGCGGCCGCGAACCCGACGTATGTGCGCCGCGACGAGGTGCCGCCGGACGTGCTCGAGCGCGAGCGCGACATCTACCGTGCGCAGATGGCCGACCAGAAGAAGCCGGCCGACGTGCTGAACAAGATCATCGAGGGCAAGTTGAACAGCTTCTACGAGCAGTTCGTGCTGCTCGACCAGGCGTCGATCCGCGATCCGAAGACCACGATCGGCGCGCTCGTCACTGCCGCGGTGGCGAAGCTGGGCGAGAACATCTCCGTCTCGCGCTTCGTCCGCATGAAGGTCGGCGAACAGCACACCGCGTAAGCGGATTGCCGATTGGCGATGGCAGATTGCCGATTTATCCATTGGCGATTGGCGATCGGCGATTCGGATTGATGATTGGCCATTGGATTCCGATGGCCAATCCCCAATGCATTCCTCCCCAATCGCCAATCTCATTCGTCAATCCCCATTCGACAAGCCGTGCATCGGCAATCTGCATTCGGCAATCTTCAATAGTAAGATTGTCGGGCTATGGATCCGACGTACCGACGCATCCTGCTGAAGCTGTCCGGCGAAGCGCTGATGGGCGAGCAGGCGTTCGGCATCGACCCCGCCGTGACCGGGCAGATCGCCAAGGAAGTGTCGGAGATCCAGCAGCTCGGGGTTCAGATTGGCGTCGTCATCGGCGGCGGCAATCTCTTTCGCGGCCTGGCGGCGAGCGCGAAAGGGATGGACCGTGCGACCGCCGACTACATGGGCATGCTCGCGACGGTCATCAACGCGCTCGCGCTGCAGGACGCGCTCGAGCATGCCGGGATCAACACCCGCGTGGCCACCGCGATCGAGATGCGCGCGGTCGCCGAGCCGTTCATCCGCCGCCGCGCGATCCGCCACATGGAAAAAGGGCGCGTGGTCGTGTTCGCCGCGGGGACCGGCAATCCCTACTTCACCACCGACACCGCCGCCGCGCTCCGTGCGATGGAGATGAAGGCGGACGTGATCCTCAAAGGCACGAAGGTCGACGGCATCTACACCGCCGACCCGATGATCCATCTCGACGCCACGAAGTACGACAGCATCTCCTATCTCAAGGTCCTGGAGCAGGGGCTGAAGGTCATGGATGCGACGGCCATCTCCCTCTGCATGGATAATCGCCTGCCGATTGTCGTGTTCAACCTGCGCACCGCCGGCAACCTGCGCCGCGTCGTGATGGGCGAGGCGGTCGGCACGCTGGTCAAGCCGGAGTGAGCTGTATGGATGTGAGTGATGTGAAAGGCCTGTCGGCGGAAGTCAAGAAGCGCATGGACGCGCAGATCGATCACGTGCGCCGTGAGCTGGCCGGCGTTCGCACCGGGCGCGCGTCGGTGAGCATCCTCGATGCCGTCCACGTGGAGGCCTACGGCTCCTCGATGCCGATCAATCAGGTCGCATCGCTGTCGATTCCCGAGCCGACCATGATCGTCGCAACGCCGTTCGATCCGTCGCTGATGGGCGCCGTCGAGAAAGCGATCCGCTCCTCGAATCTCGGGCTCAACCCGACGAACGACGGCAAGGTGGTCCGCGTCCCGATCCCCGCGCTCACCGAAGAGCGCCGCAAGGAGCTCTCGAAGCTGGTCCACAAGTACACGGAGGAGGGACGCAACGGCGTCCGCCAGGTGCGGCGGGACGCAAACGAGAAGCTGAAGAAGCTGCTCAAGGACCACAAGATTTCGGAAGACGACGAGCGCCGCGGCCTCGACGAGGTGCAGAAGATCACCGACCAGCACATCGCGCTCATCGACGACATCCAGAAGAAGAAAGACGGCGAACTGCTCGGCAAGTAAGTGTCGTATTTCACTCATCTCGAGTGCAGCGTCCCGTGCGGCGCTGCACCGTACGATCCCTACACGGAACAACATCTCTGCACCTGCGGCGCTCCCCTGCTCGCGCGCTACGATCTCGACGGGGCGCGGGAGGCGCTACCGGCGGTGCGGCTCGAAGCGCTCGTCTCGCGCGAGCCGTCGATGTGGCGCTACCGCGAGGTCATGCCGCTCTTCGACGGCGAGTCGCCGGTCACGCTCGGTGAAGGCTGGACGCCGCTGATCCATGCGTCGCACGCCGGCCGCGATCTCGGACTCTCCCGGGTCTTCGTCAAGGACGAATCGCTCAATCCAACCAACTCGTTCAAGGCGCGCGGACTGTCCGCGGCGGTGACACGCGCGAAGTATCTCGGCGCGCACACGCTCTCGGTACCGTCCGCGGGGAACGCCGCCAACGCGCTCGCCGCGTATGCCGCGGCCGCCGGCATTCCCGCGAAGGTCTTCATGCCGAAGGACGTGAAGGTCCCGTTCATCCGCGAGTGCGAGTTGTATGGCGCCGACGTGACGCTCGTCGACGGGCTGATCACCGACGCCGGGCGCATCGCCGCCGAGACCGGCAAGCCGCTCGGCTGGTACGACGTGTCGACGCTGAAGGAGCCGTATCGCATCGAAGGCAAGAAGACGATGGCCTACGAGATCGGCGAGCAGCTCGCGTGGGAGTTCCCCGACTGGATCATCTATCCGACCGGCGGCGGCACCGGCATGGTCGGCATGTGGAAGGCGTTCGACGAGATGGAAGCGCTCGGCTGGAAGCCGCGCGGCCGGCGGCCGAAGATGGTGACCGTGCAGGCCGAGCACTGCGCGCCGATCGTGCGCGCCTACGAGCAAGGGGCCGAGCGCTCCGAGCTCTTCCCCGACGCGCGCACCATCGCCGACGGCCTGCGCGTGCCGAAAGCGATTGGCGACTTCCTCGTCCTGCGCGCGATCCGCGAGAGTGGCGGCACCGCTCTCGCCGTCAGCGACGAGGACATGGTGCGCGCGATGCGGGAGCTGGGACGCAAGGAAGGGATCAGCGCCGCGCCGGAAGGGGGCGCCGCGCTCGCCGGCCTCGAGATGCTCGTCCGCCGCGGCGACGTGAAGCAGGACGACACCGTCGTACTATTCAACACCGGCGGCGCGCTGAAGTATCTCGACGTGCTCAATCCCCCAGGCTGATTCCGACGTCGCGGGCGGCGTGGATCATGTCGCTCTCGAGATCGATCGTCTTCGTCCGTCCGACGATTTTCTCGAACGGCACCGCGACGATGTGCGGCGGACGGTGCGCCACCATGTGGCCGAACGTCCCGTGCAGCGCCAGTTCGACCGCGCGCGCGCCGAACCGGGTCGCGAGGATCCGGTCGTAGCTGGTGGGCTCGCCGCCGCGCTGCAGGTGCCCGAGCACTACGCTCCGCGCCTCCTTGCCGGTGAGCGTCTCGAGCCCGGCCGCCACGACTGCTCCGACCCCGCCCAGTCGCTCCAGATGCTGCCCTTCGGCGACTTTGAACACCGTCGCGGCGCCGCCCACCGGCTTCGCGCCTTCCGCCGCCACGACGATGCTGAAGCGCGCGCCGAACGCGTCGCGCGCGCGCACGTACTCCGCGACCTTCTCGAGGTTGTACGGGATCTCGGGAATCAGGATGACGTCGGCGCCGCCGGCGATCCCGGAGTGCAGCGCAATCCATCCGGCGTATCGTCCCATCACTTCGACGACCATGATGCGGTGGTGTGCGGCGGCGGTCGCGTGCAGCCGATCGATCGCGTCGGTCGCGAAGCTCACCGCGCTGTCGAACCCGAACGTGGTCGTCGTCTCGACGATGTCGTTGTCGATGGTTTTCGGCACGCCGATGATCGGCAGGCCGCGCTTGTGGAACTCGTAGGCGATGCTCAGCGTGCCGTCGCCGCCGATGACGATGAGCGCATCGAGCTTCAGCTCGTGAAACATGTCGATGCAGCGCGCCGAGTAGTCGCGCGGGTCGTCGGAGGGCGGCGTCCGATACGCGAAGGGATTGCCGCGATTGGTGGTGCCGAGGATGGTGCCGCCAACGCGGAGGATGCCGGTCACGTCGGCTGGCGTGAGGAGGCGCCAGCGGTCGGGCGCGATGAGGCCATCGAAGCTGTCCTCGAGGCCGATGACCTCGCAGTGGCAATGCGTCGCCGACTTCACCACCGCGCGGATGACCGCGTTCAACCCGGGCGCATCACCGCCGCCCGTGAGGACACCGATGCGGCGGATTCCGGCGCGATTTTCCGGGCACGGCATGGGCTGCGAGTATATCAACCGTGGTATACTCGGAATTCGTGCCGAGTGCGACAGCCCTGTCGTGTGGCGGTACGAGCATTCACCAGAGTGGGCGGCTAGCTCAGTTGGGAGAGCGCCGCGTTCGCAACGCGGAGGTCGGGAGTTCGAGCCTCCTGCCGTCCACCAATTTTCTTAGCAAAAGAGGCAGCTTCGGCTGCCTCTTTTTGCTGTACCGAGTTTTGTGGACATTTTGTGGACACGTCGAACGTGTTCAGCGCGGCGATGTGGCGTTCGAGCGTCGGATGCGTGTAGCGCTCGAGCATGCGTGTGGACGAGTGGCCGGAGATCGACATCACGGTGAAATCGTCCAGACCGTGCTCGATCATGCGCGATAGCGCGGTGTGACGCAGCGTGTGGACCGTGACATCGCCGCTTGTGATGTTCGCCCGCTCGAGCGCTCGCTCGAAGACCTTGCGAATCGTCGTGTACGGCTTCCCTGTCTTCGCGTTCGTGAAGACCCATGGGTGAATTCGAGGCCTGGAGGCCAGGAGCGCCGCGATCGCCTCAGTGACAGGGATCCGCCTGACCTTACCGTTCTTCGTCTGCCAGAAGGTCAAATAACCGTCCTGGCAGTCCTCCCACGCGAGCGTCAGGAGCTCGCCGATGCGCGCTCCCGTGATTAGGGCCAGTTTCAGCAGGGCCTGAAGCTTTGGCTGCTTCTCACACGCCTCGAGTAGCCGGCGCTGCTCGTCCGCTGACAGAATCCGCGTGCGCCGGTTCTGCACTCTGAACCGTTTCACTCCCCTGGCTGGCGAATCGACGAGGTACTTCCATTCGACCGCCTTGGAGAAGATCGATTTCAGCGTGTCGAGCTCGCGGTTCACGGTTCCAGGCTTGACCGGTTTGGCCGATCGCTTCTGCTGGAACGCACGCCAGGTGCCGTTCAACCGATCGCGTTTGAATTGATCGATGCGATGCGACGATGCTCGCAGCGAGGTGACGTTTCGCAGAACCAGGGATTGGGACTCCCATCGTCCAGCGTTCTGACACGGCTGCAGCGTTTGTAGACGCTCATGGGTGCTGTTCGGCGGCCGACTCCTCGCGATTGTGCCAACGGTCGACGAGATTTTCAACGTCGTGTCGCGCGATGCGGATCGCCCGCATGCCTGGCGGATGGATCGCCTGGAGGTCGCCGGCACGTATCAACTGCCAGATTGAACGCTCCGATACCGACAGCATCGCCGCGGCATCTCGGATTCTGAGCAGAACCGGTTGCGTCTCCGACCGCCTGGTCGCTCGTTTCATTGCTTCAACTCCTGCGGCTATCTGCGCTCTTCAAACCGAGCGCAGTGCACCTCCGTGCATGAGCAAGATGCGTGCTGCAGCCGAGGCAATCGGAGACAGCTGCAACAGGTGCGGGCGAGCGTGACGGATGCGGATGGCGTTCGATGGCGTGCGGCGGCGTGAGATGGTGTCAGCTGCCGTCGGATGGTCAACGGTGGCGACGTACCAAACGAGATCGGGTCACGCGATGCCGTCGATCACGCACGATGCGCGAGGGTGTGTGTCGCAGTTGACGACGCTCTTTGTGAATGCATTCGCGACGCATCATCACACTCGGTTGTTTCATGTCGTCTCACGCTGTCGCACTCAGATCGGGCCAATCGTTTTTCCGACACGCCCGAGTAAGAACTCCATGGGTTTCGCAGGCGAACCTTCGGCCGATACGAGCATGCCCTTCGCGCACGCGGCTCTCAAGGACGCTCCGCGCCGCTTCGCGGTGCCTCCCCCTGGTCGGCATCCTTGACAGCCGCTCCGCTGCGGGCACGTGGGCAGTTATCGGCCGAAGGTTGAAGACTGCCTCGGGTTGTCTCGTGCGGCGTCAGGGCGAAGACCGCACGATCGTGCGGTCGCATCAAGCGCCCATCAAGCCAGTTCAGAAGCTCCGCGATCGATCGCAGTGGAGGTACGCCGTCGTGATCGATCGCCGCCAGGACCGCACCGCCGATCAGGATCTCGCGGCGGGTATCGCGCTTGCGTTCGGTTTGGCTGACGCGCGCGATCAGCCAGTTCTTCTC
>JBKPRU010000128.1:0-4663 GCA_046734675.1 Acidobacteriota bacterium
GTCCCTGTCCGCGGAACGCGCCAGGCCCGCCGTTGACCAGCGTGGTCGCGAGGCTGCGCAGCTCCGACGGCAGCTGGTTCTGCTCGGCGAGGTCGAGGATCGCCGACAACCCTTCAGGTGTCCGCGCGAGCACGCGCAGCGCCTCGAACCGGACTTCGTTCGGCGCGTCGCCGAGCGCGAGGCCGCGCGCCCACGCCTGTGCGTCGGCACCTTCGAGGAGGCCGCGCGCGCGCACGGCCGCGACGCGCACCGGCAGCGGCCCCTCGCCCGCGAGCGCTTCGAGCGCGGGCGCCTGTTCCGCGACACGGGCGCGGCCGATCACGTCGACCGCGACGGCGCGCACCTCGGGCGCGACGTTGGGAGCACGCGACAGCGCGACGAGGTCCGGCACGAACTGCGGGTCGCCAAGGGCGTCGATCGTTTCGATCGCGCCAGGCTGCAGGGTGTCGACGCTCAGCGCCATGCGCAGGACGGCGGGCAGCTGCGCGCTCTTGCGCGCGTCGGGCCACATGCTGAACAGCTGACGGCTGTAATGCCGGAACGCGCGCTCGATGAGCGGCTTCGGCGTCTCCGCGTTCGTGATCAGTGCCTCGACGGCCCGCGCCGCCTCCGGCCACTGCATCGATCCGAGTGCATCGAGGGCGCGCGTCCGGCGATCGACGTCGACGCTGGCATCGTTCACGGCGGTCGTCAGATCCGACAGCGCCGTCTTCGGCCGCAGCTCGATGACGAGCTGGTCGTACACCTCCGGCGCCAGACTTGTACGCAGATCGCGCAGCTTCGCGTATAACGCCTCTTCACGGCCGCGCGCCGCGATCCCAAGCGCCTCGAGATACCAGCGATCCGTTCCGTCGTACTGCTGCGCGAGCGTCATCCAGGCGTCGAGCACTGCCGCCGGCGCAGGCGACTGCTCGGCGACGAGATACGGTGGCGTCACGCGACGCGGATCGCGCAGCTGCACCAGGATCTCGCGGCGCACCTGCGGCGACGGGTCGCGCAGCAGCGGCTGCGACGCCGCGATCACGTCGTCGCCGCGCAGGGCGGTGGCGCGGAGGCCGAGCACGCGGAAGCGGGCGTCACGGTCGCGCAGCGCCTCGGCAACCATGCCGGCGCCGTCGCGACCAAGACGCGCGGCCAGCCACACGCTGCGCGCGCGAAGCGTCGCATCCGACCCGCGCCAGAGCGTCTGCAGCTGCGGCAGCGCGGCGCGTCCTTGCGATGCAAGCCGCGCATGCGCGAGATAAAAGACGTCCTGGTTCGGCGATCCCAACGCGGCCGTCAGCCCCGCCGGCGATTCGAGATCGAGCGTCGGCACGGACGGACGTGCGGCGGTGGGCGCAAGCCGATAGATGCGCCCGCGTGCGCCAGCCGGGTCTCCCATCCCGTGTCCGCCGACACCGGGGTCATACCAGTCGGCGATGAACAGCGATCCGTCGGGCGCCACCGCCACATCGGATGGCCGGAACCAGGTGTCGCTCGCGTAGAGGAGCGATTCGGCGCGCGTCGTGTAGCCCGCGCCATCGTCCTGCTGCAGGTATGCCGCGAGAATGCGCTTGCCCGCTTCCGCGTGCAGCAGCTGTCCGCGGTACTTCTCCGGCAGCAGCGTTCCTTCGTAGACGATCAGGCCGCACGGCGCGCCCGCGCCGAGCCGCGCGATGTTCGGCACCACGCCCGGCAGCTCCATGTGGAAGTGCGTGCCGCGATCTTCGCGCCATGTGCGGTTCAGCGGACCGCGGAACCCGTAATTGCCTCCATCCATCACGTAGTTCAGCCGCGTCCACGCATTGCCGTCGTCATCGTTGTCGGTCTGGAACAGGGTCCCGAATGAATCGAGCGCAACCTCGTAGGGGTTGCGGAAGTTGTAGCCGATCACCTCGAGGCCGGTCCCGTCCGGATTGATGCGAAAGGCCGCGCCTTCGAAGTACGCGTCCGCGCCCATGCGCACGTGCGTGCCGGACTTGTCGGTGAGGTCCCAGCCCTCGTTGCCCGCGTTGAAGTAATACCGCCCGTCCGGTCCGAAAACGATCGCGTGCACGCCGTGGTCGTGATCGATGCCCTTGAAGCCGGTGAGGAAGACCTCGCGATTGACGATGTGATCGCTGGCGTCCTTGGTGTAGACGATGATGTTCGGGCTCTGCGACACGAACACCTTGTCGCCGAGCACCGCGATGCCGAGTGGCGATCGGAGCTCCGGGCTCTGGTCGAACACCGTGACCTTGTCGGCGCGTCCGTCGCGATCGGTGTCATCGAGGATCAGGATGCGGTCCCCTTCCGGCCGGATGTCCGGCTGATTGCGCAGCTGCCGCCGGTAGTTGACCGCCTCCAGCACCCACACGCGACCGCGGGCATCGACGGCGATGTTCGACGGGTTCGAGAACTGCGGCTCCGCGGCCCACAGCGTCGCCGCGAGGCCGGGTTCGGTCTTGAAGCCCGCGACGGTCTCGTCAGGTTTCTGTTGAGCGTGGCTGACAGCCAGCATGCTGCAGATGAGACCTAACGCGGACACGCGAAACAGGTGCATAACTCCCCCGACTAGTTGGGCAGGTATTATCACGCGATCATGAATCCTATCGGTATTACGACGTGGGTGTGGACGGCGCCGCTCGCGACCGGCGAGTTCCCCGCGATCGCGCAGCACGTTGCCGAGCTCGGCTTCGATCTCGTCGAGGTGCCAATCGAGCGGCCCGGGGCCCTCGATTACGTGCGGATGAAAGGCGCGCTCGACGAGACGGGTCTTGCGACGAGCGTCTGTGCGGTGATGAGTCCCGACCGCGATCTGATTCATCCCGACGACCACATCCGTCACAACGGCCTCGATTACATCCGCCACTGCATCGATGCCGCGCACGCGCTCGGCGCGCGCAACGTGATTGGCCCGATCTACAGCGCCGTGGGACGGCTGTGGCAGCCCTCGGCGGACGAGCGCGCGCGCGATGTCGACCTGCTCGCGCGTCAGCTGCGCACGCTCGCCGAGTATGCCGGCGATCGCGGTGTCGTGTTGTGCCTCGAACCGCTGAATCGCTTCGAGACCAGCTTCATCAACATTGTCGACCAGGCCATCGAGATCGTCGATCGCGTCGGCCATCCGTCGTGCGGACTGCTGCTCGACACGTTCCACATGAACATCGAGGAGCGATCGCTCGGGGACGCGATCCGCGCCGCGGGCGCGCGCATGAAGCACCTGCACGCGTGCGAGAACGATCGCGGCACGCCCGGCCAAGGGCACGTGCCGTGGCAGGAAGTCGCCGACGCGTGCCGCGCCATTGCCTACGACGGCCCTGTCGTCATCGAAACCTTCAATCACGGCATCAAGACGATGGCCCGCGCGGTCGCGATGTGGCGCCCACTCACGCCGTCGCCAGAATTTCTCGCGACGGAGGGATTGCGCCATCTGCGACGGCTGTTCCCGAGGCGGTAGTTCTTGCTGAGCGGCGGGTCTAAAGACCCGCCCTACGTGGAATCAGTGACTTACCGTGTGGCGGTCTCGCACAGTACGCGGCCCCGTGCGACATCCTCATTGGTCCGATCCGTCAACGCGGTGAGCACATTGCTGGCGGTCGCTTCCGCGATCAACCGCTCGCCATCTTCCGGAAGCAGGAACCGTTCGCGGACCGCCTGCGCCACGGCGCGACGGACCACGCAGACGTAGCCTTCGTGCGTGCCGTAGCGTTCCTGGAGCGAGGGACGGGGATCCTTGCTGATCGCGCGCTCGGCCTTCGTCTTCGCGAACGGGATGTAGCCGCCGGCGAAGCCGCACCCCTGGCCGGTGAAGAACCCCGACGACATCACGTTCCATCCGAGATAGGTGCCGAGCGGCGCCTGGTGCAACGCCGACCGGACGCCAACGGTTTCATTCCCGTCACTGTTCACGCGGACCACGTAGGTTGGCATCACCCCGCCAATGCGCGGCGGCACCACCGTCATCGTCCCGGACACGTCCGCCGCGTTGAACGACGGACCGAAGTCGTAGTGGATCAGCGGATTGACGATCTGATCGTTGAACGGCAGCCCTGGAATGTCTGGCAGGCCCATCGCCGCGCGCGTGGGTGGAACGAGATCGCCGTTCGCCAGCCGCGGGTAGCGGCTCTCGGGCGGCGGCGTGCCGCGCGTCACCCATTCGACGAGCGCGCGCGTCAGCGCACGCGTGGTGTCCGCCTCGGGATTCGGATTCTCGGCGAGCGCGCACTGCGCACCGCCGAACGCGACGGGGCCTCCTGGTTCGACGCGGAAGCCGCCGCGGCCGCCGCCGTGCGTGGTGCCCGGATAGTAGTAGCGGCGGACGTTGTCCGGCAGCGCGATGTCCGCCTTCGCATCCGTGCCGATCAGATCCGGTGACATCCGCAGCCCCCAGAACTCGGCGGAGCCGAACGCCTCGATGATCTTCGGACAGGTCGCCGTCGCGGTGCACCGATCGAGCAGGCTCGCCGGCTTCAACCCGCGCGCCCGGTCCTCGTAGCGGCCCCACCACACGACGCCGTCGCTGCCCGGCTCGTACATGCCGGCGGCGCCGCCGGGCAGCGCGAAGCGCAGGTTCATCGGCGTCTGGCGCGCCGCGATCCGCGGAAACGCGCCGTCCCAGACGATGCGGTTCGATTCGTCCTGGTTGAATCCGAGATGGATGAACGTGCGGATGAAATTGCCGGACTGCGAATCACCGATGCTG
>JBKPRU010000129.1:0-17007 GCA_046734675.1 Acidobacteriota bacterium
CGGACACGCATAGCTTAGTCCGCGCCGAAGTCTTCGAGGCGTTGAAGGGCGCCGAGCTGATCCTTCACGCCGGCGACGTCGGTGGCCTGAGTGTCCTCGACGAGCTGAACGCGATCGCGCCGGTGCGGGCGGTGTTCGGTAACACGGACATGCCGGACGACCCGCACCTGGAGGCCGCCATCGACCTCGACGCCGACGGCCTGTCGATCCATGTGAGCCACGGCCATGAAGTCGGCAGTCCGACGCCCGATCGTCTGCTCGCCCGCTATGCCGCCGACATCATCGTCTACGGACACACGCACAAGCCGCTCGTCGAACGGCGAGGCGCGCGGCTCGTCATCAATCCGGGCGCGGCGGGGCCACGCCGCTTCAACCTCAAACCGAGTGTCGCGCGCCTGACCGTCGAGCGCGGGTACGCGGAGGTGACGCTGGTCCCGCTCTGACGCGCGCGAATCCCTTATCCCCAATCCCTCATCCCTGATCCGGGATCCCTGATCGTCAATCCGGTATCCCCATCCCTCATCGTGAATCTTGTATCCCGATCATTGATCGAGGATCCGCCATCGGGATGCACGATCGTGGATTAGGGATTGGGATGCACGATCGAGGATGAGGGATTCTGGATCAGGGATTAGGGATTCGGGATTTCTGCTGTGGTCAGCCGGCGAATCTGTAGCCCGTACGGTGGACTGTGATGATGAATTGCGGATGGCGCGGGTTGGGCTCGATCTTCTGGCGGAGCCAGGCGACGTGAACGTCAACCGTCCGCGTCGAAGGCATCGCGTTGTAGCCCCAGACCTCGTTGAGGAGCTCCTCGCGGGTCACGGTCGCGCCGCGGTGCTCGATGAAGTAACGCAGCAGCTGAAATTCGCGCGCGGACAGATCGAGCGGCGCGCCGTCTCTCATCGCCTCCGCGCCGCGGAAGTCCACGCGGATGTCGCCGAACTGGTAGCCCGCGGCGGGGTGCACGTGCACGGCGACGCGACGCAGCTTGGCTTCGATGCGCGCGAGCAGCTCCGTCATCTCGAACGGCTTCGTGACGTAGTCGTCGGCGCCGAGCTTGAGGCCGGCAACTTTGTCGGCGATCTGGCCGCGCGCGGTCAGCATGATGACCGGCGTCTCGACGCCGCGCTTGCGCAGCTCGCGGAGCACGTCGAAGCCGCCGAGGCGCGGCAGCATCACGTCGAGAAGGACGAGATCGAAGGGTTCCCGTGCGGCGCGCTCGAGGCCGGACTCGCCGTCCGCGGCGGATTCGACGGCGTAGCCCTCTCCGGACAGGCGATCGCTCAACGTGAGGACGAGGCCGGGTTCGTCTTCGACGAGCAGCAGCCGCTTCACGAGTGATCGGCCGCCGGCGTGGGCTGCGCGTCGGGCGCAACCCGCGCCACCGTCTCGTTCGCGGTTGGAAGGTGCAGGACGAACGTGCTGCCGGACCCTCTTGCGCTCTCGACTGTCACCCGCCCGCCGTGCGCCTCGACGATTCGCTGGACGAGGCTGAGGCCGAGACCCGCCCCCTGAATCTGCGCCGCGATGGCCTCGGGCGCGCGATAGAACGGCTCGAAGATGCGCGCGTGCTCAGAGGCATCGATGCCGATGCCCCTGTCCGTCACGGCCAGCTGGATCTCACGGTCGATGACGCGCGCGCTGATGCCGATCCATCCGCCGCGCGCGCTGTACTTGATCGCGTTGCCGATCACGTTCTGCACCGCGCGGCGCAGGGCCGCCTCGTCGCCGACGACGAGCGGCACGTCCTCGGCGACCTCGACCTCCACGCAGACCCGTGCCTCATCGATCAATGTCTGACACGAGGCCACCACCTCGTCCACCAACGCACGCAGCGCGAGCGGCCTGAACGCGAACCCGCGCTGGCCGGACTGGATGCCGGCGAACTCGAGAATCTGCTCGACCATCTCGGTGAGCCGCCGTCCTTCACCGCGCACCAGCTCGCCGTACGTCTGCACCTGCACCTGGTCGTGCACGACTCCGTCGGCCAGATTGTCGCCTGCCGATCGGATCACCGCGAGCGGCGTCCGCAGCTCGTGCGACACGGCGGCCACGAATTCCATCTGCCGGCGCGCGAGCTCCTGCGCGCGCCGCGTGGAGACGACCAGCAACGCGACGCTGACGGCAAGGATCGCGAGGATGCTCCCGCTTACGAGCAGGTTGCGGCGGCGTGCCGCGCCGATCGCGCGCTCGAGGGATCCCGATGGATGCTTGACCAGAAGACGCCAGTGCGGCTGCATCGACAAAGCCGTGCGCGCAGCTGGTGTTGCACCGATTTCCATCGGTGATCGTGGCGCTCCGGGCGCGCCGCGTTGTTCGACGACGAACTGCATCGGCCGATCCTTCCGGACGAGGGCTTCGCCGCGCGCGACCGTCGACACGAAGGTCGTGAACCGCTGCACCTCCGCTGCCAGCGTGCCGAAGTCCTGCGTGCGCACCTGGAACAGTTCCGCAGCAGCGTCAGCTGCCGCGTCTGCCGCAGGCGCGAAGTCCGGCGACGAGTGATACACGTTTCCGCCGCCGCTCTTCACGATTGCGACCTGGTAGTCGACGGCCTCGCCGGTGCCGCGGAAGTGCTGCTGCGCCAGGGCCGGCAGCATCTCCGCGCGCAGGTAATCGGCATCGAGCAGGAGGATCGTGAACGAGAACGACGGCTGGATGCGCACGTCGGGCGCGCTGCGGTGCGCGTCCGTGATCAGGACCGGCGTCGGCACGATCAGCGCCGGCACCGACTCGGCCACTGGCGCGGGCAGCGTGCGCACGATCATCGTGCTCGGTCCGCGTTCGTAGGTCGCGGTCTGCCGCTGCATCTGCGTGCGGATGTCGCTCAATGCTGCCGGCCATTCGATCGGCACGACGGCTCGAGACGAGGGATCGAAGCGGCGCAGCTGCAGCCGGTCGTCCCGGCTGTCGACGACGTCGACCTCCTTGATCAAGCGCGGAAACCGGGCCGTCGCCTGCCAGCGATCGTAGCGGGCGCCCACGCGCGCGACCACGTCGTCGTCGCCCGGCGGCTGATCGACCTGGAAGAGGAGATACGCACGCGTCAGCTCGCGATCGACATCCAGTGCGAATGCGGACGCGCGGGCGTTGAGTGTCGCCTTCATGCGGTCGCGCTCCGCATCGCTGATCTGTCCCAGCCAGCGGTACTGCAGCGCCGCGAGCAGCACGATCAGTCCGAAGAGCGCGGCTGCAATCGCGACCATCGGCACGCGCGCCCGCCGTCTCATTCGGCGAGTCTAGCACGCGGCTTTCGCGCGTCCGGCGCGGGCGCCGAACGTTTTACAGGTTTAACAATCGCGCCCACGTCACTGTCACGGCTGAAGAATCTAATCGTTTGTGTTTTTCATTATCGACCTTCGTGATCTTTGTGGCCTTCGTGGCCTTCGTGATGAGCCGTAGGCCGTGAGGGCGTGGGGGCAGCTGCAAACGTGCGGTCCGCCACCAGAAAATACGGGAGCGCGAGCGCAGACAACGCGGCCGCCGTCCCGAACGCGGTGGCGAAGCCGTACTTCCCGATGATCCACCCCATCGTCGTCGAGCCGGTGCCGATGCCGGTGTCGAACGCGGCGAGAATCGCGCCGAACGCGGCGCCGCGGCGATCGGCGCCGACGTGCTGCATCACGTAGCCGACATATGACGGATACGCGGTGCCAAAGCCGATCCCGAAAATCACGGCCGAGGTGACGAGCCAGAAGCGCGTGCCGCCGATCGTCAGGCAGGCGAGCCCGGCGGAGATCAGCAGCAGGCACGGCAGGAACACGCGCCGGTGGCCGAAACGATCCCCGAGCCGCCCGGAGAACGGTCGCGTCACGAGCATCACGACCGCCAGCGACGTCAGGTAAATCCCTTTGGGCGTGACGTGATTGGCGTCGGCATACAGCGCCGCAAAGCTGGTGATGCCGCCGTAGCCGAACGAATACATGAAGAGCGTCAGCGAGATCAGCAGCACCCGCCACTCGACGCCGAACCGGCGCGTTCGAGCGGCGTGCGCGTGCGGGACTTGCGGCGGCAGGCGCCACGCAATGACCGCCATGACCAGATTCAACACCGCGGATTCGAGACAGAGCGCGGCCCACCCGTGCCTGAACACCCAGAAGCCGATCGGCGGCGCGACGGCAATCGCGGCAACCGACGAGAGGCCCCAGTACGCGATCCCCTCCGCGCGCCGTCTTTCCGGAAGCATGTTCGTGAGATACGCGGCGGAGGCGGACAGCAGGCCCGACCAGAACACGCCGTGAATCAACACCAGCGCGAGCGACACGCGGTAGCTGGGAATGCCCGCGTAGGCGAGAGAGAACGCGGCCAGCGCGAGACTCGACGTGAGCAGGATGGTCCGCGAGCCGATGCGATCCGCGAGCGCGCCGGTCGCCGGCGCGGAAAATGCCGACGAATAGGTGAGGAAGCCGAGGAACAGGCCCGAGGCGAACGTGCTGCCGCCGAGCGCCAGGATGTGAAACGGCGCGGTCGGCAGCAGCTGAAACGCGGAAAGAAAAACGGTGAACGTGAAGCCGCACATCACGAAGAAGCGCGGCGTGAACAGTCGGTCGGTCAACTACTCCGATTTTAGCGCGATCACCGGATCCACCCGGGTCGCGCGCCACGCCGGCACGAGGCTCGCGGCGAGCGCGACGCCGGCAAGCGCGGCGGCAACCGCGGCGAACGTCACGGGATCCGCCGGCGTCACGCCGTGCAGCAACCCGCGCATCAGCCGCGAGGCGAGAAGCGCAACGACCAGGCCCGCACCGAGTCCAATCAGCGCGAGCGCGAGCCCGTTGCCAAGCACCATCCGCAGCACGCGCGCGCGATCCGCGCCAATCGCGACGCGAATCCCGATCTCGCGCGTCCGCCTCGTGACGACGTACGACAGCACACCGTAGATGCCGACGGCGGACAACGTCAGCGCGAGGATGGCGAACATCGACAACAGCACGCTCGTGAAGCGCGGCGTCGACAGCGCCGCCGCGACGACATCGTTCATTGGCCGGACGTCCGCCACCGGCAGGTTCGGATCCATCTGGTGGATCGCATTCCGCACCGAAGGCGCGAGCGCGGCGGGGTCGCCGGCGCTCCGAATGACGAGCGTCATCGCGCGGATCGGATTACCAACCGACTTGTGCCACTGCGTGTGCGGCACGTAGAACTTTTCTTTCACGATTCCGGCGATGCCGTTGTGCCGCACGTCCTTGACGATCCCGACGACGGTGACCCAGGGGCGTGAGGAATTGCCGCCGCCAAGGCGCAGCCGCCCGCCGATCGGATCGCGGCCGCCCCAGTAGCGCCGCGCCATCTCCTCATTGATGAGCGCGACGAGCTGACTGTCGCTGGTATCGGCCCGTGTGAAGGTACGTCCGCGCACGATCTGCTCGCCCATCGCTTCGAGATAGCCGTCGGTGGCGATCTGCCAGTCCCCCTTGGCGTTGGTTCCCGGAGGCGGCACGTAGCCGTCGATCCGCAGGCCGGAGTCGCCAATCGTCGATCCGAGCGGCAGCGAGCGCGCCGCGCCCGCTACCATCACGCCGGGCAGCGCCCGAATCGAATCCATCAAGCGCGCGTAGAACGCCACGACCTGCTCCGGTGTCTCGTAACTCGTTTGCGGCAGCGACACCCTCATCGTCAGCACGCCCGACGGGTTGAACCCGAGGTCGATTCGCTGCAGCGACCACAACGTGCGCAGCATCAGGCCGGCGCCGACCAGGAGCATCACGGCGAGCGCCATCTCGACGATGACGAGCGCGTTGCGGAAGCGCTGGCGCTCGCCGCCGGTCGTCGCGTTGGCGCCTTCCTTCATCGACTCGACGAGCGTGCCGCGCAGCAGGCGGAACGATGGCGCGAGGCTGAAGACGATCGTCGTCAACAGGGCGAGCGCAATCGTGAAGAGGAGGACGCGCGCGTCGACCGTCACGTTGGAGACACGCGGAATGCCGGCCGGATTCCACCACGCGAGGACGCGCGCGCCGGCAACCGCCAGCGCCAGTCCCGCGGCGGCGCTGAGCGACGCGAGCACCAGGCTCTCGGTCAGCAGCTGCCGCATGACCCGGGCGCGTCCCGCACCAAGCGCCGAGCGCACTGCGATCTCGCGCTGCCGCGCCTCGGCGCGCGCGAGGAGCAGGTTCGCCACGTTCGCGCAGGCAATCAGCAGCAGGAAGCCGACGGCGCCGAACAGCAGCCAGATCGCGCGCCGGACGTTGCCGACGACTTCGTCGCGCAGCGAGAGCACCACGGTGTCGAACTGCATCTGCTTCGGATAGAAGCCTTCGTTCGTCATCGCCTGTGCGATTCGATGCAGCTCGTCGCGCGCTTGCGCCACCGTCGCGCCAGGTTTCAGGCGTCCCGCGGCGTACAGCCCGTGATTGCCGTGTTCCGTCTCCGTCGCGTCCCATCCCTGCGGCATCCACAGCATCGAGGGCGCCGGGTTCTGGAAGTCTGTCGGCAGCACGAAATCGCGCGGCATGATGCCGATCACCTGGTAGGCGGTCCCGTTGATCTGGATGCTGCGGCCGATGATCCCGGGGTCGCCGGCGTAGCGGCGCTGCCACAGGCCGTGACCGAGAATCACCAGGCGCGGACCGTTCGGCACGTCTTCCGCCGCCGTGAACGTGCGCCCATACTGCGGCGTGACACCCAGCGTCGAAAAGAGATTCGCGGTCACGTTGCCCGCCGGCACCCGCTCGGGTTCGCCGTCGCCGGTCAGGTTCACCTGGCTGTCGTCCCACGCGGCGACCTCGGCCAGCGTCGTGGTACGCCGGCGGTAGTCGTTGACCTCGCCGACCGACACCCACGTCTTGTCGAACGCGGTCCATCGGCTCCAGATCATCGCGACGCGGTCGGGCTCGGTCCACGGGAGTGGACGCAGCAGCACCGCGTTCACGACGCTGAAAATCGCGGCGTTGGCGCCGACGCCAAGCGCGAGCGTGACGACCGCGACGAACGCGAAGCCGGGATTCCGCAGCAGCGTCCGCGTCCCGAAGCGCAGGTCCTGAAGGAAGGTCTCCATGACGCGCTTAGACGGCCTGGCTGCCCGGATCGTTTGCCACGCCCCGACGCGATCTGCCGGCTACAGCCGTGCAACCTTCCGGCTAAAAGCCGAGCGACCTTCCGGCTAAAGCGGGAAGTTACAAGTTCTGTCCCGTAGCTTCCGCCTTTAGGCGGAAGCACCTTAAGATGGATCCATGGATCAGGATTTGACGCCGTTCCGGCCGTCCAAGCTGTGGCGGCGGATGTCACTCGAACAGCGGATCGATGCCGCCGGGTTGTTCTGGGCCGACGAGCAGTCGGCGGACCAGCAGCTCGAGGCCGTCGGGTCGATCGCCACGCACATGAAGTTTCGGCCGCGCAGCGTGCTGTCGCTCGCCGACGATCGCAAGGCGCGGTATCTCGCCGGCCTGCCCAACCTGTCGGACGCGGTGGCCGCGCGCGCGCTCGTCAACTACCACCTGGCCCGGCAGCGGCCGATGATGGTGGCCTTCCTCGATCTGCTGGGCATCCCGCATGAGGACGGATTGATTGCGGAAGAGACGATCGCGAAGCCGGATCCGGACAAGCTCAAGGCCGGGGCCGCAGCGCTCGCGGAGAAATTTCCGGCGGCTGACGTGTCGCTCTATCTCTCGACGCTCGTGTCGCAAGACCCTGACACGTGGGGCGACTTGATCGATCTGCCGCAAACGCAGCCGGTCGCATCGCCAGCGTAGTCGTGCTTCCGCCTGAAGGCGAAGCTGCCGTACTTCGTAGCTTCCGGCTTTAGCCGGAAGCCGCTGCGAGCGCCGCGACTTCCGCGGCGGCGCGCAACCCGCTCTCGACGGCGCCGTTCATGTAGCCCTGCCACTTGAGGCTGGTGTGCTCGCCGGCAAAGACGATCCGCCCGGCGGGACGCGCGAGCCACGCGCGCGCACGCGGGTCGAACGATGGGTCGAAATACGCGTAGCCGCCGCGCGACCACGGGTCGTCCTCCCAGACGATCGCGCGTGAGGCGAGCACGCGTGCCGGCGCTCCCAGCCACGTGAGCTGGCGGGCAACGCCCTCAACCCCTTCGCGGCGCAGCAGATCCTGCAGCCCCGCCGACGCGCGGCCGCCGGCGAGAAAGCTGAGAATGCCGGCGCGTCCGCGCTGCTGCTCGTTGCCGTCCCACACGGCGCCGAGGTCGAGGTCGGTGCCGAAGGCAATCGGCCGTCCGCGCGCGCGCCAGAAGCGGCGATCGAACTGCAGCAGCAGGCGCGTCGCGCATCCGTATCTCAAGCGCGCGATCGCGTCATGCTGCGCATCGGGAAGCGCGGGATCGAACCTCACGTCGCGCGCGGTCGACGCAGGCAGCGCGCACACGATGAAGGACGCTCTGATCTCGGAGGTGCGTCCCTGTGATTCCACCGTGACGGCCACGCCGCTCGCGTCCCGCCCAATGCGCCTGACGATCGTCGTCAGCTGCACGTCCGTGCGCAGACGGGTGGCGGCCACCGTCGCGAGCCGATCGTTGCCGCCCGGGATGCGCAGCATCGATTCGTCGCCGGGCGCCCCAGCCGCCGCGAACTGCTCGATGATTGGCAGCAGCGACAGGTCCTCGGGATCCGCGAGAAAGAATCCGCGCAACCCGCGCGTGGCGGCGCGCAGCGGCGCGGGCGCGGCGATCTCGTCGAGCCAGTCTGCGACTCGCCGTGGCGCGTGCCGGGCCGCGACGGCGCTGTCCCAGCGCTGCTCGGCGAGCTTGAAATCGTCGACCTCGCGACGGAGTTTCTTTGCGAGCGACGCGAAAGCGTCCGGCCGGGCGCGCAGGCGATGGCGGCCGCGTGTATCCGGTACGTAGTAGCCGAACCCGCGCCGCAGGATGGGCGACGGCCGCAGGCCGAGGTCGCGCGCGAAGCCGCAGAGGTGCTCCTGATCGCTGTCGATCAAGTCGGCGCCGCCTTCGGCGTGCTGGCGCTTTGCGAAGCCGTCGCGCACCGTCCACACGCGGCCGCCGACGCGATCGCGCGCGTCGACGATCGTTACGGTCGCGCCGCGTGCTTCGAGCGCATGCGCGGCGGCCAGCCCCGCGAGTCCCGCACCGGCGACGAGGACGCGGGTGCCGTCCAACTCGTGCGTTTGCTCCACCGAATTGAAGGATATACGGACGCGCCATAAGATGAATGCCTATGGTTCTCATGCTCGCTTGCCTGTTGCTGTCCGCTACTGCCGGGCAGACAGCAGAGCCCGCGGGCGTTCGCGACCGGGTGCAGACGCTCATTCATGACAGCGGGGCCGAGGTGGCCGTCGCGTTCCGCACGCTCGACGGCCGGGACGAACTGCTGATCGATCCGGACAAGAGCTTTCACGCCGCCAGCACTATGAAGGTGCCGGTGATGATCGAGTTGTATCGTCAGGCCGAGGCAGGGCGCCTCTCGCTCGACGAAGCGCTCCCCATCCGCAACGAGTTCCACAGCATCGTCGACGGCAGCACCTACCAGCTCGACGTGAGCGACGACTCCGACGGGGAGGTCTACAAAGCCGTGGGCGGCACGATGACGCTCCGTCAGCTCTGCGAGGCGATGATCACCGTCAGCAGCAACTTCGCCGCGAACCTGCTGATCGAGCGGCTCGGCATCGAGCGGATCCGCAGCACGGTCAAGGCGCTTGGCGCAGACGGCATGCAGGTGCTGCGCGGCGTCGAAGACGGCAAGGCCTTCGAGAAAGGTTTGAACAACACGACGACAGCGCGCGGACTGCTCGTGCTGTTCGAGAAGCTCGGGCACGGTCCCGTGGTGAGCGCCAGGGCCGACGCGGAGATGCTCGCCATCCTCTCGCGTCAGACATTCAACGAGGCGATTCCAGCCGGTGTTCCGGCCGGTACTCGCGTCGCGCACAAGACCGGCAGCATCACGAAGATCCATCACGATGCCGGCATCGTCTACGGCGAGCGACCGTACGTGCTCGTCGTCCTCGTGCGGGGGATCGAGGAGCAGAAGAAAAGCGCTGCGCTCATCGCCGCGATTTCCCGCGAGGTGTGGAGCGCCGCTCGGTGAGCCTCTCGTTGCGTCTCCTGGTCGGGGTGGTGATCGCCGCGCTCGTCGCGGACGCGTGGCTCTCGTATCGCAACATCGATACGCTGCTCTCGCAGGAGCGCGCGATCTCGGCGAGCCACATGCGGCTGAACGCGCTGCAGCGGGCGCTGACCGACGTCACCGACGCAGAGACCGGGCAGCGCGGATATCTGTTGACCGGCGACGAACAGTATCTCCAGCCGTACGAGGATGCGCGGCGCGCGATCGAGCGCGACCTGCGCGATTTACGCGGCATGTGGCCCGGCAACGGCGGCGGCGATCTCGACGCGCTCGATCTCCTCGTGCAATCGAAGCTCGGCGAGCTGGAGCAGACGATTGCGCTCCGCCGCGGCGGCAAGCTCACCGCGGCGGACAGCCTCGTGCAGCGCGGCCGCGGCAAGGAGCAGATGGACCGCATTCGCGCGGTCATCGACACGCTGCGCTCCGAGGAACAAGGACGGCTGCGGACAGCGACGGTGACCTCCGCGGCGTCGCGCCGCACCGCGTTCAACACGGCGGCGTTCGCCGGCGGCATCGCGCTCGTCGTCGTGCTGTTGTGCGTGTGGATGATGCGGCGCGACCTCGTGCAGCGGGGCCGCGTCGCCGAAGAGCGTGCCGAGCTTCTCCGGCGTGAGCAGGAAGCCCGCGCTCAGGCCGAGCAGGCGAACCGGCTCAAGGACGACTTCCTGGCGACGCTCTCGCACGAGCTGCGCAACCCGCTGCACGCCGTCGTCGGGTGGCTGCAGATCCTGCGGCAGCGCTGGGACGACGAGTCGCGCCGCGAGCGCGCGCTCGACACGATCGAACGGAATGCGCGCGCGCTGCAGCGGATGATCGAGGACCTGCTCGACGCGTCGCGGGCGTCGCGCGGAAAGCTCGAGTTGAATCTGGCGCCGACGTCAGTCGCGACGCTCGTGACGTCCGTGCTCGACACGGTGCGGCCGTCGGCGGCGGCGCGGCAGATCGAGATCAACGAGCGCCTCGACGCGGCCGATGCGGTCGTCAGCGGCGACTACGATCGGCTCGCTCAGGTCGTCATCAATCTCGTCTCGAACGCGATCAAGTTCACGCCGGAGGGGGGCCGCGTCGACGTCGCGCTCACGCGCGATGAGGACGCTGTCGTGATCACGGTCCATGACAGCGGCCGCGGGATCAGCCCGGAAGCGCTGCGCCATATCTTCGAGCCGTTCCGCCAGACCGGGCCGCGGATGGCCGGCACCGAAGGGGGGCTCGGGCTCGGTCTGTCAGTCGCCAGGCACATCGTCGAGCTGCACGGCGGAACGGTCAGCGCACACAGCCAGGGTCCGGGCACCGGCGCAACCTTCACCGTTCGGCTCCCGCCAATGCAGGTCGCCGAGCCCGTCCGGATTGGGTAGGGAAGATCGTCGGGTCTGACCGCCTCCGCCAAGGCTCCGGCGAGTCTCGCCGAAGCGCTCCGCGCGGGCGCCGATCGGCGTTCCCTCACGCGGCTTTGTCGCGCAGCTTCTTCAGGACGTCCGCAAAGCCGGCGTGCGATCTCAACGGGTCGAGCAGCGGCTCGATCGGCACCGTCCAGCCCGTGAACGGCAAATCGCCTTCGTCAACGAGCCGGTGAAGCGCCGCGATCGCGGCGTCCTTCTCTCCTTCGACACTCTTGGCGAATGCTTCGGCGAGCGTGGCCTCGCTCGGGCGGCCGCCGCGGCGTAAGGCTTCCGTTGCCGCGGTCGCGCGTGCGATCGCCGCATCGGCGCCGGCCTCGTCCCCATGCCGACGAAGCGCGGCGCCAAGGCCAAGCAGCGAGCGCGCGTGATCCGGAAAGTGTTCGAGCGCGCGCCGGAACATGGCGGCCGCCTCGTTGGTGCGACCGGCGCGCAAATGCGCGAAGCCGGCGCCGTCGCACGCGTTCATGCGAAACTCCGCGGCATAGAGCTGCGTGGTGGTCGTATCGATCTCGCGCGCGAACTCCTGCGACGCCTCGTCGAGATCGCCGGCCGCAAGCCGCACCAGGCCGAGCAGCCAGTGAAGGCCCCGCGCCGGGTAGCGCTGCCGCCGATCCGCCTGCTGATCCTGCACGATTGCCCCTTCGCGCAGCACCGAGCCGGCTCGATCGAGCGCGCCGCGTGCGGTGTGCACCATCGCCATTTCGAAATGCGCGAACGGAAACTGCGGGTTCAGCTCCAGGGTGCGCGCGAGCGCCACGAGTCGCTCGCCACTCCAAGTCGCATGACCGAGCCGGAAGTGGTGGCCCCAGTAGGCCGGCTCGAGGCGGACGGCCCGTCTCGCCGCTTCCTTTGCTTCGGCGGCACGACCGGCGCTGACGAGGAGGAACGAGAGCGTCGCGTGCGCCTCGGCAAGGTCGCGGTCGATCTCGATGGCGCGGCGCACGTGCGCAATCGCGGTGGCGAGCAGGGTCCCGTCCGGATGGTTGCGCGCGCGCGACAACTCGTATTCGAAGAAGCGCGCGTTGGCGAGACCGACGTGCGCCTGCGGGTAGCGTTCGTCGATGGCGATGGCGTGCTCGAAGTGCGCGATCGCCTGCGGGATCGCGGCCGCGTCGAGCGTCTCGAGCAGCACCCGCCCGTCGGTGAACGCGCGATAGGCTTCGATGCTCGACGTGTCATGCGGCATGCGCGCCGCCTGACGTCCCTGCGACCCGAGCGCGCCCGCCATCTCGTTGAAAATGCGGTCCTGCAGATCGAAGACGCCTCCGATGGAACCGTCCGCCTTCGCGTCCGCGATCACTTCGCTGGTCGCAACGTCAACCGCGCGCGCCGTGATCCGCAGCCGGTCGCCGGCCGTCTGAAAGCTGCCGACGATTGCGATGCGGACGCCCAGGTCCGCGCCGACGCGATCCAGCGCGCCGCCCGCCCGCTTCGCGCTTTCCACGACGCGCACGCGATCGATCACGCGGATACCGTCGAGCGCCCGCAAATCGTTGGTCACCGTCTCCGCGATGCCGGTCGACAGCCATTCCATCGACGGTTCGCGCGTCACGTTGGTGAAATCCAGCACCGCGATCGCAGGCACCGCCGCGTCGGCTGCCGACGATTCCGCGCGCGTAGCACTGACCGCGGAGGCCTCAGTCTGCACCGGCGCGACGAACCGGTAGCCGCGCCGCGCGACGGTTTGAATGTAGGTGGGCTTCGCCGGATCGTCGCCGAGCAGCTGCCGCAGCTCGGAGACCGCCTGCGTCAGCGCGTTGTCGGAGACGATGACGTCGGGCCAGATCGCCTTGAAGAGTTCGTCCTTCGTGACGAGCGCCGACGGCCGGTCGAGGAGGTAGCGCAGCAGATCGAGGACCTTGGGGGAGGCCGCGAGCGGCTGGCCATCCTTCGTCAGCCGGAAGGCCGCTGCATCGAGCGCAAAGGGACCGAATTGATAGACGATCGCGCGTGACACCTTGCAGATTCTAGCCGGTTGTCACCGGCAGGCGCCGCCCACGATGCGCTCGATGGCGTCTCCTTCCTGGATCTCGTCCACCACCGGCATGTCCTCGGCCACCACGCGCGCGAAGATCGTATAGGCGTGATCCAGGCGCGGGTTGTCGACGAGATTGATGTAGAACTGCGCGTCGCCGGTGTTCCGGCCGCGGATCGAGAGGCCGACGCTGCCCCGCGTGTTGCTCTCGGCGATCTCGTCGCGCATGAACGGCGCTTGCCCGACGTACTCGTTCGCGCCGGGGCTACCTCCCTGCACCACGAAGTTCGGGACGACGCGGTGGAACGTCAGGCCGTCGTAGTAGTGACGCCGCGTCGCAAGCTCAAGGAAGTGTCGCACGGTAATCGGCGCGCCGACCGCCGCCATTGCCAGGCGGAACGATCGGCCAGTGCGAAGTGCTACGCGAACGCATGACGCGAGCTCGCCCGGGTCGTCATGTGCGGAACGCAGCAACGGCTGCGGCTCGGCCTGGACGGGTTCGCCCTTCCAGCGTGTCAGCAGACCGGCCACGCGTCCTGCAACGACCGGGTCGAAGTCGCGCAGCAGCGGCACCAGCTCGGGGTAGTCGTCCGGGGCACCGTGCGCCTCGATCGAATCGAGCAGCGCGAGCCGTGTGTCACGCGATGTCTCTGCGCGATCCCGCGTGGCGCGCATCAGCGCGCCGGTCAGCGCGGCAAACCACCGATGCGACCGGGGCAGATCCTTGATGACGAGCGCGGCAGTGCGAAGCAGCTGGTAATCGGCGTGGCCAAGCGCGGCCTTGAGCGCTGGCTCCGCAGCGCCCAGCGCGAAGTGCTGCAGCGGCGCGAGCGCCGCCTCGCGGACGTTGTCGTGCGGATCGAACGCAAGCCGCTCCAGCGTGGCGACGTCGCCCATCGCGGCGGCGGCCTTCGCCGCGTACATCCGGACCTCCCACACGGGATGGGTGCGAAACGCCGGCATGGCAATCGCGGCGGGACCGGGTGCGCGCTTCGCCAGCGCGACCAGCGCGTGCGCTTCGCGGTGCCATGAACCGATCGTTGGCGGAGTGCGCGCCTCGACGGTCAGCCGAATCGTGACGTTTGCGTCGTCCTCACAGAGATCGCCAAGCGCGTCCAGCGCCGCGAGCACTACATGCAATGACGGATCGGTGGTCGCGTCGAGCACCCGCGCGCATCCGCGTGCCGGCGCGACGCGCCGAACGTATGCGCGCAGCGCCTCGTAACGGACCAGGACGGAACGGTCGGTGAGCGCGCGAACGAGATCATTGTTGGCTTCGACGATGCTCTTGCGCACCGCGCCTCCGCCAACCGCGGCGACGGCCACCCGTCTGACCTGCTCGTCGTCATCGGTGAGCGCACGCGAGAGCGTGTCCGCGTCGAGCGTGCGGGCCGTCACCAGTGGCATCAGCGCATAAAGCCGCACCGCCGCGTTGTCGTTCGGGCTCGTGCGCGCGACGATCGCGGCCAGGGCGCTCGCCGTGGCGGGCTCGAACGCGACGAGCTTCGTGTTGCCGCGTGCGAGCGCCTCGAGGCTGCGGACGACGCTCAGTCGGATGCCGGCGTTCTTCGGGGCGGCGGTCGTGCGCATCAGGAGCCGCGCGAGGATGCGCTCGGCCCGAGACACATCCTGCGGGTCCGCGTAGTTCAAGCGGCCGAGCGGTTCGATCGCGCGCGCCACCGCGGGATCCGCCTGGTCCGCGAGCGCTCGGAAACGCTCGCCCACACGGGCGATCAGGTCGGGATCCTGCTGCGCCTCGACGTTGATCAGGCTCTGCGCAATGGCGTCGGCCGCGGCGTTGCTGCGATCGGCCAACGCGAGCAGCGGGAGGAGCTGCGGAACGAGCGCGGGATCTTCGAGGCGCCCGACCGCGCGAATCGCATAGATCGCGGTCTGCGTGTCGGCGGCGGTCAGCGGAAGGAGGACGTCAGCCCCCGCCCATCGGCGCTCGGCGTTCAAGACGACGAGCGGGATGCCGTTCGCGTCGCGCGCCGACGGCCCGTCGCGCGGAGCGCCGATCTGCTGCGCCAGCAGCAAGGCCACGCACACCAGCGCCACGGATCTCATGGAGAGGAAAATGCTCGTGTCCGGCGGGTCTAACCGCCTCCGCCAAGGCTCCGGCGAGTCTCGCCGAAGCGCTTCGCGCGAAGGCGGAAGACCCGCCCTACGTGCCGCAAGAACCGGCGCGCCCAAGGCCGTCCCACGTGCCGCAACGGACCAGGCGCCCAACCGCTGTCTACGTGGCGCAGGCGACAGCGATGTTCCACGTAGGCCGGGTCTTTAGACCCGGCGTTTTCCCGAATACTCCAGCATCTGCGTCGTCAAATCCAGCGGATACGAGATCTGGACGTCGATGACCGTGCCGCCGTCGTCGCGTACCGCTTCGAGCTTCGGCTGCACGAATCCGGTATACGACGGCATCTTCAGATGATCGACGCGCGCAACGATCTCGTCGCGTAGCGCCGGGTCGAAATGCACGCCGTAGGTCTCGAAGAGATGTCGCGCGGCGTCGTAGTCCCCTTCAGCCTTGATCCGCTGCACTTCGGCCAGCAGCCGGCCAACCCCTTCCTGGAACGCGTTCACATCGGTAACGACGTAGTAGGTCTTGTCGTCGCGGCGGCGCATCTCGATCGCGGATGAATTCGCCATCAGCCACTGGACGATCATCTGGCGATTGCGCATGTGGTCTTCTTCGATCTGCGTGCCCTCGCGAACACGGCGCAACTGGACGAGCGCGTTGCGCGCGTAGCCTTCGTACTCGGCGCGCACGATGTCGGCGTGATCGTCGGCCTCGACGACGCCGAGCTCGGCGAGCTTCGGATGCGGCACGAAGTAGAGCGCGACCAAGTCGGCCCGCGATTCCTCGAGCGCCGAATACTGCTCCTTCAGCGCCCCTTGCGGATTGCCCTGCAGCCGTTCGGAGATCCGACCCGAGCCGTGGCCGATGACTTCGTGCATGTTCGTCGTCAGCTCGCTCGCAATGCTGTTCCAGCGCTCGGCGCGCTCCGCTTCTTCGGGCGTCCAGGCGAACTCGCGGCGGAACTCCTGCGAGGTCGACTTGTCGTAGGCAAGGTTCACGTTCGAGAGCGACACCGACTTGCTGCCGTACTGCTCGCGGATGTGTTGATCGTTCGGCAGGTTGATGCCGACCGGCGTCACCGGCGCCGAGTCGCCGCATTCGACGACCACGTCGATGGCGTTGGCGGAGACGCCGCGGACGCCTTGTTTCTTATAGCGGTCGTCCCACGGCATCCGATCCTCGAACCACTGCGCCTCGGCGGCGAGCTTCCGGATGCCTTCCGTCTTGTGCGGGTTGACGTAGTAGACCAGCGCTTCCCACGCCCCCTTCGTGCCGCGCGCGTCCATGTAGACTTCGACGAACCCGTTGATGGTGTCGACGGGGGAGTTGCGGTCCTGGACCCACGCGATGTCGTAGGCGACGCGATCGGCGGTCTCGCCGGTCTGGTAGAACCGAATCAGCGCCTGCAGCGCTTTGGCCATCGGAGCGGTCGCGTAAGGGACCGCCGCTTCGAGGTGTTGGACAATCTTGCGGATGTACTTGTCGTAGCGTCCGCCGAGCCGATAGACCTCCTCGACG
>JBKPRU010000130.1:0-8096 GCA_046734675.1 Acidobacteriota bacterium
GCCGACGCCCATGATTGTCGATCCCATATAAAGAGGATGGCGCGTGAATCGATACGGGCCGGTCGTGGTGACCTCGCGGCCCTTCTCGAGGTGGCCGGCGGCCCAGATGCGCAGCGCCTCCCCCAGCGACGCGACCGCGGCGCCCGCGATCATCGAATCGCGGCTCGGCTGCGCCAGCCACAGCGCCGCCGCGCCGCAGACGAACCCGAGCGCGACCCGCCGTCGCGCGATCCAGCGTGCGACGTCAGCCACGCGATCTCCCGGCGAGCCGCTGCTGTACGGCAGCGCTCACTTCCGCGACGGTGACGTCTTCGAGACACCATCGCGCCGCGTGGCATTTCCGATCGTAATGGCATGCGCAGCGATCGAAACGTGACGCGGTGATGTCTCGTTCGGCCCACGGTCCGTTCCGCGCGGGATCGGTCGGACCGAAGATGCTGACGGTTGGTGTACCGGCCGCCGTCGCGATGTGCAGCGGGCCCGTGTCGCCGGAGAGGACGAGCGTGGCCGCGCGGCACATGGCGACGAGATCCGGGACGCTCGTCGGCGGCGCGAGCACCGCCGTATTCGATGACGACGCGATCACCGCGTCGGCCAGCCGCTCCTCTCCCGGCCCCCACACGACGACGGGCACCAGGCCCGCGGCGTCACGCAGGAACGCGCACAGTTCGCCGAAGCACTGCGCCGGCCAGCGCTTGTTCGGCCACGCCGCGCCCGGGTTGACGATCGCAAACGGGCGTCCGTCGAGGCGCTGCGCGAGTGCGTCGACGACCGGCGAGGTCACCGGCGCAATCGGGAATCGGATCTCATCGTCCTCGATCCCGATCGCGCGCAGCAGCGCCAGGTTCTTGCGGATCACGTGCCGTCCTTCCCCGGGCGCAGACGACGAGTAGAACGGGCGGGCGCTCTTCTCCCGCAGGTGCCAGATCGAAAAGCCGACCACGCGGCCCGCGCCGGACGCGCGCGCGAGCACCGCCGACTTGAGCAGTCCCTGGAAATCAATCGCCACGTCGTACGCCATCGTCCGCATCTCGCGCGTGACGGAGAGCCATGCGCCGGGCGACGGGCGTTCGAGCGCGATCACGCGGTCGACGACGGGGACGAGATCGACGATGGCGCGATGGCGCTGTTCGACCAGCCAATGGATCCGCGCGTCAGGATGCGCGTGGCGAATCGCGGCGACGGCGGGAATGGCGTGGACGATGTCTCCGAGCGCGCCGAGCCGCACGACGAGCACGTTCATTGTTTGGAACGAATCCTGGCCAGGAGATCGCGCGTCGAGTGGTCCTTCGGATCGCCGACGATGGCGATGCGGCCGCCATAGGCCGCGACGGTCTCTCGCTCCGGAACGGTCGCGACGGTGTAGTCGGTGCCTTTGCAGTGCACGTCCGGCTTCAGCGCGAGCAGGAGCGGCGTGACCGTTCGCTCGGGAAAGATGGTCACGTAATCGACGCCGCGCACGGCCGCAACGATCTCCGCGCGATCCGCCGCCGACAGGATCGGCTGGCCCGGTCCCTTCAGGCACGCCACCGACGCATCGTCGTTGATGGCGACCACGAGCCGGTCCGCTTCGCGGGCGGCGGCGTGCAGGTAGCGTACGTGGCCGACGTGCAGCAGGTCGAAGCAGCCGTTCGCGAACGCGACGGTCCGTCCCGCGGCGCGATCGGCCGCGACCGTCTCGAGCAGCGCCTCACGCGACAGCACGCGGCCCACGCGGCTACTCCGCTCCCGCCAGCGCATGGCGCAACTCGTCGGCGCTCACCGTCGCGGTGCCACGCTTCATCACCACGAGCCCGCCGGCGACGTTGGCCAGCCGCGCCGCGTCGGCGAACGTGGCCCCCGCGGCGAGTGCCAGCGTCATCGTCGCGATCACCGTGTCCCCCGCGCCGGTGACGTCGGCGATCTGATCGGAGCCGAAGATGGGAATGTGGTCGGTCTTCGCGTCGGACTCGAAGAGCGCCATGCCGCGGCTGCCGCGCGTGACCAGCACGGCGTCGGCGCGCGTCCGCCGCAGCAGCGCGCGTCCCGATCGCTCGAGCGTGCGCGTGTTGTCGCCGATCCTGACGCCGAGCGCCTGCTCGACTTCGGACTCGTTCGGGGTGCAGGCCGTCATGCCTCGATAGCGCAGCAGCTGGTAGCGCGAGTCGACGAGGACGATCCCGCGGAAGACCGGGACCTTCCGCACCTCGTCGAGGAGCGCGGGCGTCACGAGCCCGCTCCCGTAGTCCGAGATGAGCAGCGCATCCGCCTTGCGCACCGCCGCCAGCACGCGGCGATTGAACGCGAGCCGCGCCGCCTCGTCTGCCGCGGCCGAGGCCGCGCGATCGATGCGCACCACCTGCTGCTTCGCCGAATGAATGCCGCCGGCGAGAATCCGTGTCTTGGTGGGCGTGCGATACGAGGCGGGCTGCGCGACACCGCCAACATCGACCCGGCGCCGCTTCAGTGTGTCGAGCAGCCGTCGTCCCGTATCGTCTCGCCCGGCGATACCGACGGCGCGGACCGCACCGCCGAGGGCCGCGACGTTGGCTGCAGCGTTCCCAGCGCCCCCCGGCACGATTTCGGTCGAGTCGTAATTGAGGATCAGCACCGGCGCTTCGCGCGACACGCGCGCGATCTGCCCGTAGATGAACTCGTCGGCGATCAGGTCGCCGGCGACGACGACCCGGCGTCCCTTCAAATCGTCGACGAGTGCCAGCAAACGCGAGCGATCCGTCGCGGGCATCATGCGGCGCGCAGGATCCACGACACGGCTTCGATCAGGTTGTCGACGATGGCCGCCGGCGTCACGTCGCGTTTCGGCGCGCCCTCTTCGGTGCGCCCGTAGCCGGTGCGCACGAGAATGCCACGCGCGCCGACGGCGGCGCCGGCCTGCAGATCGTGCCAGCGATCGCCGATGACAAAGGATCGCGAGAGGTCCAGTGAGAGCTCGCTCGCGGCGCGCCGCAGCAGTCCCGGCTGCGGCTTGCGGCAGTCGCAGGCCACACGATACGCCTCGATCGTCGCCTCCGGATGGTGCGGGCAGTAATAGAACCCGTCGACGCGCGCGCCGCCGCGCGCCAGCGTCTCAGTCACGTGACGATGCGCGTCCGCCACGAACGATTCACGGAAGATGCCGCGGGCGACGCCGGCCTGGTTGGTGACGACGACCACGGCGAATTCGGTGCGATTGAGCAGGCGCACCGCGTCGACGCTGTAGGGAAAGAAGATCAGCCGCTCGAGTCGATCGAGATAGCCGGCTTCTTCGATCAACGTACCGTCGCGGTCGAGAAAGACTGCAGGGCGTGCGGTCACGCAGGTTTCGAGCCTCACGAAGCGTCGAGATGCCGCGCCACCGAGGCCGCGACATCGTCAACCGAAATCCGCTTCATGCAGCGATGGTCGATCGGGCACTCGCGCAGCATGCACGGGCGGCAGAACACCTGCCGCAGGATGACGTCGGTGGGTCCGCGCGACGCGGGCGATGTGGCTCGCTCGTCGGTCGGCCCGAAGATCGCGGTCAGCGGCACGCCCAGTGCGGCCGCCACGTGCATCGCGCCGGAATCGTTCGACACGAAGGCGGCGCAGCGCGCGATCACGCCCGCCAGCGTCCGCAGCGTCGTTCGGCCGATCAGATTGACGACGTGCGAGCCCGCGGGCAGTGATGATTCTATCTCACGCCCTGTTGCGCGGTCGTTGCCGGCGCCGAGGAGGACCGCGACGACCCCGCGCGCCGACGTGAGCTCGGCGATGACCTGCGCGACGCGAACCGGCGGCCACTGCTTGGCGTGACCGTAGGCTGCACCGGGGGCGAAGCCGATCACCCGATCGCCGGTCGCGACGCCGGCGTTGCGCAGCAGCACGTCCGCCGCCTTACGCGTGACATCCCTGACCGAGACGCGCGGCGGCTCGTCTGGCACTTCGATGCCGAGCCCCTGCACGAGCGTGCGGTAGTAGTCGACCTGGTGCATCTTCTGGCGAGGCCGTCGCACCGCGCGCGTCAGCAACCAGCGGCGCCCCGACGCCGCGTAGCCCATTCGCTCGCGAATCCCGGCGCGTCGCGCCGTCCACGCGCTCCCGAAGGAGTTCGGCAGCAGCACGATCGCATCGCCACCGGCCGCGCGCAGCTGCTCGAGCTCGCGGCGCTCTTCGACGGCGACGATCTCGTCCGGCGACGCGCCAGTCTCCTCCTCGAAGAGCGGCGCAATCGCCCGCTGGGCGGCGAGGACGAACGCGCCGCCGGTGTGACGGCGCAGTGCCGCGATCGCCGGCAACGCCATCACGGCGTCGCCGAGCCAGTTCGGCGCCCGAACGATCAACCGCTGCGCATCGGCCATCAACGCTCCTTCGATTCCTTCGCCTCCTTCGACCCTTGCGGTGACGTCATGATCCACCGTCACCGCCCTCGTCCCCGCTCGCGGCCGGGAACATCCCTTTCGTCCCGGACTCGGGCTCGACGTCGCGCCATCGCCGATGCATCCACAGCCAGAGCTGCGGATACCGGCGCACGTACATCTCGAGCACGTCGGTGCACCGCTGGGTGAAGTCGCGAATCGCATCCGCGTCGTTGGCATCCGGCGCATCGACCGCGTGCTCGTAGACCATGCGGAACCGTCCGCCGGGCAGCGGCAGCGCAAACACCGGGAACACCGGCGCGCCGGTCCGCAGCGCAATCGCCGCCAGGGCCGTCGTCGTCGCCGCCGGGCGATTGAAGAAGTCGACGTACACGGCGTCCGTGTGGATGTGCTGATCGATGAGCAGCGCGACCGCCTGGTTGCCGGCAAGCGTGCGCAGGACGCGCCGCAGCGCGCCGCGCCGATAGATGACGGAATTGCCGGTGCGCCGCCGCACCCGCTCCAGCAGATCGTGGAGCAATGGATTGTCGAGCGGCCGCGCCATCACTGCCATCGGATGGAGCGTCAGCGCGTGCACCAGCGCGTTGATCTCCCAGAACCCGAAGTGCCCCGTGAAGAGCAGCGCGCCACGCCCCTGCGCATGCGCGGCGAGCACACGCTCGTGCCCTTCGAACTCGACACGCGCCAGCATCTGCTGCGGCGACATTGTGCTGAACTTCAGCAGCACCATGAGCAGCCGCCCGAAGTGCTCGAACATCTGGCGCGCGATCGCCTCGCGCTCCCGCGGCGCGCGCGCCGGAAACGCCGCCTCGAGATTGCTCAATGCAAGCCGCCGATGGCTGCGATCGACGGCGTGAAACGCCCGGCCGAGCAGCGTGCCTGCGGTGAGCACCGCGCCCATCGGGAGCGGCCGCAGCAGCGCGCGGACGGCCACCACCGCCCCGTACTCGAGCCGATGCAGCAACGTGATGGGCCGCGGCGGAGCGCCGTTGCCGTTCGTCATTGCCCGTCCCGCCGCGCCGCGGCGACCGCGGACACGAGCCACCGCTCGAAGGCATCGGCCGGCTCGACGCGCACGGTCAGCGGCACCCATGCAACCGCCAGTGGAAACGGCCGGAACGGCAGCAGGCGCACCAGATCCTTCTCGGTGGTCACGACCAGCGACGCCCCTTCGCCACGCGCGACCTCGAAGATGTGCGCCAGATCACCGGCCGAGTACGCGTGATGATCGCGAAACGCCATCGTCTGCGAAATCGGCCAGCCGGCGGCGCGCAGATCCGCGAAGAACCGCTCCGGACGCGCGATGCCGGCGACGGCGACAACCGAGCCCGCCGACGGCTGCGCGAACGCGCCATACGGTTCGACGAGACGCGCGCACTCGAGCGCACGCCGCGCGCGCCAGATCGGGCGGCCCGGCGCAAGCCCCTGCACCGGCGCTTCGTCGAGTGCGATGACGGCGTCGGCGTCGTGCATCGCCTCGAGAGGCTCGCGGAGACGGCCGAACGGGAGCGTGCGCGGGTCGTCCAGGTCTTCGCCGGCGATCACGACGATGTCGAGGTCGCGGTGCAGGCGGAAGTGCTGAAAACCATCGTCCAGAACATGGACCGTGCAGCCGAACTGCTCCTCCGCCAGCCGTCCGGCGAGATACCGATCCGCTGAAATAACAACGGCTACGCCGTCGAGCCGCCGCGCGAGCATCATTGGTTCGTCGCCCGCGCGATCGACGTCCGCGCGCAGCCCCGCCGGATCGCGCACGACCACCGTGCGATCGTCTGCGATCCGGCGCGCGTAGCCCCGGCTGAGGACCGCCGGACGTTCGCCGTGCGCGAGCAGCGCCGCTGCCACGGTGGCGGTGAGCGGCGTCTTGGCGCGTCCGCCGACGGCAAGGTTACCGATGCTGATCACGGGATGGGCGAGGCGACGACGCCGGTCGGGATGAGCCGCGTAGGACCGCCGCCGGTAGCGTGCGACGGCGGCGTAGAGGCTCGAAAGTGGATCCACCTTCAGTGGACGATCCGGAACGGCCTGACGTTGCCGGGGTTCTGCGGCGGCATGATCTGCGCGATTGCGGTCATCGTCTTGGTGCGCGCGCCGCGGTTCGCCTCGACCAGCGCCCGCGCGGCCGCGCCGAGGCTCGCGCGCCGCACCGAATCGTTCAGCAGGCCGAGCAGCGCGTGCTCCAGCTCACGCGGCGTGCGCACCTGGATGGCCGCGTCGTTGTCGAGAAAGGCGCGGGCAATTTCCGCGAAGTTCTGCATGTAGGGTCCGAAGACAATCGCCTTGCCGAACACCGCCGGCTCGAGGATGTTGTGGCCGCCCTGATCGACGAGGCTGCCGCCGACGAACACGGCGGTCGCGACCTGATAGAGCTGCGCGAGCTCGCCGATCGTGTCGAGCACGACGATGTCGTGGCGCGGTTCGGCGTCGACGCGCAGCTCGGTGCGCCGCGCGACGTTCCATCCGCCGCGCCGCGCAATCTGCTCCACTTCGTCGAAGCGCTCGGGCTTGCGCGGCGCGATGATCAGCAGCGTCTGCGGCAGACGCGCGCGAATGCGCTGAAACGCTTCGAAAACCGGCTCCTCCTCTCCTTTGAGCGTGCTGGCCGCGATGATCACGGGACGGCTGCCGCTGATGCGGAAGTAGCGGAGCACGCGGCTCCGCGCGCGGTCGTGCCCGGTGCCGGGGATCTCGAGCGAGTCGAACTTGAGGCTGCCGGTCACGACCACACGTTCGGCATCGGCGCCCATCTCGACGATCCGCCGCGCCGACTCCTCGCTCTGCATGCACAACCGATCGATGTCCCCGAGCACGTGGCGGAAGAACGGCCGCGCGAACCGGTAGCGTGGATACGACCGCACCGAGATGCGGCCGTTGACGAGCACGGTCTTGACGCCGGCCTTCCGGCACGCGCGCAGCAGGTTCGGCCAGATCTCCGTCTCCATCATGATGAACAGGCGCGGCTTCACCAGCTGCAGCGTGCGGTTCACGATGAACCCGAGATCGAACGGGAAGTAGAACACCTCGTCGACGTGCTGCAGGTTGCTCTTCGCGACCTGCTGCCCGGTCATCGTCGTCGTCGACACGAAGATGCGAAGGCGCGGGTAGCGCTCACGCAGATGCGCGAGGAGCGCGCGCACCGTGAGCACCTCGCCGACCGAGACCGCGTGAATCCAGATCGACTCATCGCCGTCGAGGTTGAACGAGATCGGCAGGTAGCCGAGCCGCTGGCGCAGGTTGCCGATGTACTTGCGATAGCGGATCGCCTGCCATGCCAGATACGGCGACATGATCAGGAAGAACGCGACGATGAGGACGCTATACAGCGCGTACATGGCTGCGCCAGACCACCGAAAGATTGATCCTGTGTGATCCGTGAGATCCGTCGCTACTGTAGCGAAGGGTTTGACCCCCGCGCAAGCCGTTCACTAGAATCAATCGTTTGGGTGTGTCGGAGGACTAGATGGCCATCAAAGTCGGTATCAACGGATTCGGCCGCATCGGCCGGAACATCATGCGCGCGTCGCTCGGCTCGGGCGACCTCGATTTCGTGGCGGTGAACGACCTCACCAACGCCGCGACGCTCGCGCACCTGCTCAAATACGATTCGATCCTCGGGAACCTGAAGGCGGACATCAGCGCGAGCGGCGACAAAATCAAGGTCGACCGCGATGAATTCCAGGTGCTCTCGGTCAAGGACCCCGCGCAGCTGCCGTGGAAGGATCTCGGCGTCGACATCGTGTTCGAGTCGACGGGCCTGTTCAC
>JBKPRU010000131.1:0-8905 GCA_046734675.1 Acidobacteriota bacterium
CGATCACGTGGCCGACGCCGAGCGAGATCGTCTACGGCACGGCGCTGAGCGCGACGCAGCTGAACGCCACGGCGAACGTCCCGGGCACCTTCACCTACGGACCGGCCGCCGGCACAGTGCTGAATGCTGGCTCGCATGAACTGTCCGTGACCTTCGTCGCGTCCGATGCCGCGAACTACTCGGGTGCGACCGCGACGGTCACCCTCAACGTGACGAAGGCGGCGGCGACGATCACGTGGCCGACGCCGAGCGACATCGTTTACGGGACCGCGCTCGGTGCGACGCAGCTGAACGCGAGCTCGAGCACGCCCGGCTCGTTCGCGTATACGCCGGATGCGGGTACGCTCTTGAACGCCGGCACGAACCAGACGCTGTCGGTCACGTTCACGCCGACTGATGGTGCGAACTACGCGACGACGACCAAGACCGTCAGCATCAACGTGCTCAAAGCGACGCCAATCATCACGTGGCCGACGCCCGCGGACATCGCCCAGGGCACCGCGTTGGGCGGCACGCAGCTGAACGCCACGGCGAACGTGCCGGGCACCTTCGTCTACACGCCCGCGGCCGGAACCGTCCTGCCTGTCGGCCCGAACCAGACCCTGTCGGTGGCATTCACGGCGACCGACGCCGCGAACTACGCCACGGCGACGAAGACGGTCTCGATCAACGTCAATTCGGCCAGGGTGACGCCGACGATTACCTGGGCGACGCCGTCGAGCGTCGTGTATGGCACCGCGCTGAGCACGACACAGCTGAACGCGACCGCGAGTGTGCCCGGCACGTTCGTCTACTCACCGGCCGCAGGCACGGTGCTCAATGCCGGTGTGAACGACCTGTCGGTGACCTTCACGCCGACCGACGCGACGACCTACTCGACGGCATCAATGACCGTATCGATGACGGTGCTCAAGGCGACGCCGATCATTACGTGGGCGACGCCGGCAGACATCATCGTAGGCACCGCGCTCAGCTCGGTGCAGTTGAACGCGACCGCGAAAAATCCGGTGACCGGCGCACCCGTCGCCGGCACGTTCACCTATACGCCCCCGGCCGGAACGGTGCTGAGCGTCGGCCTGCGCCAGACGCTGTCAACGACGTTCAGGCCGGACGATTCGGCCAACTACAACAACGCGTCGAAGATGGTGTTCATCAACGTCGTGTCGAAACCGAAGGCGACGCTCCAGTGGACCGCGCCGACGGACCTCACGTTCGGCACGGCGCTCGGCGACACGCAGTTGAACGCGACGGCGGTCGACACCGACGCCGCGTCGACCGCGCCGGTGATGATGGGTGTGGCGCTGGCGGGTGCCGCGCCCAGGGCCTACGCGAAAGTCATCCCCGGGAGGTTCATATACAACCCGCCGAAGGGCACGTTCCTGGAGGCGGGTACGCACACACTCTCCGTGATGTTCGTGCCCTCCGACAGCCGGTATGAATCGGTCGGCGCAAAGCAGACGATTCGGGTCAAGCTCCCTCCTGTCCCCCCCGCCTCGAAGCCACCCTTTGGATTCCTCGACACTCCTGCTGATAACGCATCCGGTTTGAGCGGCTCGTTGGCGATCACCGGCTGGGCGCTCGATGACATCGGCGTCGCCGCGGTCGAGATCTTCCGCGATCCGCTGCCGAACGAGCGCCAGGGGCAGGTGATGCTCGGCACGGCGACGATGGTCGACGGGGCGCGGCCCGACGTGCAGGCGCAGTTCCCGAACCATCCGTTCGCGTCGCGCGGCGGGTGGGGCTACATGCTGCTCACCAACATGCTGCCGAACAGCGGCACCGGCGTCTACCGGCTGCACGTGTATGCGCGCGACATCGAAGGCCACTCGACGCTCCTCGGGTCGCGGACGATTTACTGCGCGAATGACAAGGCGAAATTGCCCTTCGGCGCGATTGACACCCCGGCGCAGGGGGAGATCGTGTCCGGCACGATCATGAACTGGGGCTGGGCGCTCACGCCGCAGCCCGGATCGATCCTCGCCAACGGCTCGACGATCGACGTCGTCATCGACAACGTGCACGTCGGACATCCAACGTTCGGCTTGAAGCGCGCCGATATCTCGGCGCTGTTCCCCGGCTACGCGAACTCCGACACGGGCGTCGGCTACTTCGTGATCGACACGACCCTGCTCTCGAACGGTACGCACACGCTGGCATGGGCGGTGCGCGATTCGCTCGGACGCGTGCAGGGTATTGGCAGCCGGTTCATCACGGTGCGGAACGACTTCGCTGCGGCCAGCGTGATCGCCCCGACGCCGAACGTGCAGCCGATCTCGACGAAGGCGGCCGACGACGCACCGGTGATTGCGGCGCCGCAAATCATCGACGCTCAGCCCGCGACGGCGACGGTTGCGTCGATGGCGCGTCCGCAAATCTCCACGACGAGCACGGACGTGACTTCCGCGCCCGCGACCGTTTCGTCGACGAGTGCGGTGACGCCGACAGCGACGGCGTCGACGACGCACGCTCAGCTGACGGTGAGCACGCCAGTGGTGGTTGAAGGAGCCGAGCTCCGGATGGATGTGTCCGGCGATTCGCGCACCTGGGTTGGCCTGTATGCCGTCGGTGCGCCCGACAAGGCGATGATCGATCGTGCCGAGGTCGGACGCGACGGCCAGGTAAGGATCATGGCGCCGGCGGAGGGTAGTTATGAGCTCCGGCTGTTCGAGGCAGAGTCGTATTCGAGGATTGGGACCGCGACGATGTTGATCGTGTCGCGGGGACCGGAGCTGATACTTCCGGTTCTACGGTTCTAAGGCTCTGGATCGATGGGTCGGGTTCGAACCATGTGCTCGAACACGACGCCCGCGTCGGCGCCGGTGCCGTGCTTGCGTAGGATCACGCGGCCGCCCCATGGCCTCTTGAACAGCGGCGTGTTCGGCTCCCCGCCGGCCCGCGCCGCTGTCGTCAGATACACCTCATCGATCAGGTCCGCATCGAGCAACTGCGCGGCGAGCGTGCGGCCGCCGACGCAGGAGATCCGATTCACGCCGAGCGATTGAAGAACTGCGAAGGCGTGCGCCAGATCCTGGGGTGCATCCATCACGACCGGCGTGACCCACGGACGATCGCGGAGGGCGCTTTCCATTCGTCGCATGGCATCCGGCACGGTCAACACGATCGCGTCCACTTCGGGAACGTTGAACGGCAGCACGTCTTCGACCTGCAGCCCGCGCATCGTCGCCACGATCTGAGTAGGATGGCGGGGAAGTTCCAGCGACGCGCGCAAATCGACGAGTTGCGGATGCCAGACGGAAAACAGCACGTCGCCGCCGCGCACGGTTTCCGCGCCCGCGAGAACCGCGTCCGCCGCCACGCGAGAGAGCCCTTCGTAGACGACGTGTTCGTCGGTCTCGCCGCCGCCGAGCGTGCCGGGATCGTCCGCGCCCGTATTGCCGTCGGCTGATTGCACGAAGACGAGCGAGCACGCGGACCGGGATGGCTCGCCCGCTGGCGATAGATAGAACGGCCCGTCGAATAACATGCGCGACCAGTTGTTCCCGACCGCGATCAGATCCGGATCGGGTGCGTCGAACTCGGTCGCATATCGCAGCAGCGCGGCGGCGGTTGCCGCGTGCGTCTTGCGGGCAGCGAAAGCCGCATACCGTTCGCGCCAGAGCTCGAGACTGCTGGTCACGCGCCTCGAAAGTCCTGAAAGTCCCTGAAGGTTCCGCGCCTGCGCCGATCGGCGGCGCTATCATCGAGATCGACGGCCTAATGCGCCCGGCCCTCCGCGTGCTGCGGGGGAACCACACGAGGCGATTGCCGCCTCCGGGCGAATCCGGCGCACGCCGGACGGGGACTTCCAACACCGAGCCCGTCAGCTAACCCCGCCGGCCCTTGGAAGGATATCGTGCCCGAGGGTTTTTACTCGCACGTCAAAAACGGCTTCTCGTTTGGGCGCCGATCCCGTCTCATCTCGCGCAACACGAGCGGCTCTCGCGCATCACCGGCCTGGCGGTGCTGTCGTCCGTCACCACCGCCACCCGCAGCCGGCATGTCGTCGCGACAAACAGCACGACCGTCAGGTAGGTCGTCGAGATCGTCCCCGCATTCGCGACGTGCAGCGCCCGCAGCACCACGCTGACGGCCGTCACCGCCGCGAGTCCGGCGCCGAGGCGATACGCCTCCGGACGGATCATCAGAGTTCCACTTGCACTCCGAGCTCGACGACGCGCTCCGGCGGGAGACGGAAGTAGCTGGTCGCGCGCACGGCGTTGCGCGCCATCAGCACGAACAGCCGCTCGCGCCAAATGGCCATCCCGGGCGTTTCGGTGACGATGAGCGTCTCGCGGCCCAGAAAGAACGTCACGTCATCTTCGTCGAGCTCGAGCCCGGCTTCCATCGCGCGCGTGAGCGCTTCGGGCACGTTCGGGTCTTCCATGAAGCCGTAGCGCACGCGGACGTCGAACACGCCATGGCCGAGTGATTTCACCGTGACCTGCCGATTCGGCGGGACGTGGGGAACCGGCTCGGTCGTCACCATCAGCGTCACCACGTGCGCGTGCAGCACCTTGTTGTAGCGCAGGTTGTGCGCGAGCGCGGGCGGCGTGCCGCGCGGCTGTGCGGTCATGAAGACCGCAGTGCCGGGCACCCGCGCCGGCTGCATCTCGGTCACACGCTTCAGAAATGCTTCGAGCGGGATCGCGCGCGCGGTCAGCCGCGCGGCCACGATCCGCCGTCCCGTCTTCCACGTCGTCATAAACGTGAAGAGCACGCCGCCAATCACCAGCGGCAGCCATCCGCCGTGCGCAATCTTCAGCGCGTTCGCGCCGAAGAACGCGAGGTCGATCGTCAGGAACACGCCGGTCACGAGATAGGCGACCAGCGGCGACCAGCCCCAGCGCTCGATGGCGATGACCTGCAGCAACACGGCCGTGATCACCATCGTCAGCGTGACCGCGATGCCGTACGCGGCGGCCAGCGCCGTCGACGATCCGAAGCCGACGGCAATCACGATCGTGCTGATCATCAGAGCCCAGTTCACCTGCGGCACGTAGACCTGTCCCATCTCGTGATGTGACGTGTGCTCGATGTCGAGGCGCGGGCAGTAGCCCAGCTGAATCGCCTGCTGCGTCAGCGAGAACGCCCCGGAGATGAGCGCCTGCGACGCGATGATCGCCGCGGCCGTCGCCAGCACCACGAGCGGCAGCAGCGCCCAGTCAGGCGCCAGCAGGAAAAACGGGTGTTCAGCGGCCTTGGGATTTTCGAGCAGCAACGCGCCCTGACCGAAGTAGTTCAGCAGCAGCGCGGGAAGCACGAGCGAGAACCACGCAACGCGGATCGGCCGTTTTCCGAAATGCCCCATGTCGGCGTAGAGCGCCTCGCCGCCGGTGACGACCAGAAACACGGCGCCGAGCACCGCGAACCCGTGAAGACCGTGGGTCTGGAAAAACGTCACCGCATGCCGCGGATCGACGGCGGTCAGCACGACGGGGTAGTGGACGACCCATGAGAGGCCGAGCACCGCGATGACGATGAACCAGAGCACCATGATCGGGCCGAACAGCTTGCCGACGCGGTGCGTCCCCTGACGCTGAATCGCGAACACCCCGACGAGGATGGCGACCGCGACCGGCACGATGAGGCGGTCGAAGAACGGCGTCGCGACCTTGAGTCCCTCGACCGCGCCGAGGACGGTGATCGCCGGCGTGATCATGCCGTCGCCGTAGAGCAGCGCCGCGCCGAAGATGCCCATCAGCACGAGCGCCGCGCGCCAGCGCGTCGGATTACCGTCGCGATCGGGGATGAGCGCGGCCAGCGCCAGAATGCCCCCCTCGCCGTCGTTGTCGGCGCGCATGACGATCGCGATGTACTTGATCGAGATGACGAGGACGAGCGAGTAGATGATGAGCGACAGCACGCCGAGAACGTTTTCGGGCTGCGCGGGCACGGAGTGAGAGCCGAAGAAACACTCCCGCAACGCGTACAGCGGACTCGTGCCGATGTCCCCGTAAACGACGCCGATCGCGGTCAGGGTAAGCGGGAGCAGCCTGCGGGCACTAGGGCGCGGGCTTGCCAGATCTCTCCTCCAGTCGATGGCTGTCCGGCGCACCATCTTGCGCTGGCCGGCGCGGTGAGCGCAACCAGCGCCGCGTCGAAGTCGGCGGCAATAAGGACCCTCAGAAGCTCATCTACAGTATTGTGCTAGGATCGCGTATGACCCTGCGACAGGCTGACGCGAGGACGCCATGCCCTTCGCGGTCGAACTGCTCGAAGAGGACCGACTGATTCGTGCGCGGTGGTACGGGGAATCCAACTCCGACGAAGCTCGCGCGGCAGTCGCCGCCATCAAAAGCGAAGTCAAGGCCCACCCTGTCGAGGGTGTGCTGCTCGACTTCCGGGACGTCCGCAAGCTCACCCCCGACGAAGTCTCCGATGTCGGAACGGAGTTCGGCCATTTCCTCGGACGCCGTCGGCTTGCGATTGTCACCAACTCTCCAGCCCAGCCCCTGGCGGAAAAAATCGCGGAGCACGCCGAACCGGGTGGCGTGGGCATCGATGTGTTTCGCGACGAACGCGCTGCCCTGAACTGGCTGCACAGCCCGGATCTCGGATGAAATAATGCTTGGGCGGGTCCGCCGCAGATGCCGGCGGACCCCGTAGGCGAGTGGGCGACGAACGGATCAAGCGAGCGCGAGTCAAGCGTCCGCGGCTGGCAGGTAGCTGCGGGCAGGAGGCGACGGAGGGTCGCCACATCTATATAAGGGCCGTCGCTGCGCTCGCTGATATATCCCCCTTCCGATAGAGCAGCTCCGGCTCCCCACCGCGGATGCACACGGAGCACGTCCTCAGCGTCAATCCTGCTTTTGTTAGGATAGCGGCGCAGCGCGCGTGTGCGGTGAACGCCGCTGCCCGTCGTTGCACGAAAGACCCACCGAACATCGCCCACACGTCAGTCGTGGCGCGCGGGATAGTGCTACCAAATGGAGCGGGTTCCTCGTTCTCCCGGGACCCAAGCGAGGGCCGAGCGGCAGCGATGCCGAGGACGCGATTGAATGAGTTCCGTGCTGGTTGTGGAAGACGACCCCGATGCCCGGGAGTTGCTGCGGACGGCCCTGTCGGTCGAAGGCTACGACGTTCGCACCGCCGCCAATGGGGCAGATGCCCTGGTGAGCCTCCGCCACCAGCGCGCGTGCATCATCCTGCTCGACATCATGATGCCGGTCATGGACGGCTGGCAGTTCCGGCGCGAGCAAATCAAAGACCCTACGCTCGCGGCGATTCCGGTCCTTTGCATTACCGCCGTCTTCGATCCGGACCACGTGGCGCGGCAGCTCGGGCTGCGCTGCATCCGGAAGCCGTATCGGCTGGAAGACGTGTTCGGCGAAGTCGCGGCCGTCTGCGGACCGGGGCACGGCGATTCCATGTAGTCCCGATTTGGGATCGCGGCCGCGATCGTTTACCGTGCTTCGATCATGGCGCCGTTCGCGCACGTCCTGCTGGTCGCGATCCTCGCGTCGATCGTCCTCGTCGTGCTCGCCTGCGCCGGCTTCTTCCTCTCTGAACGATTCGCCAGTGGTCGTCTCGCCGCTCACCTCTTCACCGCCAGCCTGACGATTGGCATCGCCGTCGTTTTCGCCGCGGCGCTCAATCATGAGTGGCGCGTCCAGCGCGATCGTGATCATGCCGTGCGGGCCGCCCGCGCGCAGCATCTCGCAGCCTTGCACGTCCTGCTGCGCGCCGAAGCGGATGCGCTGAAGACGATTGCGCAGGGGCTGCGCCAGGGGCGGTACTTTACGCTCGTCGCCAACGATGCGCGGCAGGCGGTCTGGCCGGATGAAACGCTCGGCGACGACGTCGAACGGCATTACCCCGAGTACTTCCACGAGCGCGAGCGTCTGATCCACGACGTCATCCAATACGACACCGAGCTCGGACGCATTCGACACCTCGTATCCGCCTCGCTGCCGCTTCGCGAGCCGCTCGAACCGTCTCGCGGCGACCTCATCACGGCGCTCGTCCGTAAATGCGCCGGGGCTGCGCCTGCGTTCCGGCAGGAGACGGCGGTGCGCGCCAGCCCCGCACGAGACGATGCGCTGCAGGTGTACCAGCAGTATCGCTGCGCGCCGGATGTGATTCGCGTCGCCCAGGACCTTTTCGATCGCGCGGCCGACCTCGCGGATGCCGCGGTCGTCGCGAGCGGCGCCGCGCGCCGTTACGTCGAGGAGACGGAGCTCCGCGGCACGTGCACGTACGTGCCGGACGAGTAGCGCGCATCCCAGCGAGGAGAGCGGCGTGACGATGGCCAGAGAGTACCGGCACATTCGATTCGAGGTCGCGCCGAACGGGGTCGCCACGCTCACGTTCAACCTGCCGCACGTCGCGAATGCCATGGACCTCGTCGGCGTCCAGGAGACGCTCGACGCATTGCGGTGGTGCGAACAGCGCACCGATATCGGCGTCCTCGTGCTGACGGGCGCAGGAGACCACGCGTTTTCGGCCGGGTTCAATCTCAAGGAGATTCCTCTCGCGGAGCGAGCAGCGGACGAGGCGCGCGCGCACTTCGAGACGACCGCGGTGTCGTGGCACGAAGTGCTGCACCGGATCGTGCACCTGCCGCGGCCGGTGCTGGCGGCGGTCAACGGCGTCGCGGCCGGCGCCGGGTTCGGCCTCATCCTCGCCGCCGATATGGCGGTGGCGGTCGAGAGCGCGACGTTGCTGTGCGCGTGGCACTCGATCGGCATCGCGAACGATGCGGCGACGAGCTACACGCTCGTGAAATTCGTCGGCTTCCGGCGCGCGATGGAGTTGATCCTGACGAACCGGACGCTCACGGCTGCGGAAGCGCTGGACTGGCAGATCCTCAACCGCGTGTATTCGCGCGCGACGTTCCGGCAGCACGTCGCCGCGATTGCCGCGGATCTCGCCGCCGGCCCGACGCACCTGCAGGCGATGACGAAGG
>JBKPRU010000132.1:0-10315 GCA_046734675.1 Acidobacteriota bacterium
GGTCCGTGCTCGCCGCGATGGCCGATCAGAAGAAAACGCTCAAAGCGGGCGACGATCCCGCGTCGTATTCACGCCGCGCGACCACCGCGCTCGAGATCGCGCGCGGCGAAGGGGGCGGCGACCTCTCGATCGACCTCGCGCTCGCCCGGCTCTATCTCGAACAGGATCGCGCCGCCGACGCGATTCCGCTGCTGCGGCGCATCGTCGACGAGCAGCCGAGTTTTGCCGAAGGGTGGATGCTGCTTTCCGACGCGCAGGCCGGCGCCGGGCGTTCCGAGGACGCAATCGGAACGTTGAAGGAGCTCGTGCGCGCCGATCCTGACTCGTTTCGCGCGCGGGCGCGGCTCGCCGAGCTCTACGAGCGCCAGCGGCAGTTCACGGAAGCCGCCAACGAGTGGGGCGAGGCGCAGAAACTCAATCCGAAGAATCCCGAAGTGATCGCGCGGCGTGGCTTCTCGCTGCTGAACGCGCGCGATCTCGACGGCGCGGACGCGGCGGCGCGCGAGCTGCGCACGACGACGCGGGATGCCGACGTTCGCGGCATCTACATCCAGGCGCAGGTGCTGCAGGCGCGCGAGAAATACCAGGGGGTCCTCGATCTCCTCAAACCCGAGATCGCGCGCCTGAAAGGGGAGGGGGTCGCCAAGGCGAACCAGACCGCGCTCCTCCTCGGCGTTCAAGGCGTCGCGCTGCTGCAGCTGCAGAAGAATGACGAGGCCGTCTCGGCGCTGAAGGAAGCGGCCGAGCGCGCCCCGGACAACTCCACCGTCCGCTATCAGCTCGGCGCGGCGCTGGATCGTTCCGGGCGCCAGGAGGAAGCCGAGCGGACGTTCCGCGATCTGCTGAAGAAGGATCCGCTCGACGCGAACACGCTGAACTACCTCGGATACATGCTCGCGGAGCGCGGCGCGAAGCTCGAGGAAGCAGTGACGTTGATTCAGCGCGCCCTGAAGGTCGAACCCGACAACCCGTCATATCTCGACAGCCTTGGCTGGGCCTACGTGCAGCAGGGCCGCTTCGATCTCGCCGATCCGCCGCTCACGAAAGCCGCGACCGACCTTCCAAAGAACTCGGTGATCCAGGATCACCTCGGCGACCTGCGTATGAAGCAGAACCGCCGCAACGAAGCGATTGCCGCATGGCAGGCGGCGCTCCAGGGAGACGGCGACTCGATCGATCGCGCGAAAATCCAGAAGAAGATCGACGGCGCCCGCAAAGCCGCGAAGTAATGCGGGCGAAGCGCGCTGCGCCGGGTGCGTGGCTGACCCTGGGTCTCCTCACCCTCACCGCCGCCTGCGCGACCCCGAAACCGCCGACATTTCCTTCCGGTCCCGGCGCCCCGTTTGCCGACTTCGCCTCCGCCTACGCGCAGGCCACCGATTCGTGCTCGCGCGTGAACACGTTGACGGCGTCGATGGCCCTGTCGGGAAAGGCGGGGCGCACGACACTGCGCGGCCGGATCGATGCCGGCTTTGCCGCCCCGGCGCGCGTTCGTCTCGAAGGGATCGCGCCGTTCGGACGTCCCGTCTTCATCCTCACCGCGAGCGGCGACAAGGGCACGCTGGTCCTGCCGCGCGACGAGCGCGTCCTCGCGGACGCGCCGCCGGAGGCGATTGTCGAAGCGCTCGCCGGCGTCGCGCTCACGCCCGACGCGCTGCGGCGCGCCATCAGCGGCTGCGGCCTCGCATCTGGCCAGCCGACCCGCGGTGAGCTGCACGGCAGCGAGCTCGCGTCGGTTGGCATTGCCGAGGGCACCGCGTACCTGCGCCGCGTCGGCGACGCGTGGCAGATGACCGGCGCCGCCCGCGACACGTTGACCGTGTCGTATTCCGATTACGCGAACGGTCGTCCGTCGACGGTGCGCCTCGTGTCGGGTTCAGGCGATCGCGTCGCCGCCGATCTCACGCTGCGACTGTCGCAGGTCGAGATCAACACGCCGCTCGACGCGAAGGTGTTCGAGGCGCAGATTCCCGACCGCGCCGTCGCGCTGACGCTGGACGATTTGCGGCGCGCGGGTCCGCTCGGTGCCTCGCAGCAGCCATGACGCCCCCGCGCATCACCGTCCGCGCGCATGCGAAGGTGAATCTCGACCTGCGCGTGCTCGGCGTCCGCACCGACGGCTACCACGAGCTGCGGACGGTCTTTCAGACCATCGAGCTGCACGACACGCTCACGTGCGTGGAACGGCCGGGGCCCTTCACGCTCAAGTGCCGCACCCCGAACGTCCCGCTCGATGCGAGCAATTTGATCTGGAAAGCGGCGGCCGCGCTCTGGACGACGCTCGGACGCGCCGGCGACGTGCGCGACACGACGATCACGATCGAGAAGACCATCCCGGTCGAAGCGGGACTTGGTGGTGGCAGCGCAGATGCAGCGGCCGCGCTCGTCGCGCTCGCGCGCCTCTGGGGCGGCGCGCCCTTAACGCTGTTGCGCGAGGTGGGCGCGTCGATCGGCGCGGACGTGCCGTTCTTCCTGTCAGGCGGAACCGCGCTCGGCCTCGGCCGCGGCGAAGAGATTTATCCGCTCGTCGACATGCCGCCGCACTACCTCGTGATCGTGCGGCCGCCGTTCGGGGTGTCCACCGCGGAAGCGTACGCCTGGTATGACGAGGACCGCGCCGCGGGCTTGCGGGAGGTCCGCGAGCTGCAGCTGCTGCCGGTCCCCTGGCCAAGCCGCGCTGCCCAGATGATCAATGATCTCGAACCGCCCGTCGTCCGACGCCATCCGGAGATCTCCGCGCTCAAGGCTCAGCTCAGGGAGTTGGGAGCGATTGCGGCGGCGATGTCGGGCAGCGGCTCGGCGGTGTTCGGGCTGTTTCGCAGCCGCGTCCAGGCAGAACGAGCGATCCGGCCGCTGTCAAAAGGGGGTGCCAGGGCGCTGGTCACCCGGACGCTCACGCGTGCCGAGCACGAGCGGAGGGGCCGCGCCGTAGCCAGCCGAAGCCGAACGGCTGCCCTTCGCCCTTCGAGAACCTCAGGGCCACGGCGCTCAGGGCAACCGTGAGCGACGGCTGGCGATCGCGGCCGAGCCGAACGGTTGCCCGCAGGTAATGACTGCTGCTACACTTAACATTTTGCGGACGTGCCCTCGGGTCACGCCTTGCTGTATCCGTCTCTCCAGTTCAGGGCGAAGCGATAGGGCCGAGGCCGCGCCGCGAGGCAGGATGATGGGGCGTGGCCAAGCGGTAAGGCGCGGGACTTTGGATCCCGTATTCGGAGGTTCGAATCCTCCCGCCCCAACCAGATCGGACGTGAGGACAGGGCGGCGGGTCGCGGATAACGTGGAAACGCCATGGTGAAGGCGGCGACAGCGCCCGGGCAGCCAGCCCCCACAAGTCCAGCCGGAGCAGCAGCACGGATGAACGGTGGGCAGCTCAAAATTTTCTCGGGCAGCGCGCATCGCGCGCTCACGGAGGAAATCGCGGAGTTCCTCCAGGTGGCGCTCGGTCACGCGCGCCTGCAGCGGTTTCCCGACACGGAGGTCTCGTTCCAGATCGACGAGAACATCCGTGGCACGGACGTCTTCATCGTGCAGCCGACCTGCGCCGACGTCGATCGCCACATCGTCGAGCTGTGCGTGATGATCGACGCGTTCAAAAGGTCATCGGCGTCGCGGATTACCGCGGTGATTCCGTACTACGGCTACGCGCGTCAGGATCGCAAGGACAAGCCGCGGGTGCCGATCTCGGCGAAGCTGATCGCCAACCTGTTGAGCGCCGCGGGCGCGAACCGGGTGTTGACGATGGACCTGCACAAGGCGCAGATCCAGGGCTTCTTCGACATCCCGGTCGACCATCTCTTCGCGGCGCCGGTGATCATCGATTACCTGTCGCGGCTCGACGCGGAGAACCTGACGATCGTGTCGCCCGACGCGGGGGGCGCGGAACGCGCTCGCGCGTATGCGAAGCGCCTCGACGCCGAACTCGCGATCATCGACAAGCGCCGCACCGAGGACGGCACGGCAGAAGTGATGAACGTCATCGGCGACGTCGGCGGCCGCACCTGCATTCTGCAGGATGACATCGTCGACACGGCCGGGACGATCGTGAAGGCGGCCAACGCGCTGAAGGCGAACGGCGCGGCGCGGGTGTTCGCGTGCGCGGTGCACGGCGTGCTGTCCGGCCCGGCGATCGAACGGCTCGAAGCCGCGCCGATCGACCAGGTGATCATCACCAATACCATTCCGTTGATGACGGAAAAGGCGCGTTGCTGCAAGAAGATCAAGCAGCTCTCGGTGGCGCGCCTGCTCGGGCAGGCGATTCGGAGTATTCACGAGGAGACCTCGGTCTCTTCGTTGTTCGTGTAAACAGACGCTGTCAGCCGCCAGCTTCCAGCCTCCAGCTACTCTGGCTGGTGGCTGGCGGCTGGTAGCTGGTAGCTGGTAGCTGATTATGGAAGCAACACTTCAGGCAGAAACGCGCGAAGGGCGCGGCAAGAACGAGGCGCGGCGGCTCAGGGCGGCGGGACGGATCCCGGCGGTCGTGTACGGCGCAGGCAAGAACACGGCGGTCGAGATCGCGGTGGACCCGAAGGTCCTGCTGCGGATCCTGCACTCCGAGTCGGGCGTCAACACGCTCATCGGCCTGCAGGGGGTCGACATCGGCGGCGGGAAGGTGCTCGTGAAGGAGTACCAGCTCGATCCGATCGACCACCGGCTGCTGCACGCGGACTTCTACGCGGTCGCGATGGACAAGGCGCTCACCGTGACCGTGCCGGTGAACTTGAAGGGCGAGCCGAAGGGCGTGAAGCAGCAGGGCGGCATCGTCGACTTCGTCAACCGCGAGCTCGAGGTCGAGTGCTTGCCGGGCGACATCCCCGAGAAGATCGACGTCGACGTCAGCGAGCTGATGCTGCACCAGGGCATCCGCGTGCGCGACCTGCCGACCGACGGGCGGTGGAAGCCGATCAGCGATCCCGAGATGATGATCGTGCACGTCGTCACCGTGAAGGCCGAGGAGCCGGCGGCGGCGACGACGGAAGGCGCGGCGGCAGCGGCGGCCCCTGCGGCGACGGCGGAGCCCGAAGTCATCAAGAAGGGCAAGAAGGAAGACGAAGAGAAGTAGCGCCTGCGGCCCGCGCGAGGCGACGGAGTGCAGTCCGGCGAAGCCGGACCGCCGAGCGCGAGCGAGCGGGGGTGGGGCCCCGCGAGCACTGAGAAAAGCAGACAGGGCCTCACATGAAGCTCGTCGTTGGTTTAGGGAACCCGGGCACAAAGTACGCGGGCTCGCGGCACAACGTCGGCTTCGAAGTCCTCGATCTCGTCGCCTCACGGCATCAGCTGACGTGGGCGTCGGCGCCGCGCGGGATCGAGGCGCTGAGCACGAAGTGGCTGGCCGGCGACGCGGTGTTCGCGAAGCCGCTCACGTTCATGAATCTCAGCGGCGCCGCGATCGTGGGGCTGCTGCAGTTCTACAAGATCGCTCCGGCCGATCTGCTCGTGATCGTCGACGAGGTGCAGCTCGAACTGGGGCGGCTGCGGACGCGGCCGTCGGGATCGGCGGGCGGTCACAACGGATTGAAGTCGATCGTCGCGTCGATCGGGACCGAGGAGTTCCCGCGGCTGCGGATCGGCGTCGGGCGCGGCGACGCGAGGCGCGACCTCGCGGATCACGTGCTCGCGAGGTTCGACCCGGACGAACGTCCGGTCATCGAGGACGCGGTGCGGCGCGCAGCCGACGCCGCGGAGATGTTCATCAGCGACGGCGTGCTGCCGGTGATGAACACGTTCAACAGGAAAGACGATAGGGCGACCGAGAGAGAAGAAACTTCCTAACGGCCAACCGATTGTCTCCTTGAGACGATGGGATTTGTCGATCAAATCCGGACGTCTCCGTAAAGCGCGCCAAGGGCGCGCCCGCCGGAGCGGAACGGGGCCTGGGGGCCCCGCGAGCGACGGCGTGGGGGAGTCCGAGGGGCGAAGCCCCTCGGAACCTTTCAGTCCACAAGGAGAGCCATGAGTCAGAACAGACAGTACGAGCTCGTCTACATCGTCGCGCCGGAGGCGACCGAACAGGAAGTCGCGGATCTGCATTCGCAGATCGAGCAGATCATCCAGCGGTACACCGGCACCCTCGACAAGACCGAGAACTGGGGGCGGCGCAAGCTCGCCTACGAGATCGGCCATCACCGCGAGGGGACGTATGTGGTCGAGACCATCACCGGGTCGGGCGAGCTGATGAAGGAAATCGATCGCCGGCTGCGCGTGATTGACGCGGTCATCCGCCACCTGACGGTGCGGGTGGACGAGGATCTGCGCGTCGCCGAGCGGCTGCGCGACGAGCGCAAGGCTACGCAGGCGCGGCGCCGGGTCGCGCGCGGGCTGCCGCCGGAGCCGTCGCCGTCGGAACGGCGCGGCGAGGCGCACGAGGATCAGGACGAGGAGCGGATGGGGCTTGAAGGGGCGGAGGTCCAGCGATGAGCGACGAACGCGGAGGCCGCGGCGGACGCGGCGCGAAGTCGGCGGATAAAGGCAAGGGCGAGGGACGTCCGCGCGGCGGGTTCTTCCGCCGTCGCCGCGTCTGCAAGTTCTGCGCAGACAAGATCGATTACATCAACTACAAGGACGTGCGGCTGTTGACGCCGTTCATCCCGGAGCGCGGCAAGATCCAGCCGCGGCGGATCTCGGGCACGTGCGCGAAGCACCAGCGCGCGCTGCAGACCGCGATCTCGCGCGCGCGCCAGCTCGCGCTGATTCCCTATGTGACCGACTAGTTTCGGCGTCAGCCACTGTCACGGCCGACGGCCGATCACGAAGCTCACAAAGGCCACGAAGACCACGAAGGCAATTTGGTTTTTTCTTTGTGATCTTCGTCTCTTCGTGATCTTCGTGATGAGCCGTAGACCGTGGGGGTGGCTGTCGCAGGAGCAAGAACGATGGAAGTGATACTCAGAGAGCACGTCGACAACCTGGGCCGCCGCGGCGACATCGTCAAGGTCGCCGAGGGCTACGCGCGGAACTACCTGCTGCCGCGCAAGCTCGCGCTGGCGGTCACGAACAACAACAAGCGGCAGATCGATCGCGAGAAGAAGCTTGCCGAGGCGCGCGACGCCGAGGAGCGCTCGCAGGCCGACGCGATCGCGCAGCGGCTTTCGCAGCTCGACATCGAGATCGCGCGCCGCGTGGGCGAGAACGACACGCTCTACGGCTCGGTGACCTCCGCCGACATCGCGCACGCGCTGCAGGCGAAAGGCTTCGAGGTCGACAAGCGCAAGATTCAGCTGCACGATCCGCTGAAGGCGCTCGGCGAGACGAGCGTGCCGGTGAAGATCCATCGCGACGTGACCGCGCACGTCAAAGTGAAGGTCGTTCCAGAGCACGTGTAACGCGTGTCAGCTCGCGCGATGTGATGAATTGGTGATCCGCGGCGGCGGCGATCGGTGTATCCTTCGATCGCCAGCTCCCGCAGTCATCACTCATCACATCGCGGTCGAATGCCCGAAGTCGCCATCGCACCTGAGCGCACGCTCCCGCACAATCTCGATGCCGAGAAAGCGGTCCTCGGCGCGATCCTGATCCACAACGACGCGTTCAACAGCGCCGCCGAACTGATCGACTCGCGCGATTTTTTCCGCGACGCGCACCGCCGCATCTTCGATCGGATGGTCGCGCTCAGCGAGCGCGGCGATGCGATCGACTTCGTCACGCTCAAGGACGAACTCCAGCGCAGCGGCGAGCTCGACGAAGTCGGCGGCCCGGCGTACATCTCGTCGCTTGCCGACGGCGTGCCGCGGAGCGCCAACGTCGAGCACTACGCGCGCATCGTCAAGGAGAAGGCGACGCTGCGCGGGCTGATTCACTCGGCGACGCGCATCATCGCCGAGGCCTACCAGGCCGAAGAAGACGCGGATTTGATCCTCGACAGCGCCGAGAAGGCGATCTTCGAGATCGCCGAAGGGCGGATCAGCGCCGGGTTCACGCCGCTCCGGGATCTGGTGCAGAGCAGCTTCGCGACCATCGAGAAGCTGCAGGAGCAGCGGAACGCCATCACTGGCGTCCCGAGCGGGTTCCAGGATCTCGACGAGATGACGGCGGGGTTCCAGCCGTCCGACATGATCATCCTGGCCGCGCGTCCGGCGATGGGGAAGACCAGCTTCGTCCTCAACGTCGCGCAGAACGCGGCGAAGAAGGGGAAGACCGTTGGCGTCTTCAGCCTCGAGATGTCGAAGGAGCAGCTGTTCCTGCGGCTGCTGACCTCCGAGGCGATGATCGACGCGCACAAGTTCCGCACCGGGTATCTCACGGAGAAGGACTACGGCAAGCTGTCGCACGCGCTCGGGTCGCTGGCGGAGCTGCCGATCTACATCGACGACACGCCGGGCGTCGGCCTCCTCGAGATGCGCGCGAAGTGCCGTCGCCTCGCCGCGCAGCACACGCTCGATCTCGTCGTCATCGACTACATCCAGTTGATGCAGGGGCGCGGGCGCTTCGAGAGCCGCCAGCAGGAGCTGACGTCGATCTCGCGCTCGATCAAGATCCTCGCGAAAGAGCTGAACATCCCGATCATCGCGCTGTCGCAGTTGAGCCGCGCGCCCGAGTCACGCACCGACCACCGTCCGCAGCTCTCGGACCTGCGAGAGTCGGGCGCGCTCGAACAGGACGCTGACCTCGTCATGTTCATTTACCGCGCCGAGGTCTACGACAAGGAAGAGACGAAGCCGGAGGAGCTCGGGACGGCCGAGATCATCATCGGCAAGCATCGCAACGGCCCGATCGGCAGCGTCCGCCTGACGTTCCTCAATCAGTTCACCAAGTTCGAAAACCACCAACCGATGTAATGCTTGCGAGCGAGCTGCGCGAGCGAGCCACCGGAGCGGAGCGGGGTCGGGGTCCCCGCCCGTTCGACTCCGCTCAGGGCGCCCTGAGCAGCGTCGAAGGGCGCGAGCGACGGTGTAAGGGGGTCCGGGGGACGCAGTCCCCCGGTGGAGAGTGATCCGTCCGACCCACGCCATCGTCGATCTCGCGGCAATTGAAGGGAACCTGCGCGCGATCGCGGCGTTTGTCGGCGCAGGCCAGACCCGACCCCGCATCATCGCCGTGGTGAAGGCGAATGCGTACGGGCACGGATCGACCAGCGTCGGCCTCGCGCTCGAGCGCGCCGGCGCCGCGATGCTCGCGTGCGCGGACATCGAGGAAGGGATCGTGCTGCGCAAGGCCGGCGTCGGCATCCCGATTCTCGTCTTCGGCGCGCTCGGGATCAGCGATCTCGACGGCGTGTTCGAGTACGACCTGACGCCGACGATCTCGACGCCGTCCGCCGCCCGCGCGTTGTCGGCAGCCGCGGCGAAACATCGACGCCGCCTGCACTGCCACCTCAAGATCGACACCGGGATGAACCGGCTCGGGTTCCGCCACGACAATCTCGCGCGGACGCTGCCGGAGATCGCCGCGTCCGAGCACCTCGCCATCGACGCGGTGTATACGCATTTCGCCACCGCCGACGATCCCGAACATCCCGCGTTCGCGGTGCAGCGCGACCGCTTCGAGCGGGCGTGCGCGACGATCGCGCAGCTCGGCATCCGCCCGCGGTGGCGCCACGCCGCCAACAGCGCGGCGCTCCTCCGCGACGAGCGCGTCTGGTACGACTTCGTCCGCCCGGGCCTCCTCCTTTACGGCATCGTGCCGCCACCGCTCGCGTCGACGCTGACGCTCAGACCTGCCCTGTCACTCCACAGCCGTATCGTTCACGTGAAGGGCACGCGGCCGGGCGAAGGGACCGGCTATGGACTGACGAGCGTGTCGGACACGGTCCGGACGATCGCAATCGTCCCCGCCGGCTATGCCGACGGCCTCGATCGCCGCCTTGCGGGCCGCGGGTTCATGCTCGTCCGCGGCCGCCGCGTCCCCATCGTCGGCTCCGTGTGCATGGACATGACGATGATCGATGTGACGGGGATGGAAGTGTCGCCGGGCGATGAAGTGGTGATCGTCGGCGATCAAGACGGCGGGTCGCTCGACGTGCGCGAAATTGCCGCCGCGATCGGCACGATCCCGTACGAGCTGTTATGTCGCGTTGGTACTCGAATTGAACGGCAATACGTGCAGGCGGAAGCGAACGAGCGATAGCGAGTGAGCCACGCGAGCGGAGCGGGGCAGGGGCTCCCGCGAGCGAGCGTGTAGGGGGGACCGGCGGGGCGAAGCCCCCCGGATGGCAATACGTGCAGGCGGAAGCGAACGAGCGATAGCGCGTGAGCCACGCGAGCGGAGCGGGGCCAGGGGCTCCCGCGAGCGAGCGTGTAGGGGGGTCCGGCGGGGCGAAGCCCCCCGGAAAACGATGAATATTCAGGCGCTCGACTGGGCCGTACTTATTGGGTATCTG
>JBKPRU010000133.1:0-7236 GCA_046734675.1 Acidobacteriota bacterium
CACGCGCTTGAACGCGTCTCGCCTCGTGGGGAGCTCGACGATGAAGGTTGCGCCGCAGCCCCTTTCAGCATCCGCGACCTTCACGCAGCCGCCATGCTGCTCGACGATGTGACGCACGATGGCGAGTCCGAGTCCCAGGCCGCCGACGTGCTGGCCGTTCTCTCCCTGGTGAAAGGGGTCGAAGATATGGGGCAGAAGATCAGCATCGATCCCGGGGCCCGTATCACGCACGCTGATGCGCGCGGTCGCGCCGCGGCGTTCCAGGCAGAGCTCGACGCGTCCCAGCGGCGGTGTGAACTTGATTGCGTTGGAGAGCAGGTTCCAGACGACCTGCTGAAGACGGTGGGGATCGCCGACGATGGGTCCGACGGCGGGATCGAGCATCACTTTGAGCGCAATTCCCTTCGCGTCGGCTGATGCCTGAACTGCATCGATCGACGCCTCGAGGACGCCTACGGGATCGACTGGTCGGAGCTCCAGCTGAAGTTTCCCCGTGACGATTCGCGAGAGGTCCAGCAGATCGTCGATGAGATGCGCCTGCAGTTTGGAGTTGCGTTCGATCACTTCCAAGGCGCGGGCGGCGCTCGCCTCGTCGAGCATGCCGCCTCGAAGCATCCTCGCCCACCCGAGTATCGCCATCAGCGGCGTGCGCAACTCGTGCGAAACCATCGCCAGGAACTGGTCCTTTGCCCGGCTTGCCGCTTCGAGATCGCGCCGTGATTCCTCGAGCGCGCCGACGACCTGATCGTACGCGCGCATGTCGCGCAGGATGCCGATCGCCCCCGCGACCCGCCCGTCGGTATCACGGAGAGCGGACGCGTTGAGGGTCGTCGGAATCACGTTTCCCGACGCATTGCGCGGGTTGAGGCGGATGTTGCGCGTGATCCCGCGGTGGACGACCTCGCGCAAGGCTGCCACGAACTGCCCGGTCTCCTCGGGTCCGATGAACCGAGAGAGCGACTGTTCGACCACCTGGTCCTCGCGCAATCCCAATAGTTCGGAGACCGCGTCATTCGCCTGGAGGATCTTGCCCTGGAGATCGCTCACGAACACGGGATCCGGCGCGTCCTTGATGAGACTTTCCGCGTACCGCCACGCTTTGTCCAATTCGCGCATATCGCGAAGGATGCCGATGACCCCGATGACTTCGCCGTCCGCCGCGCGAAGGGCCGACGCGTTCAGCGTCGTCGGGATGATCTCGCCTGAAGCGCTCCGCGGATGGAGGCGTGCGTTCCGGGTTTCTCCGCGCTCGACCACCTCGCGAAGGGCGGTCATGAATTCACGTGTTTCCTCGAGCGAGATGATGCCGGACAGCGAGTGCTCGATCAGTTCGTCGGGGCGCAAACCGAGGACGTTGAACACCGCGTCGTTGGCCTGAAGGATCTTCCCGTTCAGGTCCGAGACGAACACGGGGTCCGGCGCATTCTTGATGAGCCCTTCGGCATAGGCACGTGCCTTGTCCAGTTCGCGCATGTCGCGCAGGACGCCGATGACACCGATCGCCTGTCCGCCAGGGTTGCGGAGAAGGGCAGCGTTGAGCGCCGTGGGAATGACTTCGCCGGAGACGGTGCGGGGTGCGAGCCGCACATTTCGCGACACGCCGCACTCGACCACCTCGCGGACAGCGGCGATGAACTCGCAGGTCTCGCCGGGACTGAGGAAGCGGGAGAGCGATTGTTCGAGCACCTCGTCGCGACGCAGGCCGAGCAACTCCGACACGGCGTGATTGGCTTCGAGGATCTTGCCTTTGAGATCGCAGACGAAAACGGGGTCGGGGGCATGGGCGACGATCAGCTCCGCCGCGAGTCGCGGCCACCTGCTCATGGGCGCGGACGTCTTGCCAGCCATAGGGTCTCCTCCGAGGACGGCCTTGACGGTCGGTCGTCTTCACGCGATATACGGACACGTCCTTCCGTTCGGACGCACCGATTGATCACGCAAGCTCGGTGCCGCCGGCGCTCCCTACGGACCATGCTTAAGCGGAAAAGCAATGCGCGAGAGTGGTCTGATTGAGCGCTCAAGCAAGCGGCGACCGGGCATTGCATTTGCTGCGAGAGTAGCCGAACGCGAGGTTTGGGAGGGCGTTATGGTTCACTTCGTCATGCAGTACTCCCAGGTTCTCGTGGCTCCGGATCGCCACGAGTACGTCGTCAGGGTGTATGCCGCTACGCACGCGGAAGCGCATTGGGATGGCTGGTTCGTCTTCTTCCCACTTCACACCGGCCGGGTGTTGGCCACGGATCGTGAGACGACTCAGAACAGTCTGGCGGCGGTCGCCTATTGGGCCAGCGGGATTTCGACCGCCTATCTGGAAGGCGCCCTGCAGCGCGCTCGCGCGCTGCTGCCGGAGGCCCGCCTGGCCCGGCGGGTTCAGCACGCTGAGCGTGAGGAGGAGTTGGCGTGGGCCGAGGCACAGACCTACGCGGACTCGGCCGCAATCGCACGGCTCGAAGCTCACGAAGCGGCGCGGCGTCGCCGCGAGGCAGAGAAGCAGCTGATGGCAGAGCGCGCCGCCGCGGCGCGGGTCGCCGCCAGCCTTCATGAACGCGCGGCTGCGGCGGCGCGCGCCGAGGTGCGGAAGGCGGAAAGGCACCGACGTCATCCCGAACGCCGCTCCGGTGTCGAGCGGAGGGACACAGTCATGAGCCGCGGGCCGAGCGCACCCGTCGGAAAGCATCCGCCTGGGCGTGCGGCCGCGGCGGTCCGAAAGAAGCGCGCGTAACCCGTTGTCGAGGGCGGCGCCCGTCAGTGCGGCACGCTGCGGTGGCCCGTGTAGACTACCGCTCGGAGTCCTCGATGTCGCGCTATGACTTTCTCGTCGAAACCTACCGCACCGAGCGTCTGAAGACGCTTGGCGTCTGGGCGCAGATCCCGATCGATCGCGTCGCGTGGCGTCCCGAGCCGCGGGCGCGATCGCCGCTCGAGCACCTGGTGCATCAGTGTCTCAGCGAAGACACCTGGATGCGGACGATGCTCGGGCTCGAGATCGAGCGTCCCGCGTTACCAGACGTCGAGACGCGCGACGCCTTCATTCAGCATTATGGCGACTGCGCGTCGGCGCGCCACGCGCAGCTCGCGCGTCAGCCGGACGAGTGGTTCGAAGGGGAGACGCAGTTCTTCGACGTTCGCCGCACGCGCGCATGGGTGCTCACGCGGCGCGTCACGCACACCGCCCATCACCGCGGCCAATTGACGATGTACCTGCGTGCGTGGGGACTGCCGCTCTACTCGACGTATGGGCCGACCGCCGATACCGGCGGCTTGCCGAAGAACGGCGCGCAGGTGATCTATCGGGGCGCAGAGGTCTCGGAGTTGCTCGCTGACGGGCCCCGACTGCCCGGAACGGGAGAGAAGCCGGTCACGGAAAGAACGTGACGGGGAGGGTCATGCAAGCGACACGAACACGATGCTCGACGGATTGCCGACCGGAACGTATTGTCCGGTGAACGAAAGGCTGCCGCTCGCGCGGTCCACACTGAACACGGCCACGGCGTCAGCTCGCTGATTGCAGCAATAGAGGAACCTGCCGGTCGGGTCGAAGCCGAAGCTGCGCGGATAGTCCCCGCGCGTCCATTCTTCGCGAACGTAGGTCAGGCGGCCATCGGACCCGATCGAGAAGATGGCGATGCTGTCGTGCAGCCGGTTGCCCGCGTACACGTAACGTCCGTCGCTCGACACCAGGATCTCCGAACAGAAATTGCTGCCCGCGAATCCGGGCGGCAGCGTGGAGATCGTCTGGCGCATCTGCAAGCGACCCGACGAGGGATCGAAGTCGAACAGCGCGACGGTCGAGCCTTCCTCCTGGATCGAGTAGAGCCAGCGGCCATTCGAGTGGAAATCGAAATGCCGCGGTCCGTCGCCGTTCGGCAGGGAGACGGCCGGCGGATCGTTCGGTTGCAGCAGCCCGCGCTCGGCATCGAACCGCCAGACAAAAATTCGATCGAGGCCCAGGTCGACGTGCAGCACGAAGCGACCGGACCGATCCGCCTGAATCATGTGGGCGTGCGTCCGATCGTGGCCGCTGACGGCGAAGCTCCCGGGCGGCGCGTTCGTCGCGCGGGTGGCGCCGATGGCGCCGGCATCTTCCTTTACGTCCGACGCCTCGCCAAGGCGGCCGTCGCCGAGGATCGGAAGCACCGCGACGGATCCCCCGAAGTAGTTCGCGACGAGCAGGTGGCGGCCGCCGGGATGCACGCTGACATAGGTCGGCCCGCGGCCGCCGGTTCGCACGGTGTTCAGGAGCTGCAGCGATCCGTCCGTCGGATTCACCGCGAACGCACTGGCCGTTCCCTGTTTCTCGTCGCCGGCCCGGTCGGTCTCGTTCGCGGAATACAGTCGCGTCCCCGCGGCATTCCGCGCGAGACAACTCGGGCTGGTGCCGATTTCGACGATGCCGCTCGGCGTCATCGCGCCGGTCGTGCGATCGACAGTGAACGCATGGATGCCGCGGCCGTTCCCCGGCGGCAGATCGACCTGCGTCGGCAGCGTATCGCGTAGCGGGGAACTGAACGTGCCCACGTACGCAATCAGCCGGCCGGCGGCCTGGGGGCGCCGTTCGGAGACCTCGCGTATCCCCAACGGCGCGATTCCTGCGGCTGCGGTGGTCGTCTTCAGAAAGGAGCGCCGCGATACGGTGCGTGAGTTCATGGCCATCAAAGTTGCCGGTAGCCTACCCGAGTGCGCGGCGCGGCGTCACCGGTAAATCACGGCCTGTCGAAGGTCTGCTCGTACTGCTAGCATGGCGGCGCTCTGGTCACATGATGCGCCTGGTCTGGCCCTCGCACGAGTACTTACCCGGATATGCCGCTGCGCTCGAACGAGGGTGGTCGCCGGACAACATGCGCGGCCAGGCTGCCGCTGACGAGGAGTTGGCGCGCATCGCATCCGATCCAGACGGTTTTGTCGCGAGCCTCGTCGACGTCGAGGCGCGCGGGGCGCCGATCACACTACCCGACGGCACAGCAGTGCCCCGTCTCCCTGGCTACCGCAAGTGGATCTGGGACGGCGAGTTCTGCGGCAGCATCGGCCTGCGCTGGCAGCACGGCACGGAGGCGCTGCCGCCGTATTGCCTCGGCCACATCGGTTACGCCGTGGTGCCGTGGAAGCAGCGTCGCGGCTATGCAACGGCGGCGCTGCGGGTCGTCCTGCGGGACGCGCGTGACGTCGGCCTGCGCTACGTCGAGCTGACGACCGAGCCTGACAATGTCGCGTCGCGGTCGGTCATCGAAGCCAACGGCGGCGTCCTCTGTGAGGAGTTCGTCAAGCCCGCCGCCTACGGCGGCAAGCCTGGACTGCGCTATCGCATCTATCTCCCACGCCCTGAGCATGAGTGACGCAAGCGCCAGGCGTCCAATTGGTCCTCGCGGCGCGAGCCCGCGGCGGTAGAATCCGCGGATGACCGAGGTCATCGAACGCCGACGCACATTCCGCCGCCTCCACGAGCGCGGCTGCTTCGTCATCCCGAATCCGTGGGATCTCGGCAGCGCGCGCGTCCTCGTGCAACTCGGTTTCCGCGCCCTGGCTTCGACGAGCGCGGGATTCGCGTGGTCGATCGGGCGACGCGACAACGACATCACGCTCGACGACGCGCTGGCGCACCTGCGCGCGCTCGCCGACAGCGTGCCCGTGCCGATCAATGCGGATTTCGAAAAAGGATTCGCAACCGACCCCGACGAGGTCGCGCGGAACGTCGCGCGCGCCGCCGAGACCGGCATCGCGGCGCTGTCGATCGAAGATTCGACGGGTGATGCCGCGGATCCACTGTTCGAGTTCTCGCTGGCGGTCGAACGGATCCGCGCCGCCCGACACGCGCTCGACCAACGCACGCCGGACGTGATGCTGGTGGGGCGATCCGAGGGGTTCATCGCGGGCCGTCCCGACCTGCGAGAGACGATTCGTCGCCTGACTGCGTTTGCTGACGCGGGCGCCGATTGCCTTTACGCGCCGGGCCTGCGGTCGCTCGAAGACATCAAGAGCGTTGTGCAAGCGGTGGCGCCAAAGCCGGTGAACGTGGGTGTGGGCAGCGCCTTCACGACCGTCGACGCGCTGCGGGAGATTGGCGTGCGCCGCATCAGCGTCGGCGGCGCGCTGGCGCGTTCGGCGTGGACGGGGTTTCTGAGCGCCGCGCGGGAGATCGCCGACCAGGGGACGTTCACCGCGCTTGGCGACGCGGTGTCCGGCGCCGACGTGAACGCGCTGTTCTCGCCCGTGACCGTGAAGTAACACGTGGACGTGCAGCTGCGTACGGCCCTTCGTCCGGGCGACATCGGGGAGATCGTCCGGATGCACGGGGTCCTCTACGCGCGTGAATACGATTTGGACTGGACCTTCGAGGGGTATGTCGCCGCTGGCCTCGCCGCTTTCGCGTCGACGTTCAACCCCGACACGGATCGTCTATGGATCGCGGAGAACGCAGCCGGCATCGTCGGCACGATCGCGATCGCCGGCCGCGCGGATCGTACAGCGCAGCTGCGCTGGTTTCTCGTGCAGCCCGAGGCGCGCGGCCAAGGCGTTGGGCGCCGGCTGATGAACGAGGCGCTGGCGTTCTGCCGCGAGCGCGGCTTCCGCGTCGTTTTTCTCTGGACGATCCGCGGCCTGCCCGTGTCAGCCCACCTCTATCGCGACGCGGGTTTCGAGCTGCGCGAGGAGAAGACCCACGAGCTCTGGGGCGCCGTCCGCACCGAACAGCGCTACGACCTGGAACTCTGACGTCCGGGGTCAGACCCCGGACGCCCGGTTACACACCCACACTGGGGTCAGACCCCGGTCGGGGTTTGAGACTTACTTGCCGCGGCCGGTTTTGTCCTGCAGCTCCTCGATGCGCTTCGACGCCTCTGCTTTCGTCAGATCGTCCTCGACCTCCTCGTGCGCTTCGCTCGCGAGCGTTTCGAGGTACGACTGCTGCGCGCCAGTCATCGGCTCGTCGCCGGTCTTCCATTGGTCCGGATCCTTTATGCGATTCGACTCGGGCTCATCGTTTCGTCGAGACATGACGTGTCCTCCTCAACCAGACGGTTGCACGAGGCGTGCCGAACAAACGGCGAATGTCGACCTGATCCGGTGCCGGAAAAGAAGACGGATGGCGGAAGGCGGAGGACGGAAGACAGCGCCGAGCGCAAGCGCGCGGGGGTGGGCCCGCGCGCAACTGAGAAACGAGGACCTAATGGCGAGATGCGACGTCTGCGGTAACGACTACGACAAGGCCTTTCAGATCACGCTGCAGGGGCAGACGAAGAC
>JBKPRU010000134.1:0-16236 GCA_046734675.1 Acidobacteriota bacterium
TCGTGTAGGCGCTGACCTCGTGCATGCCGATGAACGACGTGAGCGATCCCACGCCGATCAGTCGTCCGCTCTTTCTCGCGATCATCGCCGGCGCGAACGCCTTGAACGCGCGGAACGTGCCCATCAGGTTGACGTCGATGATGTTCTGCCACTCGTCGGTGGGCATTTCGAGCGTCGGCGCGCGGCGCGTAATACCGGCCGCGGTCAACACGATGTCGACGTGGCCGAACTCGCCGACGATCGCGTCGCGGAACCGCCCCAGCGCCGCCTCGTCGCCGACGTCGGTCGCCAGCCGCAGCGTGCGCCGGCCGCGCTGCTCCACTTCCGCGGCGACCTCGTCGACGAGCGCTTCGCGCCGCCCGGTTGCGACGACGTCCGCGCCGGCGTCTGCGAGCCCCAGCGCGAGCACGCGGCCGATGCCGCTCGTGCCACCAATCACCGCCGCCGTTTTGCCGGTGAGATCGAAGAGATGTGCCGCCATGCTCTACCGAAAGATCCCGCGTACTGAAGATTGTGGATCGATAATCGCGGGAGGAGCGGATGCGGTGATATAACCACATCCGGCCCGGCAGGTTATCACAGGATCTTCGTACACCGATGACACAACCGATTACCACCGACACCCGCGAAGCCACCGTCCGCGCGATTGAACAGCTCGGCATCGTCGCGGTGATCCGCATGCGCGACGCGACGAAGCTCCGCGCCGTCGTCGACGCGCTCGTCGAGGGCGGCGTGCGTGCGCTCGAAGTGACGATGACGGTGCCGAATGCGATCGAGCTCATTCGCGACCTCGCCCCGACGATGCCGGAAGGATTCCTGCTGGGGGCGGGCACGGTTACGGACGCGGCCACCGCGCACGCGGTCATCGACGTGGGCGCGCGCTACATCGTCAGCCCCGTGTTCCGGAGAGAGGTCGTGCGGGCGTGCCACGATCGCGGCGTCGCGGTCGCGCCGGGATGCTTCACGCCAACCGAGATTCTCGACGCGCACGACATGGGGGCGGACATCATCAAGGTGTTCCCCGCCACCACGCTGGGGCCGCAGTACATAAAGGATGTGCGCGCGCCGCTGCCGCACGTGCGGCTGATGCCGACCGGCGGCGTGACCGTCGACAACGCGGGCGAGTGGATTCGCGCGGGAGCCGTCGCGGTGGGCGTCGGGTCCGCGCTCGTCGACACCGCGGCAATCGACAGCGGCAAGTTCGAGGTGATTGTCGACAAGGCGCGGCGCATCGTCGCCAACGTGGCGGCGGCGCGGGGCGCCAAATGAAGGTGGTCGCGTTTGGCGAGCTGATGCTGCGCCTGAGCCCGCCGGGATTCGAGCGGCTGCTGCAGTCGCCGATGCTGGTCGCAACCTTCGGCGGCGGCGAAGCAAACGTGGCGGTCAGCCTGGCGCAGTTGGGTCTCGAGAGCTACTACGTGACCCGGTTCCCGGCCAACGCCATGGGCGACGCGGCGGTCCGCGCGCTGCGGGCTGAAGGGGTGCGCACCGACTTCATCGCCCGCGGCGGGAGCCGCCTCGGGATCTACTTCACGGAGACCGGCGCGAGCCAGCGCGCATCGACGGTACTCTACGATCGCGCGCACTCGGCGATCAGCGAGATTCCCGCAGACGCGGTCGACTGGGAGCGCGTCATGAACGGCGCCGCGTGGTTTCACGTCACGGGCATCACGCCCGCGCTCGGCGACAAGGCCACCGCGGCCACCAAGGCCGCCATTGCCGCCGCGAAGCGCGCCGGCGCCCGCATCAGCGTCGACCTCAATTACCGCAAGAAGCTCTGGACCGAGGCGCAGGCGCAAGCGACGATGCGTCCGCTGATGCGCGACGTCGACGTCGTCATCGCGAACGAAGAAGATCTGCAGACGGTGCTCGGGGTCGAGGTCGAAGGAAGCGATGTCACGGCCGGCACGCTCGACGTGACCGGCTATCGCCATGCGGCCGAGCGCGTGACGCGCGAGTTCGGGCCGTCGCTGGTCGCAATCACATTGCGCGAGAGCCTGTCGGCGAGCGACAACGGTTGGAGCGCCCTCCTGTGGGACGGCGCCACCGGAACGGTGCATCGAAGCCAGCACTATGCGGTGCGGCTGGTGGATCGGATTGGCGGCGGCGACAGCTTCGCCGCGGGTCTCATCTACGGGCTGGCGACGGGACGCACGCACGAGGCCGCGCTGCGCTTCGCGGTTGCCGCGAGCGCGCTGAAGCAGACGATTCCCGGCGATTTCAACCGCGTCAGCGTCGCGGAAGTCGACGCGCTCGCGAAGGGAGATGCGTCCGGGCGAGTGCAGCGGTGAGGCGTGTCAATGCCAAATGCCGCGGGCTGACGCTAGTCAATGCCTAATGCCGAAGAGAAATAATCATTCCGCATTTGGCATGTGGCATTGACAAGTGTCAAGCCGGCATTCGGCATTGACGCCTGCCCAACGTCATCGAACGAACACGTTGGGCATCAAGGCGAGCGGCTCGCCGCGGCGGAAGACCTGCAACGGCGACGTCAGCGTCTGCAGCAGGTGCGGGTTCCTGAACCCGAGCAGCGACGCGAGCGTCGCGGATTGATCCGCCGCGCCGAACGGACTGCGAATCACGTCGTAGATCGATTTCCGCGGCGGATATACGACGAGCTCCACTTCGGAATCGACCGGAATCTTTGCGCGCTGCTTCGCGATCGCGAGTGCGCGCTCGAGGCCGCCCAGCTCGTCGACCAGGCCGATCTGCTTCGCCTGCTTCCCGGTCCACACCCGCCCCTGCCCGATCGCGTCGATGCGCTCGGGGGTCGTGTTGCGCCCCTGCGCCGCCTTCTCGACGAACGTGTCGTAGGTGGCCTGCATGCTCTCCGCCATGCGCGCGCGCTCTTCCGGCGTGAACGGACGCACCGGTGAATACATCCCCGCGTACTTGCCCTGCGCCACGCCTTCCAGGTTGATCCCGAGCTTCTTGAGCGTGCCGTCGATCACGAACTTGGTGATGACGACGCCAATCGATCCCGTGAGCGTCGAGGGCTCCGCGACGATCGCGTGCGCCGGCATCGCGATGTAGTAGCCGCCCGATGCGGCGACATCGGACATCGACGCGATCACCGGCTTCTGTGTTTTCGTCAGCATCACCTCGCGCCAGATGACGTCCGAGGCAATCGCGGAGCCGCCGGGGCTGTCGACGCGCAGCACGATCGCTTTCACAGAGTTGTCGGCGCGCGCTTTGCGCAGATACTCGACGATCGTGTCGGAGCCGACGACCTGTCCCTGCGGCGAGTCGTAGTTGCTCTTCCCCGAAGCGATGATCCCGGCGGCGAAAATGACGGCGATGCGCGGACCGCGCCCGAGGCCCAGCGACGTGGGACTGACCTGGCGGTAGTCGTTCAGATCGACATACCGCGGCGTGCCGGTGGCGAGCTTCACCTTGTCGTCGAGCTCGTCCTCGTAGGCGAGGTCGTCGATCAGGCCGACGCGCAGTGCGTCTTCGGGCAGGAACGGGCCGTGATCGATCAGGGTTTTGACGTTCGCCTCGCTCTTGTGACGGCCGTCGGCGATGCCGCGCACGAGTTGTTCGTAGAGATCGGTGTTGAGCGACTCCGCCATCTCGCGATGCGCGGGCGTGAACCCGTGCTCGGTGAACGTATTCGACGCGGTCTTGTATTCGCCGATGTGCAGCGCGTCGGGATACGCGCCGATCTTGTCGAGCATGCCGCGCAGGAACAGCTCGTAGCTGGCGATGCCGGTGAGATCGAGCGAGGCCACCGGCATCAGGTACACCTTGTCGCACGCGGTTGCGAGGTAGTACTCCTGCTCGCCGCCGTATTCCATGAACGCGATGATCGGTTTCCCCGAGCGGCGGAAGTCGACGATCGCGTCGCGGATTTCCTGCACCTTGCCCCAGAGCGCGGCGGCGCCCGCCGGTTTGATGATCACGCTGGCGATGCGGGCGTCGACCTTGGCCTTGCGCAGCGTCTCGACGATCGATCGCACGGTGGGCGGCGACTCGATGAACGAGCCAAGCACGCCTCCCGGCTCGATTTCCGCGAAGTCGCCGTTCAGCCGCAGCACCAGCGTCGAGTTGCGCGCCACCTGGGGCTCGCGTCCGACGGCCGTGTACAACAGCAGGAGACCGGCCGCCGAGACGAAGACGGCCAGGACGAGGAGGATGATCACGAGCCAGACGCCGCGCCTGAGAGCCACAAAAACCTCCGCACACCACCACGCCTCGGCTGTTCGCCGCCTGTTTCGGCCCGCAAGACGCGCGGCCGGGCACCCGGCGTGACTTTCTAGTTTACGCCGCGCTCCTTCGATTCCTTCGCGCTCCTTCGACTCCGTCGACCCTCAAAACTGAAATCGGTGTCCTGTCTTGTAATGTCCGTCTCCGGCACGGGCCCGGCGAACCCGCGAATTCCGGCCGGAACGCGCATGGCGCTGCGCTTGCTCGGTTGGGGGCGTGGACATGGTTGCCCACGCACCGACCGTTCCAATCCTCGTCGTCGAAGACGACGGGAATACGCTGAGCGGATATCTGGAGTTCCTGGCGAGCGCCGGCTTCAATCCGACCGGCGTGCAGGACGCCGCGCACGCGCTGCCGATTGCGCTGCGGCATCCTCCGGACATCGTCGTGACCGACATCACGCTGCCCGGCATGAGCGGATTCGAATTGACGGCGGCGCTCCGTGCCGACGTGCGCACGCGCCACGTGCCGGTCGTCGGGCTCACCGCACACTGGACGCCGCAGGTGCGGACGCGAGCGGCGGACGTCAAGATGCAGGCGATCCTGCTCAAGCCGTGCCTGCCGTCACACCTGGTCGCGGAGCTCGAACGCGTGCTGGGACGTCCCGTCCGCACCAGCGCCTAGCGCCCGTTTCCGATTGCCATAGCGGCGTGCGAAGCGCGAAGGCGGCTCGGCCATCGTCCGGCCTGAGCGAAGGGCCCTCGCGCTCCGCGCTTTCACACATCTAGGGCGTGATCCGAACCACTTCGCCGATGCCCGGCTGCGTCGAGAAGTTGGTGACGTAGATCGAACCGTCGCGACCGACCTCGATCCCACCCGGCGTCACCAGACCGGTCGACGCGATCGTCGTGCGCGTCCCGTTCGGAGCCACGCGGATTACCGCGCCCGTCGGATCTCCCGAGAGTAGCCCGTTGGCGGTAATCTCGAGCACGTAGAGCGATCCATCCGGTCCGAACGCGATGCCGATGATGTTCGTGAACCCGCTCGCGAACACCTGCGGCGCGCCGCCGTTCGCCGGCACGCGGTAGACATTGGCGCCGCCGGCAGGAAACGGGAAGCCGGTGAGCTGGCCCACGTAGTAGGCGCCGTCAGGTCCGCGCACCACCGTCGTCGGAACCGCCTGCATTGGAATCATGACACCGGGCGGCGCGAAGGGGTTCTGGACGAGGCGCGTCGGGAACACCGCCAGCGTCTTGATCGTGCCGTTCGCCTCCACTTCGTTCAGGGCGTTGGCGCCGGCGTCCGCGTACACCACCTTGCCGCCGAGCGCGAGGACGCCGAACGGGTTCGAGTCCGGGAGGCCGCCGTCAGGATTGGCCGCCGCTTCGTACCCGGCCAGATCCTCTTCGAACCGGACCTTCCCGTTCGATTGCAGCCGCACCAGACGTCCCAGGCGCGAGCCCACCGCGCCAAGCGTCGTGCGCGTGGCCGGGTTGGCTCCAAGTCCGATCGTCACGTAGCCGTTTCCATTGCCATGGAAATCGACGTCGTGCGGTCCGAGGGCGTTCTGGCCCGCATTGGCCGCGTCGGGCGGCGGCGCGAGCGAGGGCAGTCCGGTGACGATTCGTTCCTGTTCAGGGTGCGACGCGGGATTGGTAATGCGCGTGATCGATCCGGTCGCGCCGTAGCACGCGGCGCCGCCTTCCGGACTCGGCACGCACGCGCCGTCGCCTCCGGTGCCCGCTTCGGCAACGTACAACACACCGTTCGGTGAGAAACCCAGACCGCGCGGGTTGTTCAATCCGGCGGCGACGACCTGCCACGTCGACTGGGCGAAAACAATCGTGGACTTTCCAGACACCAGGGTTACTGCGCCTGCGGCAAGCGTGGCCGCAAGTGCAGCGCGTACGACACGAATTCGCATGAAAAGGATTCTCCGTGAGGGATGGATGGTTAGGATCCGGATTAGTTCACGCGGGCAACGCGTGCGTCAAGCCCGGCAGGACCGCGGCACGTCCGCTGCACCTTCGCGCGTAGACAACGGGGTCGCACGAGCGATCCCTCGGATTTTCGGGAAAGGTGCGTACATGTCCGCCACAAAAACGGTCCTGGCCTTCTCCTTCGCCGCGATGCTGACCGCCGCGCCCGCGTCGGCCGACGCGATCCTTTTCGACAGCTTCGGTGCCGGTAACTCGTTCCAGACCGCGTCCGCATTCTTCGGATTCGACGTCGGCGTGGAAGGCGATCCCGACAGCCGGTTTGCGCGTGCGTTCGCGTTCACCCCGTCGTCATCAGCGAACCTGCAGGCGCTGGAGCTTCCGCTGCAGTTCCCGTTTTCGTTCGACGAGGGCACGCTGCAGATCAACCTGTTCGCCTCCGACGGCGCGCTGCCCGGCGCGCTCCTCGAGACGTTCACGACGGAGAGAACCGGCAGCGGCATCTTCCGCTTCGACTCCTCGGCGCATCCGCTGCTGACGGCGGGCAGCACCTACTTCGTCGAGGCGACCACGCTCGGCATCGCGGACGGATTGTGGTTCCTGTCGCCGCATCACCCCGGCCTCGTGGCCGACGTCGCGCGCAACAACTTCGGGCCGTGGTCCGGCAGCGGCCAACGCGATTTTGCGACGGCGTTTCGGGTCCTCGGTGAAGGTGCGGCGGCCACGCCGGAACCGGCAAGCCTGCTGCTGCTTGGCACCGGCGCCGCACTTGCCGGCTGGCGCTCGCGGCGGAGGCTCGGATGCTGAGCGCGAAATCGGTGGTGGCCGGCGCTCTTGTTGCCGGGGCGCTGCTCGTGCCGACGCGTGCGTCCGCCGATCCGCTGCTGCCGGGCCAGGTGCTGCGCGTCACGTTCGATTTCGCGACGTCGATGCCGTTCCCATTGAACTTAGGGGTTCCGGACCTCCTGCGCTTCGAATTCAACGGGACGCGAGAAGAGCCCTTCGGCACCTTCACGACGAACCTGTTCGACGGATCGGGGCTGCTCGCGACCTATCGGACGAGCGTCAACGGAGACACCCCCGCCGGCGGACTCAGGTTCGACTCGGTCTTCGTCGCGCCCGGCACCGTGTTCGACATGGGAGTGTTCGGGCCGCCCGGCACCGCGGCCTTCACCAGCATCCGCGACCGCACCATCGACGGCCGGTTCGAGTTCTCGATCGCCTCGGGAATGATTGACGTGGATCTGCGGAGTGCGTCTGCGTCGCTGTGGCATACGCTGGCGAACGGCACGTCCGTCGGTAACGAGTCGTCGCACCCGCATATCACGAGCGTCGCGATCGTCGGCCCGGTCCCTGAACCGGCGTCGCTGCTGCTGTTCGGAACGGGCGCGGCGCTCGTCGGATGGCGGCGCCGCCCTGTGGACAGGTGTAGGCCGGGTCTTTAGACCCGGCACCAGGCTCAATCTATTTCGTCGCGCCGGATTTCGGCGGCGTGACGAGGGCGGTCCGCACTTCGCCGGCTCGCCCCATCGCTTCCGCCGCCCCGCCGTTGACCTGCCAGCGGATCGCGCCTGCGTCCCCGACGCGCACGCGGACCGCTTCGCTCCCCTTCAGCTGCTCGCGTTCGCCAGGCTTCAGCGTGCGGTAGATCGCGCGCCGGCCGTCCACGCTTGCGCTGACCCAGGCGGGACGCGTCGCCTCGAGAACGACGACGACGCCGTCCTTCAACGGGGAGGTTGGCGCCGGGACCGGAGCCGGACGCGCTGCGGTCCCGACCGTGCTCGCCGGTGCGGGTGCGGCGACGCCCGCGGTCGCGACTGGCCCTGGATCTGCGCGGCCTTCGAGCACGCGGCGGCCGACCGCAATCACCACCGTCGCGGCCACGACCGCCATGACCAGCACCATCATCACGGTCCACCAGTGACGATCGGCCGTCGTCCGAGCGCGCCGCGCCGAGGGCGCCACACGGTGCGCGGGCGGGGGTGGTTCGGGGATGGGGGCGAACTGGGCGAAGAATTCGCGGACCGTCGCGTCGGGATCCAACCCGACTTCCGCGGCATACGCCCGCACGAACCCACGGCCGTAGGGCCGCGGCGGAATCGCGCGCGCGTCGTTCTGTTCGATGGCGTCGAGAATGCGTGCCTTGACGCGGGTCGCCCTGGCGAGTTTTTCGAGGGAGAGGCCCCGCGCCTCACGTGCCGTTCGCAGCCGCAGCCCTTGATCCATACGGCGCTCCGTTCACGGCCCGGCGCTGATGCGCCGTGGCGCTGGCGTCGCCCGTTGCACGTTGCCTGCCTACCGTCGAGGCCCGGTTCGCGCGGCTCCTTGCCCTGTGCGCGTTGTCGGTCCATACGGCCGCTGCATGCGCGGCATCGTGGCTTCGTGGGCGAGCCTTATCCGATCAAACGCGCCGGAACAGCGGGGAGTTCCCCGCGTCGCCGAGACCTGCGCGCGATGGCGAGGACGGATCGGCGAGCGGCCTCATGAGGAGCACGGCCGCGCGAAAAGCGGCCTCAGAGGGTCTCCTCGACGCCGGCCTTTTGTTCCGTTATAATCAGAAATTCCAACGGGTTGTGATTCCCCCTTCGTGCGGAAGTGGCGGAACTGGCAGACGCGCAAGCCTCAGGAGCTTGTGGCCGCAAGGTCGTGGAGGTTCAAATCCTCTCTTCCGCACCACTCGACTCGGCCGCCTTCGCGGCCTCGCTCGTGGCAGGCCGCCCACGCCATCGGGCGATCCCCATCCCAGTCAGAAGCAGTAGCACACTCGCCGGCTCCGGTGTCGTCGCCAGATTTCCGTTCACACGAAATGCGGTCTGGAAATCGCGGGTCCCGCCGGCGATCTGAAACGGTCCGTTGTTGATGCGAAGCACATCGGGCCCTTCACCGGACGGCGTACTCGAGACGAACCACAGGCCGTCGGCAATGCCGGTAACGGTGGCCTCCACGAAGTAGGTCGCGCCGGCGCTCAGCAGCGGGTGCAGCGTCGAATCGAACTGCATGATGGCCCGGCCGGTCTGAGACGACGAACCGGCAAAACTCTCCAGCAGCGCGGTCGGCAGGCCGGCGTTCGATGCGTAGACGTTGACCTGCAGCGCCCCATCAGTGAACGAGAACGGAAACTCGAGCGGCAGCTCCAGCGACGAAAGAGTCGCCGTCGCATTCGGCACGAACGGAAACGCGCGCGCGAACAGAAAGTCCGGACCGCCCTCTTCACCCGCCTCGAAGCCGAAGAAGGCGCCAGACGTGCTGAACGGGTCGCCGGGGCCAAAGCTGTTGAAGAGAATGGCGTCGGCCGACGCCGGTGCGGCAGCGAGCAGCGCCACGACGGAGAACGCACACACCGTTTTTGTGGCAGACATGAACGCACCTTCCCCTGGGGGCTGGCGAGGCGCCACGAGGAGTGGCGGTAGCATGGGCGCAGTGCAGCGAGTGTGCCACGACGATGTGCCCCGAGGTCTACGCGAGGCCTCTTTCGTCGCGCGTGAGAGCGCACATATAATCAGCGTCACGGCGCATGCGCAGCTCGACCGCGAATCGCCGTTCGGCCTTCAAGGCGACTGCAGGTGCCGGTCCTCGGCCGCCGCTCACGTTGCTCGCGCGTTCCAGCGGAGGGAACTGGGGCGCGAACCCGAGGGAAAAACCGCGTGACCTGCGATCACGCTGGGCGTCCCCGCCATCGAGCGGCTCGATCGCACAGGTTCACGCATTCCGGCCGTCAAGCCGAGACCGACCGCACGCGCGCTCGGCGAAGGACGTCGTGTCTACACCAACCGGCAAACCGCGGCATCCGGGCGAGGTGCTGCTCACGCATTTTCTGACGCCTCGGAACACCACCATCGAGGCCGCCGCAGAAGCCACGGGCCTGCCGGCCGACGTGTTGCACGAGGTCGTCTCGGGCACGCGTACCGTGACCCCTGACCTGGCGCTCGCGCTCGCGCAGCTGACGCGGACCACTCCGGAATTCTGGAGGCGGCTCCAGGAGGCCGTCGACGCGCACGCCGCGAAGGGCAAGGCAGCGGGCGCGAGTTGACCGACGACGATCACACGCGCCGGCGGCGGCGAATCATCCGGCGCACGCCCGTCCAGTAGATCAAGTAGTAGCCCAGGACCACCGCACCGGCGGCGAGCGATCCGGCGACGCCGGACTGCACCACCCATGTCGTGTGCTCGAGTGCGGCGCGCCACGCGTGCCAGCTCCGCCAGAATCCATACAGGACGCGTGCGGTCACGACGAGGGTGACGGCGAGCACGAGCCACCGGTTGGGCGTGTAGTACAGCGCGTCCGCCTTCGGCTCCCATCGCGTGAGCACGAGACCGAGGACACCGAGCACGCATCCGATGCCGAGGCCCATGACCGCGTAGCGAAGCGCATCCGGCACCCACGCGGTCGTGAGGAGCGCGGTAACTAAAAACAGCGCGGTTGAAAGCGAGAGTCCGACGAGATTGAGCGCCGCGATCCAGCCTCGCGCCGGCCGCCGCGCGGTCCCGACGCGATACCGCTGGATCAGCGTGAGCGGCAGCAGCGCAATGGACAGCAAGATGACGAAGACGATGAAGACGGCGAGCAGCAGGATCGGCACGCCGGCTTATCGTAGGTCCGAGCTCTGCCCCTGCTGGCGAACGACGTAGTTCTGCCCGGCGACCGTGATCGTCCCGGTTCGCGCAGCGCCGGTGTTGCGGGGGACGACGAACTGCAGCAGGCCGTTGCCGACGCCGGACGATCCCGCCGTGACCTGGATCCAGCTGGCGTTGCTGACGGCCGTCCAGCTGCACGGGCCGGTGACGATCACCAGCACGTTACCGTTGCCGCCCGCCTCCCCGAATTCGTGGAAGGGCGGCAGCAGCAGCCACGAACACTGCGACGCCTGGGTCACGGTGAACGGACGTCCGGCGATCGTGACCGTGCCGCTCCGCTGCGGCGACAGGTTGGGCTTCACGCTGAACGAGGCCTGACCAGTGCCGGTGCCGCTCGGCGTCCCGACGGTGATCCAGTCGGACGCGGTCGTCACCGTCCACGGGCACGCGGAGCCGGTCGTCACCGAGGCGGAGACGCCGCCGCCGTCGCCGCCGAGGTCCTGCGACGAGGGGGTAATCGCGTAGGTGCAGCCGCTCGCCTGCGCGACCGACAGGGATCGCCCGGCGATGGCCACGGTGCCGCTGCGCGCCGGGCCGTCGTTGGCGGCGGTCGCGAGTTGCACCTGTCCCGGTCCGCTGCCGGTCGCGCCGCCCGCGACCGAGATCCACGACGTGCCGCTCGTGGCCGTCCACGCGCATCCGGCGCCGACGTTCACCTGCACGCTCGTACTGCCCGCTTGCGCGCTCACGTTGACGGTTCCTGGCGTGAGCGCGTAAGTGCAACCAAGCGCCTGCGTGACCGTGATCGTCCGCCCGGCGACGACGAGAGTGCCGCTGCGGCCCGGCCCGTCGCTCGCGGCGACGCGGAACGCGACCACGCCCGACCCGTTACCGCTCGCGCCGCTCGCGATCGTGATCCACGGCGCGCGGCTTTCCGCGGACCACGGACATCCGCCGGGCGCGGTCACCGAGATCTGCCGATCGCCGCCAGCCGCCTCGACGCTGAACGTGTCGGTCGCGATAGCGATCGTGCAGCCGGGTGATTGCGTGACCGTGACGGTGCGGCCGGCCACGCTCAGCGTGCCGGTCCGGGCGGCGCCCTCTGTGGCGGCGACGCGGAACGCGGCGACGCCCGGCCCACTCGCGGTCGCGCCGCTGATGATCGTGATCCATGGCACGTGGCTCTCAGCCGTCCAGGGACACGATGCCGAGGTCGTCACCGGCACCTGGCGATCGCCGCCGGCCGCCTCGACGCCGAACGCGTCCGCGCCGATCGCGTAGCTGCAGCCGGTCCCCTGATCCACCTGGACGTTCTGTCCGGCAATCGTCACGTTGCCACTGCGTGGCGGGCCGGTGACGGCGGTCACCTGGAAGGTCACGGTGCCGTTGCCGCGTCCCTCACGGCCGCTGACGATTGAAATCCACGAGACCCCCGAGCTCGCCGTCCACGCGCATTGTCCTCCGCTCGCGCGGACGTTCACGCTCAACTGGCCGCCGGATGCATCGATCGATTCGTGATTCGACGACACGACGAACTCGCACGGCTTCCCCACCTGCGAGATCTCGAACCGCTGATCGTTGACGCTGATGGCTGCCGTGCGGGTCCCTCCATCGCCGTTCTCGGCGGCCGAGAATCGGATCGAGCCGTCCCCTTGCCCTTCGGCAGGCTGCGCGATCGTCAGCCACGCGGCATCCGTCTTCGCCGTCCACGGGCATTCGCGGTTGGTCGTGACGCGCAGCGATCCCGATCCGCCGCCGGCCGGGAACGGCACACCCTCGGCGGTGAGCTGCAGCGCGCACTTTCCGCTCGATGGCCCGGTGAGCGTTTCTGTTTCGGACGAGGATCCGCAGGCGGAGACGAGCAACGCGACCGCGGCGAGCGCCGCGAACGGGGCTGCCGACAGCAGGACACCTCGATGAGCGACCGTTGACACAGGTAATCGGCGGCCGCCTCGAACAGCGCACGGACGCTGCTTCGCAGCGAGGGGCGCGGTGGCAAGAGCAAGGCATGTGCCGACGAGCTCGGGCGCGATCATGCTGAAAACTGCGAACGGTCGAGTTGGCGCAGTGGAACATCGCGCCGCGACTGTAAGAAACAGATGACCCACACGAGGCTAAGATACGCGACATGCTCACGCGCATCTCTCTTCCACCCGTCGCGGTCGCGCTGGCGATTGCCGGACTCGGCGTCCTCGTCGCGCAGCAACCGCCGGTGCCGCCAGCGACCGCTGCGCCGATTTCGACGGCGCAGGCTCCGAATCCCGACAGCCACTATCAACTCGGTCCGGATTCCCTGCCGCGGGACGGCGTCGCGAAGGGTGAGATGAAGGGGCCGTTCACGCTTCCGAGCGCAGCGTATCCCGGCACACAGCACACCTACTGGATTTACGTCCCGGCGCAGTACGACCCGAAGGTGCCCGCCGATCTGCTCGTCCTGAACGACGGGCAGGCGTTCAAGAACATGGAGGGAGACCTGCGCGTGCCCACGGTCCTCGACAATCTGATCGATCGGCGCGAGCTGCCGGTGATGATCGCCGTGTTCATCAACCCGGGACGACGTCCCGATCAACCTGAGCCCACGCCGCAGGAGTGGGGCGACCGCACCACGAACCGACCGACCGAATACAACTCGCTCGACGACAAATACGCCCGCGTGATCTGCGACGAGCTGCTGCCCGCGCTGAACAAGGACTACAACATTTCGAAGGATCCGAGTCGTCGCGCCATTGGCGGCGCGAGCTCCGGCGCGATTGCCGCATTCACGGTTGCCTGGGAACGTCCGAACGAGTTCCGCAAGGTGCTGAGCCTGATCGGCAGCTTCGTCAATCTCCGCGGCGGCGATCGCTACGCCGAGATCGTCCGCGAGAGCGAAAAGAAGCCGCTCCGCATCTACCTGCAGGACGGCCGCAACGACAATCGCGGCGTGCGGCCCGACAACCCGGCCTACGATGCGCGTCGCGACTGGTTCCTGCAGAACGTGCGTCTGATGGAGGCGCTCCGCGACAAGGGATACGACCTGACCTACCAGTGGGGGATGGGCCGCCACAGCCAGAAGCACGGCGGCGCGATTCTGCCCGACATGCTGCGCTGGCTGTGGCGCGATCACCCGGTGTCGACCGATCCCAACGACACGCGGGAGCGCTCGTTCGCGAGTCGCACGTAACGGATCGCTTCTGCGCCTTTTAGAGAGAAACAGAGGCGCCAGCGCAAGCACAGTGACGGTAGGGCGCCTCTTTAGTTTAGAGAGGCGCCCCCGTGCTGGCGCACCTGAAGGTGCACCCTACCGCACTTTTTCAATAGACCGTTAGAGGCTGGAATCTTTGGTTTCGCGCATCGCGAGCAGGCCGACGACGGTCAGCGCCGCGGCGCCGGCCAGGTAGTAACCGACGTACTGCAGTCCGTACGTCTTGGCCAGCCACGTCGCGATGTAAGGTGCGAGCGATGCGCCGAAGATGCCGGCGAGGTTGAAGGTCAGCGAGCTCCCGGTGTAGCGCACCGCGGTTGGAAAGAGCTCCGAGAGCGCGGTGCCCAGCGGCCCATACGTCAGCCCCATCAACGACTGGCCGATCGCCATCGCCAGCGTCACACCGAGTGTGCCCGACTCCATCATCGGCGCCATGCCGAAGCCGTAGACACCGATCGCAACCGTGACCCAGAGCAGCGTGCGGCGCCGGCCGTAGTAGTCGGCGAGCCGCGCCGAAAACGGGATCGTGAGCGCGAAGAAGAGGATGGCGAACAGCTGAATCGTCAGGAATTGCTGGCGGCTGTAACCGAGCGCCGTGGTGCCCCATGCCAGCGCGAACACGGTCGTCAGGTAAAAGAGGACGAACGTCGCCAGCGCCGCGAGCGTGCCGAAGAGCAGCGTCGACGGATGACTGCGCACGACGGTGAGCATCGGCAGCTTGACGCGCTCGCGCCGGTTCAATGCGTCCCGAAACACCGGCGTCTCGGTGATCGTCAGCCGCACGTACAACCCGATGATGACGAGGACGGCGCTGGCGAGAAACGGGATGCGCCAGCCAAAGCGGAAGAACTGATCGTCGGTGAGGGCATTCGACAGCAGCACGAACACGCCGCCGGAGCAGAAGAAGCCAAGCGGCGCACCGAGCTGCGGGAACATGCCGTACCAGGCGCGGCGCCCCGGCGGAGCGTTCTCGATCGCGAGGAGGACAGCGCCGCCCCACTCGCCGCCCAGGCCGAGCCCTTGTCCGAAGCGGCAGATGGCCAGCAGCAACGGCGCGGCGAGGCCGATCGAGTGATACGTCGGCAGCAGTCCGATGATGACGGTCGAGAGGCCCATCGTCAGCAGCGCGGCCACGAGCGTCGTCTTGCGGCCGATGCGGTCGCCGAAGTGCCCGAAGAGCGCGGATCCGATCGGGCGCGCCGCGAAGGCGATGGCAAACGTGGCGAGCGACGCAAGCGTCGCCGACGCGGGATCGGACGCGGGAAAGAAGAGCCGCGGGAAGACGATCACCGCGGCGGTCGCGTAAATGTAAAAGTCGAAGAACTCGATGGTCGTGCCGATCAGGCTGGCGAAGAGCACCTGGCCCGGCGAGTTGACGGGACGCGCCGCGCCGGTGCGATCAGAAGGTATCGTCTGCATGCGGACTCATGGGTGACATCTCCCGCTCCCCGACAGAATATCGCAGCGCGCGCGCGTGGTCGGTTCTCCTGCTCGCGCTCTTCTTCATCGTCCTGCAGGCGCGCGTGCTGCCGCCGGACGGCTTCGTCACCGGCGATCAGGGATCGAAATTCCTGCAGGCGCGCGCCTTTGCGGATCAGGGCCCACTCGATCCGGGCATCGACGTGCGCGCCCGCGACATCGATCCGGACTATCGCCACCAGGAGCCGAAACTCAAGAACCGCCGCGGGCGACTCGTCTCCGAGTTCCTCTGGCTGCTGCCGCTGACAACGGCGCCCTTCGTCGCACTGTTCGGGCTGCGCGGTATGTACGTGGTGCCGGCGCTGTCGGCGCTGGTCGTGTTCCTCGCTGCGTCCGTGCTCGGCCGCCGCCTTGGCGACACGCGTGGCGTGTGGACCGGATGGGTGGCGGTCATCGCGACACCCATCGTCGTGTATGGACTCGAGCTATGGGAGCACGCGCCGGCCGCAGCGTGCGTGATGGTGGCGGCCGTCTGGCTCGTGCCTCCGTCAGACGACGAGCAGGTCGAGTCAACCAACTCGCACGGCGCAGCCGATAGGGGTCCGCTGTTGCTGAGCGCCGGCGCCGGCGCGGCGATCGCGATCGGCGCGCTGTTTCGAGAAGAAGTCGTGATGGCGCTCCCGGCGTTGCTGACCGCGCGTGCGGTCGCGATGCCGCGCGATCGGATGCGCGACCTCCTCGTCACAAGCGGCGGCGCTGCGGTCGGCGCGGTGGCGGTGTTCGCCGTGACGGTGCCGATCAATCTGATGATCTACGGCGCGCCGCTCCCGATGCACGTCACGCAAGATGCGTGGAACGTCGCGATCTCCACGCCGTACGCGCAGGTGCGGCGGGACGTTGTCGTCGATCTGCTGCTGCCGTACGGATGGACGGCAACGTTCGTCGTTGCCGCGGCACTCGGGGTCGCCGTGGCGT
>JBKPRU010000135.1:0-8356 GCA_046734675.1 Acidobacteriota bacterium
CTCATCGTCGTCAGCGCGTAGTCGCTCCCGTACGTCGCCGTCGGAAAGTGGTTGCTGATCATCAGGAACACGGTCGGCACGACGATGAAAGTGTTGTGCCTCGAACGTTCCTTTGCGCCCGCACCGAGGGTCGGATCGATCGTCTCGCCGCGAGCGGCCGCCGCGATCATCCGGCGCTGCGGCGGCAGGATCCGCATCCACACATTGGCCGCCATGATCGTGCCGAACAGCGCGCCGATGTGAATGTAGGTGGCTCGCGCGCTCATCACCTGACGAAGTCCGCAGGCCGCGCCAAAGATGAGCACGAGCGAGACGGCGGCGAATACGAGGCCGTTACGGACGATCGGAGTGCGGACGACGAGGTCGTAGACCGTCCAGCCGACGATCAGGAAACCCACGCCGACGGCCTTGGCCGTCGCGTCCGACACCGTCGCTTCCGTGACATCGATCAGCAGCCCGCCTTTGTAATACACGACGCCAAGCAGCATGACGCCGCTGACCCACGTCGACATCGCTTCCCAGCGGAACCAGTGCAGCTCGGACGGCGGCACGCCCAGCGTCTTCTGCTTGACGACGGTGTAGAAGCCGCCGCTGTGCACCATCCAGACGTTGCCGTCGAGCCCCGCCGCCTTGCGGAGCTGCCCGTCGAGCCAGGTGAAGTAGTAGGTCGTCCCGACCCACAGGATGGCGGAAAAGACGTGTGTCCAGCGCAGGAGGAGGTTGATCCACTCGGATGCGTTGAAGGTCACGTTTCAACTTCCTCGATAGGTGGAGTAGCCGAAAGGACTGAGGAGGAGCGGCACATGGTAATGCCCCTCGTCGCGCGCGACGAATTCGACCGTGACGTCGGTGTAGAACGTCTCGACGCTGCGCGCGCAGAAGTAAGCGGATACGTCGAACGTGAGACGGTACGTGCCCGCCGGGAGCGGCCGAGTCCACGTGCCGATCCGCCCATCGCTGTTCGTCGTGCCGTCGGTCACCTCGGCCCAGTCACCTGCGGGCGACCGCTGCGAAAGACGCACGCGGACGCCGCTCGCCGGACGGCCGATCGACGTGTCGAGCACGTGCGTCGACAGCGTCATTCCAGGATCTTCTCCAGGCGCCGCCGCGTGATCTTCCGTTGCTCCGCGGCCGCCGTCTCCAGTTCCTTTGCCGGATCGTTCGAGAGCCGCATGCGCAGCTCCGCGAGCATCTCCGCGGCGCTCTTGCCGGACGCAAAGGTGATGAACACGTGCCCGAACCGGCGCTCGTACTCGCGGTTGGCGTCCGCGAGCGCCGCGACGTCGGAGCGGGTTGCCGTGTCGACGCCGGCCTGCTCGCGGGCCGCCCAGCCGCTCGCGATGTCCGATTGCGGGCGCTCCGCGGCGCGCTCGCCGATCCGCGGGTGATGACGGAACGCCTCCAGCCAGTCCTCACGACCAAGCGTCGCGATGCCGGCGTCGCTTGCGCTGTAGATCTCTTGCGCGGACCTGAACGGCCGCGCGCGCATCATGCGATCGATCCACGCCGGCGCGCCGACGAAGTTCGCGAGCGCGGCGCGGAGCTCGGGCTCGTCCATCGTGTTGAGGACGCGCCGCACGGCCTCACGGCGCGCCGGCGGCGTTGGCGTCCCGAGCACGCGAAAGCGGCTGATGCCGCCGTCAGGAAAGATGTTCAACCGCACATGCGTCGCGGTCAACCCGTGCGTAATCGCAGGCTGCTCGAAGACATGCACATCGTGGGGCCGCAGCGGCGTCCGCGGCAGCACCGGCGTCCAGTGCGCGCGGACGGTCGAGGAATCCGCCGACACGCCGCCGCGCACGTCGTAAACGACCGATGATTCGACCGAACAGCTCTCCGGGTAGTTCCCCTTGAAGTGGGTGGTGGCGATTTCGAGGCGGTGCACCGCGCCTTCGATGCCGAGGTGGACGACCGACCAGTCGTGCCCGGGTCCGCGCCGCCGGCGCGTTTCCCAACCGTCGGCCATGTTGGCCGCGGGATACGGCATCAGCATGTTCGCGGGTTCGCCGAAGAAATGATCGCTCGTGTCGACGACGTGAGCGCCGTTGGCGACCGACGCGAGGTCGATGTCTTCCGCATGCGCCAGGACGCGCGTCCAGTCGGGAAGCGCGTCGCCCATGACGCGCAGACGCGCGACGCCGCCGTCGGGGAAGATGTTCAGGCGCACGTGCGTGAATCGCCGCGCATCGTCGATCGGCAAGGTGTTCTCGGCGTCGCCCCGCAGTTCGGACTGCGGCAGGATCGGGTGCCACGTAAGGCGGCCGTTCGTCAGATCCGCGGCGCTCGTGCCTTCGGGCACGCCGCAGGCGTCCAGGGAACAGTGCGACGGATAGTTGCCGCGGAAGAACGTCGTATCGACGACCACCGACCGAATGACACCGGGCAGCCCCAGCCTGACGATGCACCAGTCGTGGCCCGGCGTGCGGCGGCGGCGTGTCTCCCAGCCGTCCATCCACTTGCCCAGGTCCGTGTATTTATCCGCGAGGAACACCGGGGCTTCCGGCTTGAGCAGGTTCTCCTTCGGCGCGAAGAACTCGTCGTTGGCAACGAGCGCCTGCGCGCCGAGACGCGCCGACGCAAGGTTGATCAGGTTCGTGAAATGCTGCATCAGGGTCTGCGCGCCAGCAGTTCGCCGCCCGCCGGTTCGACGTCCGCGCCGCCATCACGATACACGAGACGCCCGCGAACGTAAGTCTCCCGGACGACGCCGCGCAAGGTCCTGCCCTCGTACGGTGAGATCTTGTGTCGATGCCGCAGGCGCGCGGCAGTGACGGTCCGGGCGGCGTCCTCGTCGAACACGACGAGGTCGGCATCCATTCCCTCGCGTATTGCACCTTTCCGATCGTCCAGTCCGGCAAGCGCGGCGGGGTGCTCGGATTGCCATCGCACCACATCGGCGATCGTACATCCGCGCGCTGACGCGCCCGTCCACGCGGCGGAGAGCGACAGCTCGAGCGAGGCGATGCCTCCCCATGCGGCGACGAAATCACCGGGCGGCTTCATCGACGGCGGGCACGGCGAGTGATCGCTCGCAATGAGATCGATGTCGCCACGTTGCAACGCCGTCCAGAGCGCGTCGCGGTGTTCGCCGGATCGAATCGGCGGCGCGCATTTGAAGCGGGTGTCGCGGTCCGAAACGTCTCCGGCTGCAAAGGTCAGGTAATGCGGGCACGTCTCAACGGTGATCGGCAGCCCGTTGGCCCGCGCCGCGCGCAACGCCGGCAGCGCCTCCGCTGACGCGAGGTGGACGATATGAACGCGTGTACTGAACTCGCGGCAGAGCGCGATCATCATCTCGATGGCCTCGACTTCCGCGCGATCCGGGCGCGACGCCAGCCACGTCGCGTAACGCTCGCGTGGCGCCCCGTCGACGATGGCGGGCAGCGCGTCAGGAGATTCGGCGTGGACCAGCAGCGGGACCCGCGCGTCGGCGAGGATGGGCATCGCGAGGCGCAGATCGCGTGCGCCGACCGCTGGAAACTCGTCGACGCCGGAGGGGACGAGGAAGCACTTGAACCCGCAGACGCCGGCCGCACACATCGCAGCGAGGTCCCGTGTGTTGCCGGGCACCACGCCGCCCCAGAACCCCACGTCGACGTATGTCCGGCCGCGCGCCGCGGCACGCTTCGCCTCGAGCGCCGCGAGCGTGGTCGTCGCGGGAATGCTGTTGAGCGGCATGTCGACAATCGTGGTGACCCCGCCTGCCGCCGCGGCCGACGTGGCGGTTTCGAACCCTTCCCATTCGGCCCGTCCGGGCTCGTTGACGTGCACGTGCGTATCGACGACGCCAGGCATGACCGTCAGCGCGCCGAGGTCGCGCACGGTCTCGAACGCCGCGACGGGTGCGTCGTACGCATCGATTCGATCGATGCGGCCGTCCTCGGTGACGTGCACGGACGCCGGCGTCACCCGGTCGCGCAGCACGACGCGCGTCGAGCGAATCACGAGCCGTGGCATGCCGGTATACTCTCGCCCATGATCGATGAGTTTCGCACGCCGGCCGCCGCAGCCGACGCGGCAGGCCTGAAAACCGATGCGCCGCCCACGCACGTCCCCCCGAACCACGACGGCAGCGTCGCGATCCGCTGACTATGGCGGCAACGCGCCTGCTGCGGTGGGGACTGCTCGGAACGGCACGCATCAACCGCGCCGTGATTCCCGTCATGAACGAGACGGCGCGCAGCTCGCTCGAAGCGGTCGCGAGCCGCTCGCTCGACCGCGCGCGCACCTATGCTGCCGAGTGGAAGATTCCGCGCGCGATCGGTTCGTATCAAGAGCTCCTTGCCGATCCCGGGATCGACGCGATTTACATCAGCCTGCCGAACGGCCTGCATGTCGAGTGGACCGTGCGCGCGCTCGAGGCGGGAAAGCACGTGCTCTGTGAGAAGCCCTTGGCACTGTCAGTCGAGGGCGTCGACGAGATCGACGCGGCGGTGCACCGCACGGGCCGTGTCGCGGCGGAAGCCTTCATGTACCGCCATCATCCGCTCACGCTCGCCGTCGAGCGGTCCATCCGGGACGGCGCGATCGGCGAATTGCGGTTCATGCGCGGGGCGTTCACGTTTCCACTGACTCGCGCGGGCGACGTGCGGTTCGATCCGGCGCTCGGCGGAGGCTCCCTCTGGGATGTTGGTTGTTATCCGGTGAGCTATTCGTGCTTTCTTGCCGGCACCGCACCAGCCGAAGTGTTCGGCTGGCAGGAGAGCGGCCCGTCCGGCATCGACATGGCGTTCGCGGGCATGCTGAAGTTTCCCGACGGCGTCGCCGCGCAGTTCGACTGTGGGTTCCGTGCCGCGTTTCGGGCAGAAATGGAAATCGTCGGTACCGACGGCGTGCTGCGCGTCGACCGCGCGTTCCGCACCGGGCCCGACAGCCGCTTGCTCCTGACGCGCGGCGACCAGACGACGCCGGTAGCGTTCGACCCTGACGATGCGTATGTGGGGGAAATCCGCGACATGGCCGCGGCGGCGCTCGATGGCGCCGTGCCCCGCGTGTCGCTCAGCGAATCACGTCGAACGGTTGAGACGCTGAGGCGGCTCTACGCGTCGGCCTCGCGCTGACTGGACGCTTTCTTGCACTCGTGCGGAGGCGGAGGACGGCTGTGGCCGAAGTACTTGTTGAATTCTCCGACTCCGTCCGATCTCAGGACGGAAAGAGTTACACAGCCCGCGCGTGTGGCGGGGAAATGCCCGACGGCATGTGGCAGGGATGGATTGAATTCCTCCCTCGTGACGGCGGCGAGCCGCTGCGATCGACTCGTGAGACGACGCAGCCCAACCGCGCCGACACCATGTACTGGGCGACCGGGCTCACGCCCATTTATCTGGAAGGCTCACTCCAGCGGACATTGAAGCCGCTGGTGCGGCCGGTCGCGCGAGAGATCGCGCCACCCGTCTTCGACGGGCCGGCGCGCAACGTGGCGGACGTCGACCCGGCGGCCGAGAGCATCCTCAATCCGTTCTCGGTGTATCGCAAGGGCGAGACGCTGCTGCGCCGCCAGCTGGGCGCGCTCTCGCGCTGGCACCTCGTCAACATCATCCGCAGTCATCGCTTGAGCGACGCCGACGAATCGACGCTGAACGCAACGCAGCCGTCGGCGTTGATCGATCTGATTGTCCAGACCGTGAAATCAGTCGAGACGGGTGCGACGAAGTAACCCCCGCGTGTGAGTCCCGGCGGGGGGCAAGTATGCTCCGGGAAGATGAACCGCGTGCTGGACGAGATGGGGAAGCTTCTCGCCGCGGCGACCACGAAACACTGAGCGCTATTGCAGCTTGTCGGGCCGGAGGTTCCACTCGAAGAACGTCCAGGTCCGGTTCCACGAGTCAATCTGCTCCGGCGTGTCTTCGCGCTGCAGCGTCTCGATGTTCACGCGGCGGCTGAACGTGTGCCCGCCGCCCGCATACCCGACCGGCGGATCGACGTACACCTTGGTCTCCGCGAACTGCGGCTTGCGCGCGCGCAGCGCGTCGATCATCTGCTGGTCTTCCACGAAATTGACGTCGGTGTCGTTGGTCGCGGCATGCACCAGCAGCGGCACCTGCAGCTTGTCGACGCTGTAGAGCGGCGAGCGCTGGATGTAGAGATCCGGCTTCTCGAACGGCAGCCCCCGGATCCGCTTCTGCGTGGCGAAGCTGCGCTGGTACGACGGCCCTTTGTAAGACAGCCGGAACACGAGATTCGTCACCGGCACGATCGCGGCGGCCGCCTTGAACGGCGTGCGATCGCGAAAGACGGTGAACAGCGTGATGTAGCCGCCATGGCTCCATCCCATGACGCCGAGCCGGTTCATGTCAACGTGCGGCAAGGTCTTCAAATACTCCACCGCGCTCATCACGTCGTCCACTTCGTAGCCGCCGTAGTCGATCTCGTCGTGGAACGCCTTGCCGTAGCCGGTACTGCCGCGATAGTCGGGACAAATCACGACGTAGCCGCGATCGACCGCGTCCTTGACGAAGGGCCAGAGGCGGAGGTCCCAGTTGCCGTGCACGCCGCCGTGCACCCACACGAGTGCCGCGTGGCCGCTTGCACCGCGCTTCGCGAGCGGCTGAAAGAGATACGCGGGAATGTCGAGGTCGCCGACGCTGCTGCGGTATTTGATCTTCTCGTAATCGACGACGCCCCTGGTGATCTCCGCGTAGCGCCGGTCGGTCTCTGCCTTCGCGTCGATGTCACGCTGGAAGTTGTAGCCGGTCGAGTGATCGTTCGGGTCGACGCTGACATAAAGCTGTCGCGCGCGCTCGGGATCCATCGCCGGCTGCGGCCGCGCCGGCCGGGCCGCCGCAGGTTGAGTGGGCTGTTGGGCGTTCTGAACCGCGACCGGAACAGCTGCGCCGGCGACGAGCAGCAACGCGAGCGGCACGGATTTCAGCGTCATCGCATTCCCTGTATTTCTGTGTTGGTCTGTGTTTTTCTGTGGCCTTCTAGTGTCCCGTGGGCCGCTGTGTTTTTCTGTGGCCTTCTGTGGCCATCATCGCACCTTCCACCCGACGGAGATCACGCTGACGACGCGGTACGAGTATTCGTAATGATCTTCGATGCGGTGGAAGCGTCCGGAGACGTCGAGCACCGCGGCAGGGGCGAGCGTGAAGCGGCGCGAGAGACCTGCTTCAGCGTAATCGCGCGTGCCGCGATAGCGTTCGCCGCTGCGGCGCACGGACTGATAGTTTGGATCTCCTTCGTCCTTGATGAAATTCCGTCCGCGCCAGAAGAGGATGTGGGCGCGCCAGCCGTCGCGCTCGATCGCCGCGCGGCCGAAGAACGCCACGCCGTCGCGGCTGAGCGCCGGACGACTGCGATCCGGCACGAAACGCGAGACCAGGCCGCGCACGTCGATCGATGCGCGCGCACGGCCCACTGACGGTTCGAGCACCACGCCCGTGGCGGCAGCCGTGCTGTCGTGCACGGGTCCGGACGCAAACAACTGCCCGCCCTCGTGGACGACATGGATTTCGAGGGGAATGGCGACGAGGTCGTTCGCGCGGATCGACGCATTGAGTCCGCCGTCGAACCGCTCGCGATGCTCGGCGGTGTTGAGGCGCTGCCATTCGAGCCACATCGAGTGCCGCAGCGTCCGCCCGGTGAAGTCCCACTGCAGCCCCGCCTCGTACGGACGCTCGAAGGTCAGGGTGTCGCGCTGAATCGGAGGCAGGAGAGCATGCGGCCCCATGCGGTCGGGTCCGTTGGGCGCGTCCGCTCTGCGCGCTGGGAGCGTGCCGAAGATGAAGGCCGATCGGCGCCCGCTGACGCGAAGCGCGATGACCGGCCGCACCTGCTCGAACGCGTTCTCGGATCCGAACCGCTGGTTGCCGAACGCACCGAGCGACAGCGTGACGCGCGGGTTGACGTCGACGTCCGCACCAACGCGCGCCGCCGCGCCAAAGAGCGTTTCCCCTTCACGAAAAGGGTTGCGGAACTCGGTATTGTCACCGTACAAGAGAACGTCCGCTCGAAGCGTCACGTGCTCCTGGGCGAGCGCCGGCCCGCCGAACATCGAGGCACCCGCGACGAGCGCGGCGAGCCAGTGCCTCCCGAGTCCCCGCATGCGTTCAACGATATCCCAGCGAGTGCCGGCGCTCTGTCTGCTCATGATGCTCGTCGCAGGCGCCGCGGCTGCGCAGACCGCCGCGACGGCGCACGACGAGGTATTCGCGCGCGGCCGCTGGCACGCGGAAGCATCACTGACCGGCGCGCTGGAGGCGTGGAACTACAACATCTCGCACGAAGAGCTGCTCGGGATCGCGGAGGGCATGACCTACGGACTGCGAAGCGGCCTGCTCCTCACGTTTCATCAGCGCATCCACTACATTTCCCAGCGCGCGAACGACACGTGGCTGCTCGGGCTCACCTTCGGAGT
>JBKPRU010000136.1:0-7803 GCA_046734675.1 Acidobacteriota bacterium
GTGCAGGGGTCCCCGACGATGCCCCGCGAGCGGAATGGAGCGGCCGGCGAAGCGGCCGCAGAGTGCAGCGAGCTAGTCGGGGTGCAGGGGTCCCCGACGATGCCCCGCGAGCGGAATGGAGCGGCCGGCGAAGCGGCCGCAGAGTGCAGCGAGCGAGTCGGGATGCAGGGGTCCCCGACGATGCCCCGCGAGCGGAATGGAGCGGCCGGCGAAGCGGCCGCAGAGTGCAGCGAGCTAGTCGGGGTGCAGGGTCCCCGACGATGCCCCGCGAGCGGAATGGAGCGGCCGGCGAAGCGGCCGCAGAGTGCAGCGAGCTAGTCGGGGTGCAGGGGTCCCCGACGATCCAGACAAGGAAGCGAACGGGGCCCGGTGGCCCTCCCGGTCTTCAAAATCGGTTGCTTCCCGCGTTGAGCGGGAGGGCTGGGTTCGACTCCCAGGCGCTTCCGCCACACCCAAGACTTACCCGTCGTTCACCGACACGGCCGACGGCTCGTCACGAAGCCCACGAAGAGACCAAGCCAACGGCCGTGACAGCGAAAAACGTCTCATAGCAGCGCGAGGAACTCCTTCGTGTCGCTCAGGTCCGCGAACACGATCTCCGCGCCGCTGGCGCGCAACTGGTCGACGGAATACGTGCCGGTCGCGACGCCGACCGGGGTCGCGCCGACGGCGCGGGCGCAGGCGATGTCGTGCGGCGTGTCGCCGACGACCAGTGCATGCGCAGCCGTGAGGTCCGCGGCGCCGCACTCGCGCGCGCGCGTGAGGGCAATCGGGACGAGCGCGTTCCGATCCGACGCATCGTCGCCGAAGGCGCCGCACCGGAAGTAGCGCCAGAGATCGAAGTGTTCCAGCTTGATCCGCGCGCCCTCGACGAAGTTGCCGGTGAGGAGGCCGAGCGCGACGTCGGGCCGTGCCGCCAGCGCGTCGAGCAACTCACGGATGCCCGGCATCACCGCCTTGGTCCCCGTGCCACGCTGCTGGATCTCGTCGCGCAGGTGCGTGACGTAGCGATCGCGGATGGCCGCAAACAGCCCCTCGTCGAGCCGCATGCCGCCCGCGCTCAGCGCGTCGTGCAGGATGATCCAGTCGGTGCGTCCGGCGACGGGGATGCCGGTCAGCGCGTCGGAGCGGCCGATGATCTCCTCGCACGCGCGGTTCATCGCGCGAAGCCCGGCGCCCCCCGTGAGGACGAGCGTGCCGTCGATATCGAACAGGACGAGGCGCCGTGCGCCGCCGTTGGTCTCGGTCATCGAAGTGGAAGTGGTAAATTACAGTGCGCAGGAGGACCGATGAAGCATCGAATGATCATAGCCGCGATGGTCGCGCTCTCGGGCGGCGCGCTGATCGCGGCGGCCCAATACCCCAAAGGCGGGGCGCAGCGGCCCCAGCAGGCGTCCGGCGCGGGGATCGTGCGTGCGCACGCGGACATCAGAGGCGAAGGCATCAGCGGGACCGCGGAGTTCGTCGAAAGCCAGGAAGGGACCGGCAAGGTCGTGAGTCTTCAGCTCATGGTGACGGGACTCAAGGAAGGGCGCCATGGTGTGCACCTGCACGCCGTCGGCAAATGCACGCCGGACTTCGCGGCCGCGGGCGGCCACTTCGATCCGGGACCGGCGGGAAATACCGATCCTGACGCCAACCATCCGTTCCACATGGGCGACCTCCCGAACCTCGAGGTCACGTCCGGCGGACGCGGCGCGATGAAGGCAACCACGACGCGGGTGACGCTGTCGGAAGGTCCGCTGTCGCTCTTCGACGCGGACGGCGCGGCGATCATCATCCACGGCAACCCCGACGAGTTGAAGACCGGCGAACCGAAGTCGGGCGTGAGCGGCGGGCCGCGCGTTGCGTGCGGCGTGATCGAGAAGCGTTAGGGCGAGACTCACCATCCAAACAGGCCGCGTCGCCGCGGCGCCAACTCGCCGGTCGCGCCTTGGAGCGCGAGCAGGCGGTGGGCGGCGGCGCGGCTGAACTCCTGATCCTCAGACAGAATCAGTGTGGCCAGCGAACGCGCTTCCGCCATCCGGGCCACGGCGCCCCCGAACTGACGCCGATCCGACGCGGGCAGCGACGCCGTCGGATGCTCCAGGACCAGCAGCTGCGGATCGAGCGCCACGGCGCGCACGAGATGCGCACGCATTCGCGCCTGCGGCGTGAGCTGCGCAATCGGCTGCTGCAGCACGTCGCCCGACAATCCCGCTTCGATCGCGAGTGTCGTCACGCGCGACGCGACGTCGGGCGGGACCGGATCGATGTCGAGCGTGAACGGCATCGCGAGGTTCTGCAGCAGTGTCGCCGCGTCGAGCAGCACGGCCCGGGGACTGACGATGCCGAAGCGATCGAGGGAGGAGAGCCATTCGTCGCCGTCCGCGATCGACGCGGTGGCGTGTCCGAGCACGGCGACTTCGCCTTCGTCGGGAATCGATGCGCCGGTGACGAGATTGACCAGCACCTCCGCGGCGCCGGCGTCGAGCCCAGACACCGCGACGCGTTGACCGGCGTCGATCGTCAGGTCGCGGACGCGCAGCGGACGCAGGCCTTGATAGGCCTTCCGCATGTTGGCGATGCGAAGAACCGGAACGCCGCTCACGACGTGCCGAGTCGGCGGCGGTCGCGGGCGCCCTTGAACGCGGCGTAGTCCTCGTCGGGCATGCACACCAGGCCGAGCCTCGCGGCGCGGTGCCCGACGTCCCCGTGGAAATCGGATCCGCCGGTGACGAGCAGGCCGTGCGCGCGCGCGAACGCGCGATAGTGCTCCTCAGTGGCGGCGTCGTGATCCGAGTGCCGCGCTTCGAGCGCGTCCAGCCCTGCGGCGACGAGCGGCGCGATCCGCTCGTCGCGCTTCGTGACACCCGGATGCGCGAGCGATGCGAGGCCGCCCGCCTCATGAAGGATCGCGATCACCTCTTCGGGAGGCGTCCCCTGACGCGGCACGTACGCGGGTCCGCCGAACTCCAGAAATCGATCGAAGGCTTCGTCGCGCGTCTTCACGTGTCCCGCGGCGATCAACGCCGCGGCGATCTGCGGCCGGCCCACGCTGCGTCCGGTTGCGGCCGCTGCGGCCACCGCGTCGGCGTCGATCGGACAACCGAGGCGCGCCAGCCGCGCCGTCATTTCCCGGACGCGCCGCAGACGGTCGGTTCGCTGCCGTTCCAGGAATGCGCGTAACCGCGGCGACGACGGATCGATGAAGTAGCCGAGCACGTGGATATCGCGGCCGTCCGCGACGGCGCTGATCTCGATGCCGGGCACCAGCTCGATGCCGGCGCGGGCCGCTGCCTCCGCGGCGCGGTCGAGGCCGGCGGTGGTGTCGTGATCGGTGATGGAGAGGACGTGAAGACCTGCGGCTGACGCCGCGTCGATGAGCGCGGCCGGGGCCAGCGTTCCGTCCGACGCAGTGGTGTGGGTGTGAAGGTCGATCACAGGGGCTTCCACCTGAAGGTGGAAGCTACGCGGCGCTGCACGTAGCTTCCGCCTTCAGGCGGAAGGAGACTTACACGCTGAAGGATGAACCGCAGCCGCAGGTCGATTTCGCGTTGGGATTCTTGATGGTGAAACCGCCGCCCGTGATGTTGTCCACGAAGTCCACTTCGGCGCCGCGCAGGTAGCGCGCGCTGATCGGGTCGACGAGCAGCTTCACCCCGTTCGATTCGATGACCGAGTCGGTCGAGGCATCCCCCTCGCCTTCGTCAATCATCAGGCCATACTGGAACCCGGAGCAGCCGCCGCCCTGGACGAACACGCGGAGGCCCGCCTCGGTCTTGTTCTCTTCGGCCAGCAGCTCGTTGATCTTGGTGGCCGCGGCCGGGGTGACATTGATCATGATGCAGATTCTCCTCAGGGACCGTTCTCAGTAATTATACACTGGCGCCGTGGCCCACCCCGTCTCTGCCGCCGACGCCCTCCTTCCGCTCGTGCCCCGCATCTGGCGGCGCGACGTGACCGTCTGGACGGCACAACCCGACAGCGACGAAGGTCGTGCGATTGCGAACCGCCTCGGCTGGCTCGACGTACCGACCGGGATGAAGCCGGAGCTCGGGCGCGTGCAGGCCGCCGCCGACGACATTCTCCGCGACGGCATCGACACCGTGTACCTGCTCGGCATGGGCGGGAGCAGCCTCTGCGCGGAAGTAATGCGGGCGGTGTACGGCGTGAAGAGCGGCCACGCGTCGCTCATCGTGATGGACACGACCGACGAAGCCGCCATTCACGGCGCGCTGACGCGGCTCGAACCGGAGCGCACGCTGTTTCTCGTCGCAAGCAAGAGCGGCGGCACGATCGAACCGGCGTCAATGGAAAAGCTGTTCTGGCAGCACATGACGTCGCGCGTTGGCGATCGCGCCGGGCGCCACTTCATCGCAGTCACCGATCCCGGCACTGGGCTCGCGCACCTGGCCGCGGAGCGCGGCTACCGTCATGTGTTCCTCAATCCGCCGGACATCGGCGGGCGCTTTTCGGCGCTGTCGTTGTTCGGCCTCGTCCCGGCTGCGCTCATCGGCGCACCGATTGGCGAGATGCTCGCCGGCGGCGCCGCGCTCGCCGACGGCTGCCGCCAGGAGAACCATCAGAACGCCGGCGTCGAGCTCGGCGCGTTCATCGGATCCAATGCCCGCGACGGACGCGACAAGCTCACCGTCGTGCTGCCGCCGTCCCTGCGCACGCTCGGGCTCTGGATCGAACAGCTCGTCGCCGAGAGCACCGGCAAGCAGGGCAAGGGCGCGCTGCCCGTCGTCGACGAGCCGCTCGGCCGGCCCGACGAGTACGGGACCGATCGCTGCTTCGTCGCGATCGCGACGGAGCGCGACGCCCCCGATCGATCGCGGCTCGACGCGCTCGAGGCGGCTGGCCATCCCGTGCTGCGCCTGAGCACGCGAATCGACGGGCTCGGCGCCGAGTTCTTCCGATGGGAATTCGCCACCGCGATCGCGGGCGCGGTGATTGGCGTGAATCCGTTCGACGAGCCGAACGTCACCGAGGCGAAGGAGAAGACCAAGGCGCTGCTCGGGAAGGGAACGATCGATACGGCCCCCACGGCGAAGGACGGCCGCGTGGCCGTGTATTCCAGATTCACCGGCGCTACGCCGGCGGCTGTTGTCCGCGCGGCGCTCGCGACGATCCGTCCGCGCGACTACCTCGCTTTCCTCTCGTACCTTCCGGCCGAACCGGAGACGGAAGCGGCGATTGCGAGCATCCGCGAGGCCATTCGCGCGCGCACGCGCGCGGCCAGCACGTTTGGCGTCGGTCCGCGCTACCTTCACTCGACGGGGCAGTACCACAAAGGTGGACCGAACACCGCGATTGCCTTCGTGGTGACCGGGGAAGACGCAACCGAGACGGCGATTCCGGGAGCGCCGTACACGTTTGCGCAGTTGAAACGCGCGCAAGCCGTTGGTGACGCGCAGACGCTCGAAGCGCACGATCGACGCACGGTGCGGATTCACCTCGAACGCGGCGTCGACCCTGCCGCAGCGCTGACGGCGCTCTTCGCGGAGGCGTCCTGAACGCTAATGCGGGATCGCTTCCAGGCGCTCGCCCGACGTGTGTTCGATGTCTTTGTGCAGGCTGTTGCCGTGCGCGTCCATCGTGACGATCGCGGGGAAGTCGCGCACCTCGAGGTGCCACATCGCTTCGGGCGTGCCGAACTGCATGAGTGACACGCCGGTCACGCGCTCGATGCAGCGCGCGTAGAACTGCGCGGCGCCGCCGATGCCGTTCAGATAAACGGCGCCCGACTCCTTCAGCCCCGCCAGCGTCTTCGCGCCCATGCCGCCCTTGCCCATGACGATGCGCACGCCGTAGCGCCGGATGATCTCGGCCTGATACGGTTCCTCGCGAATGCTCGTCGTCGGACCAGCGGCCGTGACCTTCCAACCCCCGTCCGCTTCCTTTACGACGACCGGACCACAGTGATAGAGGACGCTGCCGCGGAGATCGACGGGCGGATCGTTCTTCATCAAATGAGCGTGCACGGCGTCACGGCCCGTGAACATCTGCCCTGAAATCAGCACGACGTCGCCGACCTTGAGCGCGCGAATCTGCTCCTCGCTGATCGGGGCGGTGAGCCGCACTTCGCGGCCGGTGAGCGGGAAACCTGCCGCCACTTCTTCCGGCTTCAGCATCGGGACCGATGCCGCGTCCCCTTCGCGATAGAGCCACGACGTAATCGCGCCGGAGCGCGCGTCGAGCGTGACGCCCAGCCGACGGAAGGCCCAGCAGTCGTACGCGATCGAGACGAAGAAGCTCGCCGGCAGGCGATTGAGCGCACCAATCTTGCAGCCGATGAGCGACGTCCTGCCGCCAAAACCCATCGGACCGACCGTCAACTCGTTCGCCTCCGCCATCACCGCGTTTTCAATCGTCGCGAGCCGCGCATCCGGGTTCACGTCGTCGAGGGTGCGGAACAGTTGTTCTTTCGCGTGCAGGTATCCCGACGTGCGGTCGCCGCCGACGCACACGCCCACCGCGCCCGGACTGCAGCCCTTCCCTTGCGCCTTCCACACTGCATGCAGGATGCATTTACGAACGCCGTCGAGCGATCGGTCGGCGCGTCCGAGGTGATCGAGATCGGCGGGCAGGGAGTACTGCGCGTTCGTGTTTTCGCAGCCGCCCCCCTTCAGGATCAACTTCACCTCGATGTCGTCCTTCTCCCACTGCTCGAAATGAACGATCGGCGTACCCGGACCGAGGTTGTTGCCGGAGTTCTCGCCGGTAATCGAATCGACCGAATTGGGGCGCAGCTTGCCGAGACGCGTGGCTTCCGCAACCGCTTCGCGAATCTCCTGCTTCATCCAGATCTGGTTCGCGCCGACCGGCACCTTCACTTCGAAGGTCGGCATGCCGGTGTCCTGGCAGATCGGACCTTCACACGACGCCGCCTGATCGATGTTCTGCGCGATGATCGTCAGCGCCTGTCCTGCGCGGGTCGCGCGCTCTTCCGACGCGAGCGCGATTCCCATGGCCTTGCGCACGTCGGGTGGCAAGTCGGTCGAGGTGCGCGTGATGAGCCGGACGAGGCTGTCGCGGAAAGAAGGCAGCATAGGGGGCAGTATAATTGAGGTCTCCATGCGCGAACCATCGCCGCAGCACGTCGCTCGCCCCGTGCGATGGCGCACCGAGCGCGATCCGCTCGGCGAGGTGCGCGTCCCGGCGAGCGCCTATTACGGCGTGCAGACCGAGCGCGCCGTCGAGAACTTCCCGATCAGCGGCCTTCGCGCGCACGACGAGCTGATCGTCGCGACGGTGCACATCAAGCGCGCGATGGCGCTCGCCAACGCGGCGGCCGGCCGGCTCGATCGGCGGATCGCGAAAGCGATCGTGCAGGCGGCCGACGAGGTGATCGCCGGGGCACTGCGCGATCACTTCGTCGTCGACGTCTACCAGGCCGGCGCCGGCACGTCGCACAACATGAACACGAACGAGGTGCTCGCAAACCGCGCCGCGGAGCTCCTCGGCGGCACGCGCGGCACCTACGACGTCGTGCACCCGAACGATGCCGTGAACATGGGACAGTCGACCAACGACGTGTTCCCGACGGCGACGCGCCTCTCGCTCCTGATCGTGCTGCCGCGGGTGCTCGAGGGCGCGGAGACACTCGCGGCCGCGCTCGAGGAAAAGGCGCGCGCGTTCGCGCGTCTGCTGAAGACCGGGCGCACGCACCTGCAGGACGCCGTCCCGATCACGTTCGGGCAGGAATTCGGAGGTTACGCCGCCAACGTCCAGCACGCGGCCGAGGAGCTTCGCCGCGGCGCCGAGGCGCTGCACGAGCTGAACCTGGGGGCGACTGCGGTCGGCACGGGCCTGAAC
>JBKPRU010000137.1:0-26352 GCA_046734675.1 Acidobacteriota bacterium
CTATGAACGCGGCGAACGAGCGCGAGCGAGCGAGCCACGCGAGCGGAGCGGGGCGAGGGGCCCCCGTGAGCGAGCGTGTAGGGGAGTTCGAGGGGCGAAGCCCCTCGATGAGTAAGGGAACGCCATGAACGTACGCGCCGCGATCGTTGCCGGCGTGCTGCTCGTGGCGCTCGTGCTCGGGCTGATTCTGTTCGTCGGCTTGCCGCGCTGGTACGGCTCTCGGCAGGCCGCGCCCGTCGCAGCGGCCGGTGCGCCAACGGGGCCGCCCGCGACGCCGCCCTCCGCGCCGCCCGCCCGCAAGATCACCGCGACGCTCTTCTACGTCAGCGAGGACGGCATGACGCTGGTCGGCACGCAGCGCGAGGTCGACTTCGGCGCCAGCGTGCCGGAACAGGCGCGGGCCATCGTGGACGCGCAGATCGCGTCGGCCGCGCCGCTGCTGTCGGCGATCCCGCCCGAGACGAAGCTGCGCGACGTGTTCGTCACCGACCGCGGCGACGCGTTCGTCGATCTGTCGACGGAAGTGAGCACGAAGCACCCGGGCGGATCGCTCGACGAGATCTTCACCGTCTACACGATTGTCAATGCCTTGACCGTCAACCTGCCCGCAATCACCCGCGTGCAGATCCTGATCGACGGCAAGGAAGTGGACACACTTGCGGGTCATGTCGACCTGCGGCATCCGCTCGCCAAGAGCCTGGAATGGGTAGCGCATGACTCGCACTGACGGACGTTCCGCGGCCGAACTCCGGCCCACGAAGATCACCCCCGGGTTCCTCGCGCACGCGGAAGGGTCGGTGTTGATTGAAGTCGGACGCACGCGCGTCATCTGCACGGCGAGCATCGAGGATCGCGTCCCGCCGTTCCTGCGCAACTCCGGAAAAGGCTGGGTGACGGCGGAGTACGGGATGCTGCCGCGCGCGACCTCGACTCGGACGCAGCGCGAAGCGAGCGCAGGGAAAGTGGGCGGACGCACGCAGGAGATTCAACGCCTCATCGGCCGCTCGCTCCGGTCGGTCACGAAGATGTCGGAGCTCGGCGAGCGCACGATCTGGATCGACTGCGACGTCATCCAGGCCGACGGCGGCACGCGCACCGCGTCGATTACCGGCGGCTTCGTCGCGCTCGTGCTCGCGCTGCAGCGCATGCGCGAGCTCGCGCTCATCCGCGACGTCCCCATCATCGATTACGTCGCCGCCACCAGCGTCGGCATCGTCGACGGCTCGGCGCTGCTCGATCTCGCCTACGACGAAGATTCGAAGGCGGAAGTCGACATGAATTTCGTCAAGACCGGCGACGGCCGCTTCATCGAGCTGCAGGGCACGGCCGAGGGGCAGCCGTTCGACAAGCGGGCGCTCGATGCGCTCATGGAGCTGGCCGACAGCGGGATCAAGTCGCTGATCGCGATGCAGAAGACCGTGGTCGGGGACTTCCTCAAGAAGTGACGACCGCGAAGGACCGTCCTCCCCTGCTCATCGCCACGTCGAATCAGGGAAAGCTGCGCGAGATCCTCGGCATCCTCGAAGGCGTGCCGTTCGATCTGCGCACGCTCGCCGAGTTCCCTGGCATCGAGGAGCCGGAAGAAACCGGCGCGACGTTTGCCGAGAATGCGCGGGTGAAGGCGCTCTATTACTCGGCGCGCACCGGGCTGCTTGCTGTCGCCGACGACTCGGGGATTGAGATCGATGCGCTCGACAACGCGCCGGGCGTGCATTCGGCGCGGTGGCATGGAACGAACTATCCGACGAAGTTCGCGGTGATCTACCGCGAGCTGGCGGCCCGCGGGCTCACGACCAGCCCCGCGCGGTTCGTCGCGCACGTCGCGCTCGCGGATGGCGCACGGATCCTCGCCGAAACGACCGGCGTCGTGCACGGGGAGATCGCGCCGGCGCCGCGCGGAACGCACGGCTTCGGTTACGACCCGATCTTCTATTACCCGCCATATGGCTGCACGCTGGCCGAGGTGGACGGCGCGCGGAAAGCGGCGGTCAGCCACCGCGGCCAGGCGTTTACGGCCCTCCGAGCGCACCTCGTTCCAACCCTCGGTCCGGCCCCTCCATCTAAGGAGGCATGAAGCACCTCATTCTCGTAGCCTGTCTCCTGGCACTGACGGTCGAGAACCAGACGCAGACGGCCGGCATCACCGGGACATGGCAGTCGGACCTCCACAACTACTGGACCCGCAACAACGAGCGCCTCGTATCCCTGCAACTCCAGCACGACGGCGACCAGAACGGCTTCGGCATCCCCGAACGCGACGTGCCGGCGCTGGCCGACGCGCGCGCCGACGGCCCGGTCCACTTCACGCTGCAGCGCGACGCGGGCACGTTCGTATTCGACGGGCGCGTCAGCAACGGCCGCGGCTCGGGCGATTTCCGGTTCACCCGCAACGAGGAATTCGTCTCCGGCATGTCCCGCCTCGGCTACACGCGGCTGTCGGACGAAGACATCTGGCGCTTCGCGGTTCACGACGTCAGCCGCGAATACGTCTCGGGATACCGCGCCGCGGGTTACACCCCCAATCGTGACGAGCTGATCGCGACTCGCATTCATGGCGCGACGCCCGCCTTCGCGCAGGAAGTGAAGCAGCAGGGCCTCGGCCAGGCCAGCATCGACGACCTGGTGGCGATGCGCATCCACGGCGTCACGCCGGAGTTCGTCAAGGAGATGCGCGACCTCGGCTACAAGGACCTGACCATCGACAAGCTCGTCGCGCTGCGCATTCACGGCGTCTCGTCGGAGTTCGTGAAGGAGATGGCGGCGCTCGGCTTCAAGAACGAGGACCTCGATCAGCTGGTCGCGTTCCGCATCCATGGCGTCTCGCCCGAGTTCATCAAGTCGTTCAGCGATCTCGGCTACAAGAACCTGACGGCCGAGCAGCTGGTCGCCATGCGCATTCACGGCGTCAGCCCGGAATTCGTGCGGTCGCTCAACGATCTCGGCTACAAGAACGTCGACGTCGACGACCTGGTGAAGATGCGCATTCACGGCGTCACGCCGGAGTTCATCCGCCAGATGCGCGAGGTCGGCTACGGCAACGTGAAGGTGGATCGGTTGGTCGAGTTCCGCATCCACAGCGTCGACGCGGATCTCGTTCGCGATCTGAAGGCGCGCGGCTTCACCAACATGAGTGAAGAGGACCTCGTGGACTTCGCGATCCACGGGAGGAAGTGGCTGCGGAAACGAGCCTGACGCCTGACAGGGATCACGGCCGACCGCTCGTCACAAAGCCCACGAAGGTACGAAGGCCACGAAGAAAGACACTCTAAGTACTTTTTTTACCTTCGTGGTCTTTGTCCCTTCGTGATCTTCGTGAGGAGCCGTCGACCGGCGCAAGTGTCAGCGGCGCCGGTTAAAATCCCGGCCTCAGACTGAACTGCCACAGCCACCCTTTGAGCGGACGATCGAGCGGGCGCACGTAATCGATCTCTCCGACCGCGTAGCCGAACAGGTTGATGCGCATCGCAGCGCCGACGCTGCGAACGAGATTGGCGTTGTCGCCGGTGAGCCGCAGCGACCCGCCGCGGTCCCATGCGGCGCCGGCATCGGCGAACGCTGCGACTTCGATCGGGAGCGGCCCATAGAAGTCGCCGCGACCGAAGAGGCTCCACAACGGCGCCCGCACTTCCGCGTTCGCGACCATCATCCGCGACCCGAACAGCTGCTCGATCACCGGGCAGCTTCCGATGAGGCTGATGCCGCACTCGTCGGCGCTGAACGATCCGTAGTCGTAGCCGCGGACCAGTTCCGGGTAGCCGATGAACACCGGCGTGAGCAACGGGTCCTCGGCGCTCCGTCCGTAGCGGCCGTAGAACATGCCGCGCACCGCGATCGTGATCGGACGAACCGGCATCATGTAGGTCCGTCCGTCGGCGAGCGCCGATCCGTAGGTGATCGAACCTGCCGTCTGATCCAGCTGCAGCCGATAGCGCGAGCCGCGAATCGGGCTCGTCACGCCGAAGATCGACGTGTCGTAGACGAGTGCGGTTGACGCGATCCCGAGATTCAGCGTCGGGAACGTCTCCAGGCGCTGCGTGTCCTCGGACAACTGCTGGCCGGTGTTGTAATCGAACAGCCGTGTCGTCACGTCCTGCTTGCCGCTGATCTGGCGCAGCCCGCCCGAGAACTCGACCCGCTGCGCCCGGCTGAACGGATACATCAGGATCCCCGACATCCCGCGATCGGTCTGAACCACGCGGAACTCGTTCTCCTGGATGAACACCTGCCCGTTGTCGTCTGCGCCAAGCGTCTGCGTGAACCCGCGCTGCACGTACGGCGTCTGGTCGAGCGACGCGCCCCAGTTCCAGCGGTGCGTGCGATTCAAGTAGAGGATGCTGCCGCCGGTTTCATCGAAGCGGTTCGTCGTCTGGATAGCCCCGGCGACGACGTGGTTGCCGAGGATGTCGCTGAACATCGCCGAGATACCGCCGCCGACATACGAGCCGAAGCTGTCGACGCCGAATCCGACCATTGGCTGCCCGAGAAAATCCAGCGATAGCCGGGGTTTGTAGTCTTCCGCCGGGAAGGCGTTGGTGGGTGGCAGACCCGTGCTGGTGTTGTTCAGATACGTGTAGACGATCCCGCCGCCGGCCGAGCGCGGCGGCAGCACGCCCGCGTCGCGGGGAATGTTGCCGTCGACTGGCATGCCCGCCATCTGCTCCGGCGTGTCGAGCGAGTAGATGTTGTAGCTGTCGTTCTCGTAGACGCTGAACGCGATGCGTGAGCCGGCCGCCGACATCGCGGGGCTCAGCTCCGTGATGCCGGTGGTGCCCGTCAGGAGGTTGGTGAGCTGTGTCGTGGACTGGTTCGCCATGTCGAGGCGATAGATGTTCGAGATGCCGCGGCGATCCGACACGAAGTAGAGTGCGCGCCCGTCCGCCGACCACTGCGGGTTGATGTTCTTCGCGTCGTCGAATCCGCCGAGGTCGCGAGTCTGGCCGGTCGAGAGGTCGAGGACGGCGAGGCGCAGGTTGCCGGCGCGCACGTCACGAAGGTTGGTCGTGAACCGATCGGTGCTGAACGCGAGGCTCGCGCCGTCCGGCGACCACGCGGGATGAATTTCGGCGAACGCGTCGTTGGTGAGGCGGCGCATCTGGTTCGACTCGAGGTCGTACACGAACAGATCGTTGAAGCCGCCGATCATCGCCGAGAACGCGATCTGCCGTCCGTCGGGGGACCACGTCGGGTTGACGACCTGGTCGAGCCCTTCGAGCTTGATCTCGCGTTCTTTGCGGCCGCGATCGGTGTCGACGATCGTCAGGATCGCCTTACCGCCGCTCAGGCCCGGGAACGCGAACAGCCGGCCATCGTGAGACCAGGCGCCGGCCGAGTCGATGAACTCGATGCTGTCCAGGTGTGCGTTGGTGGCCGTGTCGGTGATCTTGCGCAGCACCTTGCCGGTCGTCGCATCGGCGACGTAGAGGTCGATCGAAAACAGGTCGCGCGACGAGAAGCAGACGATTTTCGAGCCGTCGGGACTCAGCTCGGGGCTGACGTTCAATCCGCCCTTGCCCGTCTCGTCCGTGATCAGCGTGCGCGCGAACGCCTTCGGCATCTTCGTCGATTCCGCGATTGGCCGGTACGCCGCAAACGTCGCGTCGTGCCACCCCTTCGACAGCTCCTTGGTTTTGATGCCGAGCACCTTCTGAAAGGCGATGTCGTAGCCGTTGTTGCCCGCCGCCTGGCGCAGCAGCGGACCGATCATTTCGTCGCCGTAGCGACCGCCGATATAAGCCCAGAGCGCCTCACCGTAGCGATATGGAAAGTAGCGAGGGTTGTCGAGGTCATCGATATCGGGAAGCTTTTCGCGACGGACCGACTCGCGCATCCACATCGCGGTATGAGGATCGTCGGGCCCGAGCGACAGGTACTCCGCCATGCCCTCGATGAACCACAGCGGCAGCGACAACGCACCCGAGTTGCCGGCCGAGGCGCCGGTTGCGCTCGTGTTGGTGATGTCGTACTGGAACGCGTGGACGATCTCGTGGCCGAGCACGTGATCGGTCGACTGGATCGGACCGGCGAATGGCAGGACGATACGCCGCTTGTAGGCTTCCGTGACGCCGCCGGTGCCTTCCCCGAGATCGCCTTCGACCACGTTCGTCTGACGGAACTGCGAGCCGCTGCCGTAGAGGATGAGCGGCTGGCGCGACTTCATCTGGTGCCTCAACAGCGTGGAGAGACGCACGTACCAGCGCTCCGCCATCTGTCCCGCCATGCGGGCCGCCGCTTCCTCTTCCCGATAGTAGTAGACGTCGAAGTGGTCGGTCTTCAGCACCTGGAAGTCGAAGGTGCGATACTGCACTTTGTTCTGTCCGAAGTAGCCGATCTGCGCGTCGACGGCCGCCGGCATCATCAGCGAGCACGCCATCGAAACGACGACCGCCGTAACCAGTCGCTTCATGCCCCATGTCCTCCACACGAACAGGCCTCGAGGCTGCAACGGACGTACCGGTGAACGAACATCGGGAACAAACCTCCGCTGAGCTCCGTCTCACCGAGAGCCGCTGCCTGCCTCGCCTCGGAGGACCTGTGTTCCATCCCGGCCGCTTCCTCATACTCGCCGCGCTCGGCTTCCTCGTCTGGCGCGCTGACGGGATCGCTCAGGCGCCCGCCGCGGCGTCGACGGATCTCGACGCGTTCATGGCGCGCGCGCTCCAGCGCCGCGACGTCGATCGCAAGGTGCTCGGCGACTACGTGCTCGACGAGGTCGAGACGTTCGAAATACTCGGGCCGGGCGGCGCGCCTATCAATCGGTTCAAGCGTGAATACACGTGGTATGTCCGCGACGGCATGCACGTGCGCAGCCCGTTGAAGTACGACGGCGTACCAATCCCCGAAGAAGATCGGCGCGCCTACGAGGAACGCTGGATCCGCAGCGAGACGTCGAGACGCAAGCACCGCACCGAGCGCGAGGAGGAACGCGCGAAGCAGGGGAAGGCACCCGACTTCACGCTGCGTCCCGTCAACGAGCCCCGGTTCGTGTCCGAGTCGTACTTCCTCGACTTCAAGTTCGAGCCCGGCAACTACTACCTGGCCGGACCCGAGACCCTCGACGCCAAGGAAGTGCTTCGCATCGACTACTTCCCCACGCACCTCTTCAACGACGACCACGACGACGAGTACCGCGTCGACGACAAGGGCGATCGTTCGAAGGAGCACAAAAATCGCGACGCGAAGCAGAAGGAACGCGAGGAGCGCTCCGAGCAGGAGATCGATCGCAAGATGAACAAGACCGCGCAGGTCACGCTCTGGGTCGATCCGACGAATCATCAGATCGTGAAGTACACGTTCACGAATGTCTGGTTGGACTTCCTGCCCGCGGCCTGGCTGGTGCGCATCGACGATCTGCGCGCGTCGATGGAGATGGGGCAGCCCTTCGAAGGCGTGTGGCTGCCGAAGAACGTCAACATCCACGCGGGCATCACGCTGGCGAACGGATCGTTCGAGGCCGCGTATCGCCGCGACTTCTCGCGCTACCGCAAGGCGGACGTGTCGTCGCGGGTCACGGTTCCGAAAAAGGAAACGCGCTGATGCGCACCCCACTCGCGGGCGCGCTCGTCGCGGCGTGTCTGGCCGTGCTCGCGCCGCGTGCGTATGCGGCGCAGGCGGCGCCGGCGACGCAGGGCGCACCGGCAGCGCGCGAAACCATCGCGGAAATCCGCATCCACGGCAACGTCACGATCCGCGACGACGAAGTCCTCAAGCTCGCCGGCATTGCCGTCGGCGCACCGCTCGAAGCCAACGCGCTCGACGCGATCAAGCAGCGCCTGCGCAACAGCGGACGCTTCGACGAAGTGGACGTGCGCAAGCGGTATCGCACGCTCGCGATGGACGAAGTCGCGCTCGTGCTGCTCGTCCACGAGCGCGCCGGCGTCACGCCCGACGGGAAGCCGCCGTCGACCATGAAGCGGCTGACCAGCCGGCTGATGTTTCTCCCCATCCTCCACTACGACGATGGGTACGGGTGGACGTACGGCGGCCGCACCAGCGCGGTCGATCTGCTGGGACTGGGCGAGCGTCTGTCGGTGCCGCTCTCGTGGGGCGGCACGCGCCGCGCTGCGCTCGAGGCCGAACGGTCGTTCAAGTCGGGACCGCTCACCCGCGTGCTCGGATCCTTCGGGGTCGCGCAGCGCGAAAATCCTTTCTACGAGGTCGACGATCGGCGTACCGAGGTGAACGGCCGAGTGGAGCGCCGGCTGTTTCGCGCGGTCATGCTCGGGGCCGACGCGGGGCGGACGGCGATCGCCTTCGCCGGCGCCAGTGACGATTTCTGGACGACCGCCGCCGATGCCCGCCTCGACACGCGCGGCGATCCGGCATTTCCGAGCGACGCGGTGCTGCTCGGCGCGCGCTGGAACCGACTGAATCTCTCGTCGGGCGGGATCGATCGCTACACGCTCGACGGCCGCGGCTACAAGCGCGTCTACCGCCAGGCCGTGATTGCCGTGCACGCGCAATACGACACGGCCAATGCGCCGCTCCCGCCCTACGAGCAGTGGCTGCTCGGCGGCGATTCATTGCGCGGCACGCGGGCCGGATCGTTTGCCGGCGACACGCGCGCGTTCGGCAGCGTCGAGCTGCGCGTCCCTTTCTCCTCTCCGCTCAGTACGGGACGCGTCGGCTTCAACGTCTTCATGGATGCCGGCGTCGCGACGCCGCATGGCGAGCGCCTCGCGGATGCGTCCTTTCAGCGAACGGCGGGCGGCGGCCTGTTCCTGGTCGCCCCGCTCGTGCGCCTCAATCTCGACGTAGCCCATTCGGTAGAGGGCCACGACACGCGCGTGCATTTCAGCACCGGTTTCAGCTTCTGACGCAAAAAAGGTGCGCCTGACTATGGATTTTCAGTGTGCACCCAGCTCACGCCCCTTGACCCGGCGTCAGGCTCCTCCTACAATGCGGGCACCCCTTTAGGTAAACGCTGACGCCGAACCCGGAGGCGTCGCATATCCAGCGGAGCAGTCCGCCTCGCGGCTCGCTCTGGCCCGTGACTATGCTCGTCAGCGATCTCGCGATCGTCCGGCGGTTCATGCACGTCGCCGCGAAGCTGGGCGTCGGAGCGGTGGTCCGCAATGGAGGCGTCGCCGTGCAGCAGGACCGGCAGGATGCGGTCGCCAAGGAGGCGCGCAGGTTCCGCGCCCTGGTCGAAACGGGTTCCGACGGCGTGGTCCTGCTGGACCGCGACCTGACGTTTCAGTACGCCAGTCCGTCCATGACCCGGCTGCTCGGGGTTCCCCTGGAGGAAATCGTCGGGCGCGACGAACTCGATATCGTCGAACCAGACGATCGCAACGCGCTCGGGGCGCAACTGGCCGCGCTCGCCCGGACCCCACGCGCCTCCGCCGCCCTCACCTTCCGCGTCCACGCGCAGTCCGGCACGCGCTGGATCGAAGCGCAGGTGACGAACCTGCTCGACGATCCCGACGTGGGCGCCATCGTTGGAAGGTATCGCGACGTCACCGAGGTCCGCGCCGCCAGCGGCGCGCGCGAGAATGAAGTGGCCGACCGCAAGCGCATGCAATCGGCGCTCGAAAAGCTCACGCATGCCATCGAGCAGACCGCCGACAGCGTGATGGTCACCGACTGCAACGGCGTGATCGAATACGTGAATCCCGCCTTCGAAGCCATGACCGGCTACACGCGCGAGGACGTTGTCGGCCGCACGCCGCGGATCCTGAACTCCGGCAAGCAAAATGCGCGGTTCTACGAGACCCTCTGGTCGACGATTCTCCGCGGCGAGGTCTTCCGCGTCATCGTCACCAACAAGACGAAAGACGGCCGGCTCTACGACGAGGACCAGACGATCACGCCGGTGCGCGACGACAGCGGCGTCATCAGCCACTTCGTCTCCACCGGACGCGACATCACACAACGCCGCCGGACGCAGGAAGCGCTGCGCCGCCTGAACGAGCAGTTCGAGAGCGAAGCGACGCGCATCGCCGGCGTGCTCCACGATGAGGCCGGACAGTTCCTGACCGCGGCGCACCTGCTGCTCGCCGACATTGGACGCGACGTCGATCCCACCGTGCGCGACCGGTTGAAAGAAGTACGTACGACGCTCGATCAGGTCGAGGAACAACTGCGCCGCGTCTCACACGAGATTCACCCGCGGGTCGTCGAGGATCTCGGCTTGATTGAAGCGATTCGCTTCCTCGCGGGCGCGTTCAGCCGCCGCACGAAGATTGCGGTCACGGTCGATACGGCAATCGCCTCACCCTACCCGCGCGCGCTCGAGACCGTCCTCTATCGCCTCGTGCAGGAGGCGCTGACGAATATGAGCCGCCACGCCAAGGCGACCGCCGGCTCCATCAAGCTGTTCGGCGATGCCGATACCATCCAGTGCTGGATTTCCGATAACGGGGTAGGATTCGATGGCGCGGGCGCGGCCCGCGGTGAGTCGGGTCTCGGGCTTCGGCTCATTCAGGATCGTCTCGCCGTCGTCGGCGGCACGCTGACCATCAACTCGGCGCCGGGCCAGGGAACGGAGCTCCGCGCGTTCGTTGCATTGGAGAACAATCATGGCTTTGCGCATCCTGCTCGCTGACGACCACATGATCGTGCGCCAGGGGCTGCGCGCGCTGCTCGAGCGCGCCGGCTTCGAAGTGGTCGCCGAGGCGACCAACGGCCAGGAAGCCGTTACGCTCGCGGAGAAGCACAAACCCGACGTCGCGGTCCTCGACCTGATGATGCCGACCTTGAACGGACTGGATGCGGGGCGGCAGATCCTGCAGTCCGGCGCGCAGACCGCAATCGTGCTGTTGACGATGCAGACCGACGAGCATCATGTGGCCCGCGCGCTGCGCGCCGGCATCAAGGCGTACCTGCTCAAGACGCAGGCGTCGGACGATCTCGTGCGCGCCATCCGCGATGTCGTGCGCGGGCAGGTATTTCTCAGCGACGCCGTGTCGCGGGTGGTCGTCGACGGCTACCTCTCGGGCGTGGCCGCGCCCGAAGATCCGCTGGCGCCGCGCGAGCGCGAGGTGCTCCAGCTCGTCGCCGAAGGCAAGACGTCGAAAGAGATTGCCGAAATCATCGGCGTCAGCGTGAAGACGGCCGAGTCCTACCGCTCGCACATCATGGAAAAGCTCGACATCCATGAAACGGCAGGCCTCGTGCGGTACGCCATTCGCCGCGGCCTCGTCCTGCCGTAAGGCACCCGGGATTTTCCTGCGCCCGACACCGGGTTTTCCCCACCCCTGCGGCGTGGTTTGCGGACTAACCCGCCCGCCGCGGCCGTCCTATCCTTCCCCACAGGCGGCTAAACCATGGTGCTCGATCGACTCACCCGCGCGCTCGACCAGACGGCTGATGCCGTCCTGATCGCGAACCGCGAGGGAATTATCGAATACGTGAACCCGGCATTCGAAGCGATGTCCGGTTTCAGCCGCGACGACATGATCGGTCGCACGCCGGCGATGCTGCGCTCCGGCGTGCAGAAGGCGCACTTCTACGATCGGCTGTGGGCGACCATCCTGTCGGGCCAGACGTTTCGCGCCGTCGTCACGGATCGGCGCCGCGACGGAAGGCTGTTCGACTACGACCAGACGATTACGCCTATTCGCAGCGCCAACGGCACCGTCACGCATTTCGTGGCGACTGGACGCGACGTCACCGAACGGCGGCGCGTGCAGTCGACGCGGATACGTCACCACGTGGCGCACGAAAGACGGCAGCTCGCCGCCCGGCTCCATTCCGATGCCGGCCAGTTCCTCGCGCTCGCACACATGACGATCGCGGAGGTCGCGGCCGAGATCGATCCGGCACTCGCCGGTCGGCTCAACGAAGTGCGCCACTACCTGGACCGGGTCGAGGAGCGGCTGCGCCGCGCCGCACGCGGCGTGCAGCCCCGCGTCCTCTCGGATCTGGGGCTCGAGGAAGCGATCAATTTCCTCGCCGCCGGATGGACGCGCCGCACCGGGATGAAGGTGTCGGTCAACTCCGCCATCAATGGATCGTGCCCGGCCACGCTCGAGACGATGGTGTACCGCTTCGCGCAGGCGGCCCTCACCGAGCTGCACGAGCATGCGGGGACGGTCAACGCGACGATCGGGTTGGCGCGTGACGTGCGCGGACGGCGTACCACCGACGAGGCGATTGTGTGCGCGGTTCGAGGCGACACGAATGCGGTCGATCCCGACGCCCTGGCCAGGAATGCGGCTGGCTCGCCTGGTATCGAGGCGACCCGGAAGCGCCTGGCCACCGTCGGGGGCGTGGTCGACGTCGTGACCCTGGACGAGGGCTACCTCGAGGTGCGGGCGAGCGTCCCGCTGGGAACGTGAGATGGCATTACGCATTCTGCTCGCCGACGACCATTGCATCGTACGCCAGGGACTGCGAGCGCTGCTGGAGCGATCCGGATTCGAAGTGGTGGCCGAGGCGTCGGACGGCCAGGAAGCCGTTCGTCTTGCTGAAGCGCACACACCCGACGTCGCGGTCCTGGATTTGACCATGCCACTCCTCAACGGGCTCGATGCCGGCCGCCAGATCCTCCAGCAGCGCTCATCGCCCGCGGTCGTGCTGCTGACGATGCACACGGAGGAACATCATGTGGCGGCGGCGCTCCGCAGCGGCATTCGCGCCTACCTGCTGAAGACCCAGGCCACCGAAGATCTCGTCCGCGCGATTCGCGACGTCGTGCGCGGGCAGATCTTCCTGAGCGCCGCGGTCTCGCGCGTGGTCGTCGAAGGCTACGTGTCGGGAACGCCGCCGCCCACTGAAGCGCTTGCGCCGCGCGAGCGCCAGGTGCTGCAGCTCGTCGCCGAAGGACACACGTCGAAGGAGATCGCGACGCTGCTCGGGTTGAGCGTCAAGACCGTCGACTCGTACCGCGCGCGCGTGATGGAGAAACTCGATCTCCACGAGACCGCAGGGCTCGTGCGCTACGCGATTCGCAACGGCGTGATCGAACCCTGACGCGCCGGGTGCGGCGCCGACCTGCCGTCGTTCCTGCGGATCTTCACGCGAACGGTTCTGCCCGGCACCGCTCGCGTGAAGCCCGACCGACAAGGACGGGCGCGAAAGCGAGGAGCCGAGAAGACAGGACACCAACCCCTTCATCGCGCATCAGGCGAGGCGGTTGCCGTGGAACAATCGCCTCGCCACCCCCGTAAGTTCCACGCCTCCTACCTTTCTTCACCGACTTACCACAGCCGGTCCGCGCGTGTAGCGTGATTTTCGGGCACTGAGCACGGCACTCCCCGCTCCACATCCATGTTCATGCCGGTTGACGGAGAGGTCTTATGGTTAGCAGACGGGAGTTACTCAAGGTTGGTGCGATGGGCGGCGCGGCGCTCTTCGCACCGTGGAAGGGCATCGTCACAAGCAGCGCCGCACAGGCGTTTGCGCCGCTGCCGGGGAACACATTGCTGCCGTTCGTCGACGCGCTGCCGATACCCGGCGTGCTGAAACCGATCGGCATCGCGAATGGCGTCGCGCAATATGAAGTCGCCATGACGCAGATCCGCCAGCAGATGCACGTGCAGCTGCCGGCGACGACGCTGTGGGGCTATGCCGGCAGCGTCCCGGCGCCATCAATTGAGGCGCGCACCGGGCAGCCAATCGCCGTCAAATGGCTCAATCAGCTGCCGTTGACGCACCTGCTGCCAATCGATCCGACCCTGCATGGAGCGATGGACGCGCCGGAGGTGCGCACGGTCGTCCATCTGCACGGCGCAAAGGTGCTGCCGACTAGCGATGGACGGCCGGAAGCGTGGTTCACGAACGGATTCGCGCAGGTCGGGCCGGCATTCGATCCGGCGTTCGCGACCTACTCGTATCCGAACGACCAGCCGGCCACGCAGCTCTGGTACCACGATCACGCGATCGGAATAACGCGCTTGAACGTGCACGCCGGGCTCGCCGGGATGTATTTCGTGCGGGATGCGCAGGAGGACGCATTGAACCTGCCGAAAGGCCGCTACGAGATCCCGCTGTTCATCCAGGATCGCCGCTTCAACGTGGACGGCTCGATCAACTTCCCGGTCCGCGACTGGATCGACCCGGATGCGCGCGTGCCGCCGGTCTGGTCGCCGGAGTTCTTCGGGGACACGATTACGGTGAATGGGAAGGTCTGGCCGTTCCTCGAAGTGGAAGCGCGCAAATATCGCTTCCGGATCCTCAACGGATCGAATGCGCGCTTCTATCACCTGCAGCTGGTCGCCGAGGGCGGGAGCGGCGTGCTGCCGTTCGTGCAGATTGGCGCCGACGAAGGCTTCCTGCCGCGCTCGGTCCAGCTGACCGATCTGCTGCTGGCCCCGGCGGAGCGCTTCGACGTGATCGTCGACTTCTCCGCATGCACGCCGGGTCAGCGCTTCGTGCTGACGAACGATGCGCTCGCGCCATACCCGTTCGGTCCTGACGATGCACCGGACCCGACGCAACCGGGAACCACGGGCCAGGTCATGCAGTTCCGGGTGGTAAAGAGGGTTGGCCAGGACCGCAGCTCCATGCCCGCGATCATCGGACCGGGCCTGAACATCCCGACTGCGAAGGCGATACGCGAGCGCACGTTGATGCTGAGCGAATCGGCATCGGCGCTCGACAACGTCATCATGGGGCAGTTGGGTGGATCCCCGCTCAATGCCACGCCGGACAATCCGACCGGCGGGCTCCACTGGGACGACCCGGTGACGGAAGATCCGCGCGCGGGCACGACCGAAATCTGGAACATCGTGAACGCGACCGGTGATGCACATCCGATTCACGTGCATCTCGTGCAGTTCCAGGTTCTCGGCCGTCAGGCGTTCAACCTGTCTCAGTTCTTCAAGACCGGCGAAGTGGTACCGGAAGGCGCGTTCATTCCCCCTGATGCGAACGAGCTGTTTGCGCCGAAAGACACCGTGAAAGCGCACCAGACACCCGCACGAAACAAGGGACTGGTCACGCGCATCATCATGACCTTCGATCTGCCTGGTGGTGCTGCAGTCACGAGCGGGCAACGGCTGCCCTACGTGTGGCACTGCCACATCCTCGATCACGAAGACAACGACATGATGCGTCCCTATAACGTCCTCGTGTAGCTCACCGTTCGGGTCCCGTCGAGCAAAGCTCGATGGGACCCGAACCAGGCGCCCGCCGATTGACGTTCATCCGTGTCCGACACCGGAACTTTCCGGAGAAAGCATGGGGAAATTCCGCGACGCAAATCGGAGATCACCCACTGACCCAAAGGGCACTGCAGGTCTAGGCTCTCACCTGTGGTCATGCTCTTTCATAAATCCGCGCATAGACAACAAGGAGGCTGTATGGGCTCGATTCGCCGATTCGGTGCGGCAGTGACACTGGCAGTGACGCTGGCGGGGGGCCTGTTCGGCTCCGCGAGTCTCGAGGCGAAGGGCAAGGGAGGCGATGCGCACGCTGCGTACTGCGCCTACCTCGAACAGATTCTGAGCTACCCGTATCTGAGCCCTTACATCCGCGACTACGTGCTGTCGCTGTGGAAAGCTGCAGGCTGCGACACCCTTTAGCGTCCGTCGCGTGCACACTCGCATGGGCCGAGCGGCCAGACACCGCTCGGCCTTCTTTTTTGTTCTGCGCGCCGACGTTCCTCGACTCGCTCTTTGCCACCCGGGTTTTTCCTGCCTCCCCTGCCGCAAAGTTCCTCCGCCGATATCGGAATTCACGGACTGACCTGACGGCCCGCCGGCGCGTAGCGTAACGCGTATCCGGTCACCTTCTTTAGCGCGGCTTTCAGGCGAGCTGTCGTGGACGGCAGCGCGGAGGGGTGGCGAGCATCTCGGAATCGTCCGGCGCGTGCATGCGCGCCCGCTTCTCCAACGAAACCCGTCGCCGACGGTCCGTCGCGACAGAACCGGAGGATCAGTCATGGTTAGAACGAAGGTCAACTCACTCCTCATCGCAGCCGCGTGCTGCTCCGCGATCCTCGCCGTGCCGCAGATCGCGTCGGCGCAGATCACCATTCCAGTACCGTTCAACCGTACCGGGCTTCCCGGCGTCGATGGGAACGGGAATCCAACGGGCGCATTCGACAATCCCTGCACGAATGAGTTCGTCGACGTGACGGGCACGGCGGTCTTCTCCTCAACCCAGGCGCTCAAGGGCTCGACGCTGACTACCACCGTGAACGTCGCGACGAAGGGAACGGGCGCGGGCTGGCTCGATGCCGATTCGAACCCCGTAAACGGGCTTCAATACGGGCCGGAAATCGGGCTCCTCACCCTCTTCACGGGCTCGACCTACGTGTTCTCCGAAACCCAGAACTTCACCATCAAGCAGCAGGCCGGCACCACCACCGATTCTGAATTCGTGGACAAGCTGGCGATGAAAGGTGCGGGGAGCATCGACAACTGGGTGATCCGCGCCAGGTTCCGCATCAAGATCGGCCCGGACGGCACCGTGCAGGTGTCGATCACCAAGTTGAACGAAGGGGTGTGCAAGGGCTGACCCGTATACGGCACGCCAGCCTGAGGCCTCAACCTGGCGCTGGAGCGGTCCGCCGCTTCAGCGCCAGTCGTGTTTTTGAGCCCCGGGAATTTCCCGCTCCTCCTCCCCCGAAGATCCCCGCGACAGATCGGAATTCACCGACTGACCCGTTTCGACGCCGTCTCGTATTGTGCCCTCGTCGCTTCGCCCGCAGGAGGGGCGGAACATGACGAGGAAGCTTACTCTCACGCTCGTCATCCTCTTGGTCGTGCTTCCCGGAAGCGCCGTGTGGATGAAGGCCCAGACCCAAACGCAAACCTATTCGTGTGCGGTCGGCTTCGGCGAAGAAATGCTGCCGCCGGTACTGCTCGCCAGCCTCGACACCGTGCCCAACCCGGTGATCCCGAAGGATCCGATCACCGGTGCGCGCACGCTGCGCGGCGATCTCGTGGACTACGTCGCAAATCTCGACGCAGCCATCCGCCTAGGCAAGGCGCTCTTCTGGGACGTGCAGGTGGGCAGCGACAACAAGACCGCGTGCGCCACGTGCCACTTCCAGGCCGGTCAGGACGGCCGGACTCGCAATCAGTTCGCGCCCGGCCACAACGGCCAGTGGGACGGCATGGCCGCGAACCAGGACGCGTGGGCCGGCGCGTATCCGTTCACGCTCGCGGGCATCAGCGATCTCGACAACATCACCGGATCGCAGGGCGTGCGCAAGAGCGCCTTTGCCGGCATCAACAGCAAGACCGGCGCGGAGTCGACGACGGCGGTTGCCGATAGCGTGTTCAGCGCCGGCGGCGCGAACGTGCGTCAGGTGACGGGCCGGAACGCACCGGGCGTCATCAACGCCGTCTTCAACCACCGCAACTTCTTCGACGGGCGCGCGCAGGCGGAATTCAACGGCGTCAACCCGTTCGGCACGCGCGACGCCAACGCGCGCGTGTGGTACGTCGGCGTGCTCGGCCCGACGCAGATCGACATCTCGATCGGCAACGCGAGCCTCGCCTCGCAGGCGGTCGGACCGGTGCTCAACGCGGTCGAGATGTCGGCCGACGGCCGCACGTTCCCCGACGTCGGTCAGAAGCTGCTCGGTGTGAAGGCGCTGCGCCTCCAGACCGTGTCGCCGAGCGACAGTGTCCTCGGCGCGTATGCCGATCCGTCTGGCAAGGGACTCACCCTCACCTATCAGTCGATGCTGCAGCAGGCGTTCAAGCCGAAGTGGTGGAACACGACCAAGACGGTGCGTCTGGCGAACGGCAAGTCCTACACCATGGCGGCGGCGAACATGTCGCTGTTCTGGGGCATCTCGGTGATGCTCTACGAGGCGACCCTGGTATCGGACCAGACGCCGATCGATCGCTACCTCAAGTCCCGCCCGCTCGGCAGCACGGTCGGCGATCCCGCGCTGCTCGACGGCATCGTCGCGCAGCTGCAGAGCGACATGCCGGGTCTCACGCGCGACGAGCTCCTGCAGGGGCTCGCGCTGTTCGAGCTGCCGCCGCCTCCGGCCCTCGCGCCAAACGGTCTGGGCTGCTCCGCGTGCCACGTCGGCGGGGAGCTCACCAGCGCATCAGCGCGCAATCTCACGGCCGGCGTCGAAGCAGGTGACATCCACTTCGTCAACTCCGGCTTCGATCAGCGCATGGAGCGGATGTTCCTGCAGCTGCCGCCGGTGCCGCCCGGCACGACGTCGGTGACGCTCAATACGGCGAATTACACGATGACCGCGGCGACGCCGTCGGGTCAGCAGCCGGTTGGCGTCGGCACCTACGACGCGGGCTACTACAACGTCGGCGTTCGTCCGACCTCCGACAACCCGGGGCTCGATGGCGTCGACCCGTTCGGCAACAGCCTGTCGATCATCAAGCTGCTGCAGGCGAAGAGTGCGACGTTCGTGAAGGTGCCGGGCAACGCGCTGCAGTGCGGCGCGACCGCCGTCACCAACCCGAGCGGATTCCCGCTCCTCTCCGGCCCCGTGAGCACGACGGAAAACGTGTTCGTCGCGGGTTCCTATAAGACCCCCAGCCTTCGCAACGTCGACCTGACCGGCCCGTACTTCCACAACGGCGGCAAGTCGACGTTGATGCAGGTCGTCGAGTTCTACGACGACGGGGCCGACTTCCCGTCCAATCCCACGCTGGCGCCGCTGATCAAGCCACTCGGGCTGACGGCCGCGCAGCGCCGCGCGATCGTTGCCTTCCTGCTCGCCCTGACCGACGAGCGCGTGCGGCTGCAGAAGGCGCCGTTCGATCACCCCCAGCTGTTCGTTCCAAACGGGGATAGCACGCCGGGCGTCGACAACACGTTCGAGCTGCCGGCGACCGGCGCTTTGGGCGGCGCGCCGCTCCAGCGTTACCTCGGGCTGAATCCATTCAACCAGTAGGGTCCGTTGCGGATCGTGTCACGCGAATACAGGAGAGCCATCATGGAAAAACGACATCCCATCACGCTGAACCGGCGGGACCTGCTGCGATTGGGCGGCGGCGTGCTGCTGGCCGGAGCTGCGGGGGTCCGCGCCCACGCCGCGGGCGCGGGCGCCGCGCGGCCGGGCCTCATGCAGGAGACGCCTTGCATGGACGGAGGGCCTCTCTACACGGAGGCCTTCCCGACGAGTCCGTTCGTCCTCGAGCCCTTCACGGAGGACTTGCCGAATCCCGCGCCGTTGAAGCCGTCGAATCCCGCGAACTGGACATCACTCGGGATGCGCGACTGGGCGCGCCCCGATCCGAGAACCGGCGGCCGGCAGGACGTCGACTACGTCACGCACCAGGTCGGGTTCGACAAGATCCCCGTCGGCACCGGCACGCGCAAGATCACGTATCTGAGATATCCGGAGCCGCTCTACTACCGGCTCGCGTTGCAGGTCGGGCAGCACAACTTCACGAACTCGAAGGTGCTGCCGATTCTCTCGAACGGCCGCCCTGTTCCCGTTGGTGCACCCGGCTTCGGACAGACGCGCCTGCCGGCGAGCACGATCTACGGTTTCAGCGCGACGCCCGAGATCCCGAACAGCTGCGCCTTCCCGGGCGCGCTGGTCTACGGGGTGTACGGCCAGCCGGCGTGCCTGCGTCTCGAGAATCAGCTGCACCTCGACGGCGGCTTCGATCGGATGGACTTCGGATCGCCGGAGTGGGGGTTCCTCACCCACCAGCACAACGGCCACACCGCGTGTGAGAGCGACGGCAACCCGAATCACAAACCGGGCGCCTATCTGCCCGGCGGATGGTGCGACAACCAGTACCTGCATTTCGCGCCCGACAACGATCCGGGTGAGAAGCAGTCGTTCCTCTGGTTCCACGATCACTTCATGCACCACACGGGCGCGAACGTCTACAAGGGCATGGTCAGCCTGTACTACATGTACGATCCGGTCCTCGATCCCGGCGACGAGCGCCTCGGGCTGCACCTGCCCGGCGTGCCGAATCCAATCAGCGGCCGCAACGACTACGACATCCCGTTCGTGTTCTATGACGTCGGCATCGACGATGGCGTCACCGGTCACCGTGACGCGCACAACGGCTGCGGCGAGACGCATCCGGAGTGGTGGGGCAAACACTTCTTCCGCCACTACCCGAACCACGGGTTCGTCGGCGACATCTTCACGACCAACTGCGTGGCGTATCCGGTGCTCAAGGTGAAGCGCCGCAAGTATCGCCTGCGCTTCCTCGGCGCCTCGATCTCGCGCATCTACGAGCTCCAGTTCCAGACGAGCGGCAAAGTGGTGCCGGCGGGCCTGGATGCAGCCGGCGAAGCGGCGTTCCTGGCGAATCCGGCCGGGTTCGACTTCGCTACCGCCAACTGGGACTCGAACCCGCACAAGCGGCAAGGTCAGTGGCGCTACCGCGGCGGACAGCCGTGCATGAAGCTCACGCAGATCGCCGCCGAGGGCGGACTGCTCCCGTTCCCGATTCAGCGGGACATGTTCGAGATCTGGCCGGCGAAGCGGCGCGAGTTCGTCGTGGACTTCTCGCAGTACAAGGACGGAACGCCTACCACGGATGGCGACGTCATGTATCTGACCAACACCTACCAGATGACCAACGGGCGCAAGCGCACCGGTCAGATGATCACCCACGACGATGCCGGCAACCTGCTGCCCTCGCCGATCCCGAACCCGGACTTCGAGCCGAACTTCTGCGTCCCGATGGTGAAGATCATCATCGACGGCAACGATCGTCCGGTCGACAACAGCATCATCCCGGCCAGCCTGCGGCCGCTGCCGGTGATCAACACGAAGCGGCTGAGCGAGCTGCGGACGCGCACGTTCGAGCTGCAGCGGAGCGGCACGTTCGGCGGCGAAACCGAATGGCTGATCAACGGACACCAGTTCGATCCGAACTTCCAGGAGGCAATCGTCACGCAGGGCGTGCCGGAGGTCTGGACGATCCGGAACGGCGGCGGCGGCTGGGTGCACCCGATGCACCTCCACTTCGAGGAGCATCGCGTCATCTCGCGCAACGGTATCGCCACACCGCTCGATCCGAAACACCCCGACGACAACTCGAGAGAAGACGTTGTCGCGCTGGAGCCGAGCGAAGAAGTGGTGATCTACCGCAACTTCCGCACGTTCAAAGGGCACTACGTGGCCCACTGCCACAACCTGGCCCACGAAGACCACAACATGATGTTTGGCTTCGAGGTCGTCTAGTACCGCACTGAGAAGACATCCGGCGGTGGCATCGCAACAGGGCCACCGCCGGACCGCACTCGATGGGTCGAAGTCGAGACGAACAGGACGCTGCAATGCTGAAGAAGGCTGTTTATTCATTCGTGCTCTGCGCCGTTGCCGCCGCCGCGTTCCTCGCGGGCTCGATTCACGACGCACACTCGCCGGTGACGGCGGCCGCCGCCGTGGAGCATCGCGCGGCGGCGTCGTACCGGTGCCCGATGCATCCGGCGTACACGTCCGAGAGCGCCGGCGATTGTCCGATCTGCGGCATGAGGCTCGAGCGCGTGTCCGGTGACGCGGCCGTCGGCGGTGCGTCGGCGCCCACGCAGCTCTCGCCGGACTCGGTGCTCGTGAGCGCGCAACAGCAGCAGCTGATTGGCGTCAAGGTCGGCACGTTCGACGCCGCGGCGGGCGTCGAGCGCGTCCGCCTGTTCGGCCGCGTCACCGCCGACGAAAGCCGCGTCCGCAAATTGACTGCGGGGGTCAACGGCTACACTCGCGACACCTTCGACGCGACGACGGGCAGCTACGTCCGCAAGGGACAGGTGCTCGCGACCTATTCGACCATCGAAATGCGGCAGCCGATGGGCGCGCTGATCAGCGCCCTCGACGTGCTCGACCGGGAACAGAAAAACGGGCTGACGACCCCCGGTCAGGTCGGATCGGCGGCGGGGAACGTCGAGCTCACGACGGAGCGGCTGCTGACCCTCGGTGTATCGCCCACGCAGATCGCGGACATTCAGCGGACCCGCACCGTCCCGAATCTCATTCAGGTGGTATCGCCGATCGACGGCTTCGTCGTGGCGCGCAATATCAATCCCGGACAGAAAGTTGACGCGGGCATGGAGATCTTTCAGATCGCCGACCTGCAGCACGTCTGGATCCTCGCCGACATCCCGGCCGACGCTGCGGATCGGGTGAAGCCGGGCGCCGCGGCGGAGGTGACCGCCGGCGGCCGGACGATCCACGCGCGCGTCAGCAGCAAGGTGCTGCCGCAGTTCGATCGGACGACGCAATCGTTCAAGGTGCGGATCGACACGGACAACACGGGCTTCGCCCTGCGGCCCGAGATGTTCGTCGACGTGCACCTCGATCTGCCGTACGAGGCGACGCTCGTCGTGCCGTCCGACGCGATCGTCCGCTCGGGACTGCGCAGCACCGTGTTCGTCGAGCGCAGTGCCGGCGTCTTCGAGCCGCGCGAGGTGCAGACGGGCCGCCGCATCGGCGATCGCATGGCGATCGTCGGCGGGCTCAATCCCGGCGAGCGCATCGCGCTCTCCGGCACCTTCCTCCTCGATTCAGAAAGCCGGATGAAGCGCCATGATTAACCGCATCATCGATCTCTCGGCGCGGCACCGTGTCGCGATCGTTCTCGTCGCGCTCGCCGGCGCGCTCGGCGGCTGGTGGTCGCTGCGGCACATTCCGCTCGATGCGCTCCCCGACCTGAGCGACACGCAGGTCATCGTCTACGCGCAGTGGGACCGCAGCCCCGACATCATCGAGGACCAGGTCACCTACCCGATCGTGACGTCGCTCGTCGGCGCGCCGCGGGTGAAAGCGGTGCGCGGCGTCTCCGATTTCGGCGCCGCCTACATCTACGTCGTCTTCGAGGAAGGCACCGACATTTACTGGGCGCGGTCACGCACGTCGGAGTACCTGAATCCGGCGCTCTCGCGACTGCCCGAAGGCGTTCGAACCGAGATCGGTCCCGATGCGAACGGCCTCGGCTGGATCTACCAGTACGCGCTCGTCGATGAGTCCGGCACGCAGAGCCTCGCGGACCTCCGGTCGATCCAGGATTGGTACTTGCGCTACCACCTCAAGTCGGTCCGCGGAGTCGCGGACGTCGCGACGGTGGGCGGTTACGTCCGGCAGTACCAGGTCAACGTGGATCCGAATCGCCTGCGTGCGCGCAATCTACCCATTCGCCGCGTCGTCGACGCGGTCCGAGGTGGCAACGCCGAAGCGGGCGGACGGCTGATCGAGTTCGGCGGCACCGAATACATGGTGCGCGGCCGCGGCTACGCCAGGACCGTCGCCGATTTCGAGAACGTCGTGCTCTCGACCGACGATGGTGGGACGCCGGTCCGTGTGAAGGACATCGGCACGGTGACGCTGGGTCCGGACATGCGCCGCGGCACCGCCGATCTCGATGGCATGGGCGAAGCGGTATCAGGCATCGTGATCATGCGTCACGGCGAGAACGCGCTCGACGTGATCACGCGCGTCCGCGCGCGGCTGCACGACATCGAAGCCGGCCTTCCGCGCGGCGTCAAGGTGGTGTCGGTGTACGACCGTGCCGATCTGATCCAGCGGGCGGTCGCCAACCTGCGCGGCACGCTGATCGAGATCATGATCACGGTTGCACTCGTCGTCGTGCTGTTCCTGTGGCACATCCCGAGCGCGCTCATCCCCATCGTCACGATTCCGATCTCAGTCCTGATCGCTTTCATTCCGTTTCGTCTGTTCGGGTTCAGCGCCAACATCATGTCGCTTGGCGGGATTGCGATTGCTGTCGGCGCGCTGGTCGATGCCTCGATCGTTGTCGTCGAGCAGACCCACAAAAAGCTGGAGATCTGGCACCGCGGCGGACGCCAGGAAGATCACGAGTCAGTGATCCTGAGCGCCGTGAAGGAAGTCGGAGGGCCGAGCTTCTTCGCGCTGCTCGTCATTGCCGTCTCGTTCCTTCCGGTTCTGACGATGGAAGCCGAGGAAGGGCGTCTCTTCACGCCGCTCGCCTACACGAAGACTCTCTGCATGGTGGTCGCGGCGCTGCTGACCATTACGCTCGATCCCGCACTGCGGCTGCTGATCATGCGCTACGGCCGCATCCGGTCGGAGGAGCAGCATCCGATCAGCCGCGTCCTGATGCGCATCTACGAACCGGTCGTGCGCTGGTCGCTGCGCCGCACTGGCTGGGTGCTGGCTGGCGCCGCCGCGCTGATCCTTGCCACGGTGCCGGCGTACCTGAAGCTCGGATCCGAGTTCATGCCGCCGCTCGACGAGGGGACGCTGTTCTACATGCCGTCGACCATGCCGGGCATCTCGATCGGCGACGCGCAGCGGCTGCTGCAGACGACCGATCGCGTGCTGGCGTCATTCCCCGAGGTCGAGCACGTCCTCGGCAAGGCCGGCCGCGCGGACACCCCGACCGATCCGGCGCCGCTCTCGATGCTGGAGACGGTCATCACGTTGCGCCCGCAATCGGAGTGGCGCTCGGTGCCGACGTGGTACTCGTCGTGGGCGCCGGCGTGGCTGAAGCCGCTCCTCCGCCGTGTGACGCGCGATCACCTCTCGCGCGAGGAACTTGTCGCCGAGATGGATCGGGCGCTGTCGCTGCCGGGCGTCTCGAATGCGTGGACGATGCCGGTGCAGGCGCGGACGGCCATGTTGACGACCGGCATCCGCACGCCGCTCGGCCTGAAGATCTCCGGCGCGGACGTCGCGGAAATCGACCGCCTCGGCGCCGAGATCGCCACGCTCCTTCCGCGCGTGCGCGGCACGCGGAGCGTGTTCGCGGAGCGGAGCGGCGGCGGATCGTTCCTCGACGTCCAGTGGAACCGCGAGGAGCTGGCGCGCTTCGGCCTCGGCATGGACGAAGCGCAGAGCCTGGTACAGAACGCGATCGGCGGCGAGAACGTCACGACGACGATCGACGGCCGCGAACGGTATCCGGTGAACGTGCGCCTGCTGCAGGATTTCCGCAGCGACGTCGAGTCGCTCGGCCGTCTGCCGGTCGCTGCTTCCGATGGCGCGCGGCAGATTCCCTTATCGCAGGTCGCGACGATCGTGCCGCGCCCGGGCCCGTCGATGCTCCGCAACGAGGACGGCCTGCTCACCGGCTACGTCTACATCGATCTCGCCGGACGCGATCCGGAGAGCTACGTGGCGGAAGCGCGGCCGCTGCTCGCACGGCACCTCACGCTGCCGCCAGGCTACGCCGTGTCGTGGAGCGGCCAGTACGAGGCGATCCAGCGGGTGCGGGCGCGGCTCACGATCATCGTGCCGATCACGCTCGCGTGCATCGCCCTCCTGCTCTACATCAACACCGGATCGATGGCCAAGACGATGATGGTGGCGCTCGCGGTGCCGTTCTCCGCCGTCGGCGCAATCTGGTTCCTCTACGCGCTTGGCTACAACATGAGCGTGGGCGTATGGGTCGGACTGATCGCGCTCGTCGGCGTCGACGCGGAGACCGGCGTGTTCATGCTGCTCTATCTGGATCTCGCCCATGCCCAGGCCCAGCGCGAGGGGCGGCTGAACACGATCGCCGACCTGCGCGAGGCGATCACCCACGGCGCGGCGCGCCGGCTGCGTCCGAAGGTGATGACCGTCGCGACGATGTTTCTCGGACTCGTCCCGATCATGTGGGCGGCAGGAACGGGGTCCGATGTCATGAAGCGGATTGCCGCGCCGATGATCGGCGGCATCTTCACCTCGTTCCTGCTGGAGCTGGTGATCTATCCACCGCTCTACCTGCTCTGGAAGGCGCGCAGCCTGCCGCGCTCGTGACCGGCTGCGGCGCCGTCTCAGTGCCGGCCGTTCACATCGGCGACGGGCAGGTGCGTCGTCAGATAGCGCGCGAGCAGGTGGTAGAGATGCGCGCTCGTTCCCGGGCCTTCGGAAATCGCATGCGTGCGCCCGGGGTAGGTCATGAAGTCGAACGGTTTCCCGAGCTCGATCAGGCGATTCACCAGCAGCTCGGAGCCCTGGTAGTGGACGTTGTCGTCCCCGGATCCGTGGACGATGAGCAGATCGCCTTTGAGCTGCTCGGCGACATTGATCGCCGACGCGCGCTTGTAGCCATCGACGTTCTGCTGCGGCAGCCCCATGTAGCGTTCCTGGTAGATGGTGTCGTAGAGGCGCTGGTCGGGTACGGGCGCGACCGACATCCCGACCTTGTAGAGATCCGGCGATCGAAACATCAGGTTGAGCGTGTTGGTGCCGCCGCCGCTCCATCCCCAGACCGCCACGCGCGTGAGATCCACGTAGGGCCGCGCCGCGGCCAGCGATCGCAGCGCCTGCGCCTGCTGCCGTGACGACAAGACGCCCACGGCGCCGTACACAGCCTTGCGCCAGTTGCGGCCGCGCGGCGCGGGCGTGCCCGCATTGTCGAAGCTGACGACGAGATACCCGAGGCTCGCGATGTAACGGTGGAAGAGCGCCGTCGATCCGCCCCAGCGATCCGCGACGGTCTGCGAGGCCGGCTCCCCGTAGATGAACACGAGCACCGGATACCGTCTGGCGCTGCTGAAATCCGGCGGCTTGATCACGTAGCCGTCCACCTCGACGCCGTCCCC
>JBKPRU010000138.1:0-13523 GCA_046734675.1 Acidobacteriota bacterium
CCGTGATCGTCTTCCAACCGGTGTCGTCGCAGAGGTCGCAGGCCATTTGGGTATCGCGCGATTGTACGCGCTCGTTCTCCGATCCGCAATCCGTGTGCGTCGATCAATTGAGATAGCTGCGAAGCTCACCAGCGCGCTTCGAGCGACGCAGGCGATCCTTGGCGCGTGATTCGATCTGGCGGATGCGCTCACGCGACAAGCCGAGCGTGTCGCCCACTTCCTGCAGCGTGCGCGGTTCGCCGTCGCGATCCAGGCCGAAGCGCAGCGTGACGACTTCGCGTTCCTTGTCGTCGAGCTCCGTCAGCGCGTCGCGCACCCGCTCCACCGTCGCCTCGTGAATCAGCGATTCGTCGATCGGCGGCTCGGACGCCTGCACGAGCAGATCGCCCAGCTCCGGACCGTCTCCGTCGTCGCTGCTGATCGGCTGGTTGAGAGAAAGATCACTCGAGCCGATGCGCCGCAGCGCGTCGACGTCAGCCTCCGAGATATCGAGGTCGGCGGCGATCTCGCTGCGCGTCGGCGTGCGTTCGAGCTGGTCGGAGAGCTCGGCAACCTCGCGGCCGAATCGCGCGGCCACGCCCGAGAGTTTCTGCGGAAGCGAGAACGCGCGGACCTGCCCAGAAAGCGCGTGCATGATCGCCTGCCGCACCCACCAGACCGCGTAGGTGATGAACTTCACGTTGCGCTCTGGATCGAAGCGCCGCGCAGCTTCCATCAGCCCGAGGTTGCCTTCGTGGATCAGATCGAGGAACGGGACGCCGAGGCCGCGGAAGCGCTTCGCGTAGCTGACCACGAATCGCAGGTTGCCTTCGACGAGCCGCCGCAGCGCGTCGGCGTCGCCGGTTCGAATGCGGCGCCCGAGCTCGCGCTCGTCGTCCGCGGTCAATCGAGGCAGCTTCGCGAGCGCACGCAAGTACGCTTGCAGCGCGTCATCGTCCACCTCGCGATCTTACGCCACGAACGGCGCCCCTAAAGAGGCGCCCTACGTGACATCGGTACCACGGGCCTGTTCTTTAGACCCGACAGTGTCAGTGATCTTTTTGTGCGGCGCGCTGAGCCGGCGGCACGTCGTCGGGTGCCTGCTCGACGGTGACGGTCGGCGGCGTGGCGCGCACGAGATCGGTGGGCGATGACTTGACGAGCGCAGTGCTGAGACGCTGTTCCCAATCGCCGAGTCCGCGCGCCAGCTCGTGCTTCACGTATTCCATGAACTGGTTCACCTCGGCCTGCATCTGCTCCATCTTGCGGCGCATGTTGAGGATGATCTCCACGCCCGCGAGGTTCACGCCGAGGTCGCGCGTCAATGACAGGATGGTTTCGAGCTGTTCGAGATCTTCTTCTGAATAGAGGCGGGTGTTGCCTTCGGTGCGGGACGGCTTGAGCAGCCCTTCACGTTCGTACAGGCGCAGGGTCTGCGGGTGGATGTTGTACTTCTGCGCCACCGCGCTGATCATGTAGTACGCCTTGCCGCCGCGCTTCGCCATGTCGGTCTAGTCGCTCTGCTGGTGACGGACGGTATCTTCGTACAATTTTCCGAGCTGTCGAATCAGCGCCCGTCCCTCCTCGTTCACGACCTGCGGCAGCACGACCCGGATCTCGACGATGAGATCGCCGCGGCCGCCGACGCCCGGAACGCCGCGCTCCGCGAGCCGAATCCGCTGCCCGGCCTGGGTGCCCGGCGGCACCTTCAATCGGAGCGGGCCCTCGAGCGACGGCACTTCGACGCGCGCGCCGAGCACCGCTTCGTGTACGCCTACGGGCACGACGACGTGCAGGTCGTCGCCATCGCGACGGAACACCGCATGCGGCTGCACGTGGATGGTGACGTAGAGATCGCCGTTCCGTGCGCCGTGGCGTCCCGCATGCCCGCGATCCGGCACGCGCAGTCCCGCGCCGTCCTCGACGCCCGGCGGCACTCTCACCGCCACGGCTTCACTGCGAACGTGCTGGCCGTGGCCGCTGCAGATCGTGCAGCGCGCGGTCCGCTGCCGCCCAGTACCGTGGCACGCATTGCAGCTCTTCGTGAACACCATGTGGCCCCGCGCCCACCGCACCTTGCCGGCACCGTGGCACGGGCCACATCGTCCTTCCGGCGTGCGCACGTGCCCGGCGCCGCCACACGCGCCGCACACGTCCTGACGCGTGACCACGACCTGCCGCTCGACGCCGCGCATCGCGTCTTCGAACGAGAGCGTCAGCGTCGCATGCAGATCGGCGCCCGGCTCGGGACGGCCCGTGTCGGGCGAGATCACCGGATGCAGCACCTCCGCGAACAGCTCCGTGAAGGTCGCCGCCTGCGCGCCGTGCGCCGCTGACGAGAAATCAAATCCAGAAAACTCGAACGACGAAGCGGTCGCCGGTCCGGGCCCCGGCTCCGCCGCATCGTAGGCACGCCGCCGCTCCGGGTCGACGAGCGTTTCGTAAGCCTCGGAGATGCGGCGGTACAACGCCTCGGCGGCGCGATCCCCCGGATTGATATCCGGGTGATACCGCCGCGCGAGACGCCGGTACGCCCGCTTGATATCCGCTGGCGACGCGCCGGGCGAAAGACCGAGCAGGGCGTACAGGTCCATGACGTCTTACTTCTTTTCTTCTTCTACGACCTCGGCGTCGATGACGTCCCCTTGGGCCTTGCCCTCGCCGCCGGTCGGCCCGGTGCCGCCGCCAGCCTGGCCGCCGCCCGGCGCGCCGGCACCGGCCTGCGCGTTGCGATACATCGCTTCGGCCGCCTTGTGCTGCGCCTGGTTGAGCGCGTCCATCCGACGCTTCATGCCCTCGATGTCGTTCGCGTCGATCGAAGACTTCAGGTCGTTCATCGCCGATTCGATCTGCGCGCGCTCCGCTGCGCCGAGCTTGTCGCCCGAATCCCGCAGCGTCTTATCGGCCACGTAGACCGCCTGGTCCGCGTGGTTGCGCGTTTCGATCTCCTCCTTGCGCTTCTTGTCCTCGTCCGCGTGCGACTCGGCTTCCTTCATCATCCGGTCGACTTCGTCCTTCGACAGGCCGCTCGATGCCGTGATGGTGATCTTCTGCTCCTTCTGGGTCGCCATGTCCTTCGCCGACACGTTGACGATGCCGTTGGCGTCGATGTCGAAGGTGACCTCGATCTGCGGCACGCCGCGGGGCGCGGGCGGAAGACCCGTCAGGTGGAAGCGGCCAAGCGTGCGGTTGTCGCGCGCCATCGGGCGCTCGCCCTGCAGCACGTGCACTTCGACGCTCGTCTGGTTGTCCGCCGCGGTCGAGAACATCTCGCCCTTGCGCGTCGGAATCGTCGTGTTCCGCTGAATCAGCGTCGTCATCACGCCGCCCATCGTTTCGATACCGAGCGACAGCGGAGTGACGTCGAGCAGGAGCAGGTCCTTCACCTCGCCGCCGAGCACGCCCGCCTGGATCGCCGCCCCGACCGCGACGACTTCATCCGGGTTCACGCCCTTGTGCGGTTCCTTGCCGAACAGCTCCTTCACGATGGCCTGCACGCGCGGGATGCGGGTCGAGCCGCCGACGAGCACGACCTCGTCGATCTTGCCCGCATCGATCCCCGCGTCAGCCAGCGCCTGCTTCGTCGGGCCGACCGTCTTCTGCAGCAGGTCTTCGACGAGCTGCTCGAACTTCGCCCGCGTCAGCTTCAGCTGCAGGTGCTTCGGACCGGTCTGGTCCGCGGTGATGAACGGCAGGCTGATGTCCGTCTCCATCACGGTGGAGAGTTCCATCTTCGCCTTCTCCGCCGCTTCCTTCAGCCGCTGCAGCGCCATCCGATCCTTGCTGAGATCGATGCCTTCCGCCTTCTTGAACTCGGAGGTGATCCAGTCGATGACGCGCTGATCGAGGTTGTCGCCGCCGAGATGCGTGTCACCGTTGGTCGCTTTCACCTCGACGACGCCCTCACCCACTTCGAGGATCGAGATGTCGAACGTGCCGCCGCCGAAGTCGTAGACCGCGATGGTCTCGTCCTTCTTCTTGTCGAGACCGTAGGCCAACGCCGCCGCCGTCGGCTCGTTGACGATGCGCATGACCTCGAGGCCGGCAATCTGCCCGGCGTCCTTGGTGGCCTGGCGCTGCGCATCATTGAAGTACGCCGGCACCGTGATGACCGCCTTCGTCACCGCCGCGCCGAGGTATTCCTCGGCCGCCTGCTTCAACTTCTGCAGGATCATCGCGGAGATTTCGGGCGGGGAGTATTCCTTGCCGCCCGCGTTCACGCGGACGTCGCCGTTCGAGGCGCGCACCACCTGGTACGGCACCATCTTCATTTCTTCGTTCACTTCGTCGAATTTGCGGCCCATGAACCGCTTGATCGAAAACACCGTGTTCTCGGGGTTCGTGACCGCCTGACGCTTGGCCACCTGGCCGACGAGCCGTTCCCCCGACTTGGTGAAGCCGACGACCGACGGCGTGATGCGGCTGCCCTCGGGATTGGTGATGACGACCGGTTCGCCGCCTTCCATCACCGCGACGACGGAGTTCGTCGTGCCCAGGTCGATGCCAATAATCTTGCTCATGTGGTGTGTCCTCGCCTTCGCCTTTACTCGACACTGCCAGACGGAAGCTCGATCCGACAGGTCACAATCTTTATAACGATTAAAATATAAAATCTGAGCGCGTATCTGTCAAGGCGATGAGCTCAATTTCTGACGACCTCGACAGCCCGCAACCCGGTGATATACTGCGAATTGCCAGCCTGCGCGTGAGGTTCTCGTTATGCTCCGCCGCCTTGCGTTTTCCCTTTGTATTGCGGCGCTCGGCTCTCTGACCGCTCCTCCCGCATACGCCCAGGAATCCGACGCGGGAGCGCCGGCCCATGTCGCACTCGTCGAAGGCACCGCCTCACTCGAGCGCGACGGACGCACCGAGACATCCGCACTCAACATGCCGCTCTTGAGCGGCGACCGGCTTCGCACCGCCGACGGCCGCGTCGAAGTGCTGTTCGACGATGGCAGTACGCTCCATCTCGATTCCGCGACCACCATCGACGTGCAGTCGGACGCCCTGTTGCGCCTGATCGACGGTCGGATTCGCCTGAACCTGGCGGGACGCGGACAGACCGATTACCGGGTCGACTCGCCTGCCGGCTCCGCGCGCATCACGCAGGCGGGTGAATACCGCCTGGCCTTGCTGCACGGCCAGCGCGAGACCCAGCTCGAAGTCGCGGTGCTGCGGGGGGCCGCGGAAGTCTTCACCAACGAAGGATCGACGGTGGTGCGCGCCGGCGAGCGCGCGTATGCGAGCGAAGGGCTGGCGCCGTCGTACCCGTACGCCTTCAACTCCGCGAACTGGGACGACTTCGATCGCTGGTCGGAACAGCGGCGCGACATGCGCCTCGGCGTTTCGACGCAGTACCTGCCCTCGTCGATGCAGACGTATGCGCCGACCTTCGATCAATACGGCGACTGGCGGTATTCGCAGCCGTACGGGTACGTCTGGTATCCGCGCGTCGCCACCGGATGGCGTCCTTATTATTACGGCCGCTGGGTGAGCTACCCGCGCTACGGGTGGACGTGGGTGGGCGCCGATTACTTCTCGTGGCCGACGCACCACTACGGCCGTTGGGGCTTCTCCGCGGGCGCGTGGTTCTGGATCCCCGCGGCGCGGTGGGCGCCGGCGTGGGTCTCGTGGGCATATGCGCCGGGCTATGTGAGCTGGTGCCCGCTCGGCTTCAACAACGCTCCGGTGTTCGCGATCAACGTGAACGTCGGGTATGGCCACCGTTACTACTCACCGTGGAACGCGTGGACGGTGGTGAGCGCCGGCCATTTCGGCGGCGGGTTCGTGCATCAGCGCGCGGTGCACCTCGATCGCTGGGCGGCGGCGCGCCGTCCCGTCTTCGTGTCACGGCCGGCGGCGCCGGTCTATCGTGACGTCGCGGTGCCGCGCGTTTCGACCACGGCTCGCAGCGTGAGCGCGCCGATTCGCTGGGCTGGCAGCCGCACGGCGGGCGACAACTACTTCACGCGCGGCGGTGATCGGGGCGAGCACATCGCGCCGGCCCCCTCCGTGGGTGCGGCCACTCGCAGCGCGCTGCCCGCGCCCTCGCGCCAGCCGCGCGACCTTACGTCGGCGCCCGCGCCGCGCACCTACCAGGGGTCGCGCGACGCGGACCTCGGGCGGGACCGCGCCGTTCCGCGCAGCGGTGCGCCAGCCACCAACTCCAGCGTCGGTGCGGTCGGCCAGCGCACGCTGCCTGACGCTCCCGGGCGCTGGATCGATCCGCGCGGCGCCGACAACCCGGCCTACGCGCCCCGGTCGTCCCAGGGATTCGGACGCGCGGTCGACCGCGGTACCCGCGAACGCAGCGACATGGCCGTCCCGCGCGGCATGCCCGCGCAACCGCGCAACGACTCCCTCCGTCCGTCGTACGACGGTCCTGCGTACGGCGGCGATCGCGGCGGTCCGTCGCGCACAGCCCCTGCGCCGCCCCAGCGCTCTGTTGCTCCGCCGCCCGCGCCCGCTCCGGGTCCGGCTCCGCAGCGAGCTGCCCCGAGCGGCAGCCAAGGGGGATCGCGTTCCTCGGGCGGCCAGTCAACGGGACAGGCCGTCCCGCGCCCGTCGACTGGCGCTCAGGGCGTCCCGAGCCGTGTCGAGGGGCGACGAGGCGGCGGGCGCGGCGGCGCATAGAATGAAACGCTGAATGGCCCGCTACGTCGTCAAGCTCGCGAAGAACGCGGGCATCGTCATCCTTTTCTTGATCGCGGCGACGCTCGGCACGGCGACGGGCGTCGTCTTCGCCTTCGCGGGGGACCTGCCCCGCATCTCCGCGCTCGACGACTACTCGCCCAGCACGATCACGCGCGTCTACGGCGCGCGCGGCGACGTCGTCGGCGAGTTCGCGATTCAGCGGCGCGTCATCATCAGGTATCAGGACATCTCGCCGAACCTGAGGAACGCAATCCTCGCCGCGGAAGACGACGGGTTCTTCCGTCATTTCGGGTTGAGCATTCCGCACATCATCGGCGCCGCGGTCAAGGACCTCATCGAGTTCCGCAAGGCCGCCGGCGCGAGCACGCTCACGCAGCAGCTGACGCGCAAGCTGTTTCTGAAGGACGACAAGGCGTGGTCGCGGAAGGTGAAGGAAGCCATCCTCACCATCCAGATCGAGAAGCGCTACACGAAGGAAGAGATCTTCACGCTCTACTGCAATCAGATGTACTTCGGGCACGGCGCCTATGGCGTCGAAGCCGCGTCGCGCCTGTATTTCGCGAAGTCGGCCAAGGATCTCAGCCTCGAAGAAGCGGCGCTGATTGCCGGCATCCTGCAGGGGAACGTCCGGCAGAGTCCCTACGTGAACATGGACGCGGCGCTGCGCCGTCGCAACTACACGCTCGATCGGATGGCGGAGGTCGGGTTCATCACGCCGCAGCAGGCGGCCGATGCGAAGAAGAAGCCGATCGTGACGCGCGGCGATCCGTCGATGCAGTCGGCGACGATCGCGCCGTATTTCCTCGAGGAAGTGCGGAAGGAGCTCGAAGGCCGCTACGGCGCGAAACAGCTGTACGAGAACGGGCTGGCCGTCCAGACCGCGCTCGACCTGCGGCTGCAGGAGGTCGCGAACCGCGCGCTCGATCGCGGGCTGCGGCGCATCGATCACTTGCACGGGTTCCGCAAGCCGCGCCGCAACGTGCTCGACGAGGGGCACTCGATTGACGCGTTCAAGCAATCGCGGTGGGACCGCTCGTTCAACGTGGACGATGTGGTGCCGGCAATCGTCACGGAGGTCGAGCCAGCGGCGATCGCGCTCCGCGCCGGCGACTATCGCGTCACGATCGACAAGAAGGGCTTCGCGTGGACGCGGAAGACGCCTGCGCAGCTGGTCAAGCGCGGCGATCTCGTCGAGGCGCGGCTGCTGACGATCGATGCGGCAGCACGCACCGGAACGGCGTTGCTCGAACAGCCGCCCGCCGTCGAAGGCGCGGTGCTCGCGCTCGACAACCGCACCGGCCAGGTCAAAGTCATGACCGGCGGCTACAGTTTCGACCGCAGCAAGTTCAATCGCGCGACGCAGGCGTTCCGGCAGGTCGGCTCCGCGTTCAAGCCATTCGTCTACACGACGGCGATCGATCGTGGCTACACGCCCGCGACCATCCTGCAGGACGTCCCGGCGAGCTTCCCCGGCGGCACCGGTCAGCCGGTCTACTCGCCGCAGAACTACGACCACAAGTTCGAAGGGCCGATCACGCTGCGGCGCGCGCTCGAAGACTCGCGCAACGTGCCCGCCGTCCGTGTGATGGATCAGCTCGGGCCGAAGCAGGTGATCTCCTATGCGCGCCGTTTCGGTCTCACGTCGCCGCTGCCCCCGTATCTCGCCGTCGCGCTGGGCGCGGCCGAAGCGACGCTGCTCGAAATGACGAGCGCGTATTCGGTGTTCCCGAACCAGGGCGTGCGGATGACGCCCTACTCGGTGCTGAAGGTCACGGATCGCGAAGGGAACGTCCTCGAAGAGAACCGGCCCGAGCCCAAGGACGCGATCCGCGCCGACACGGCGTTCGTGATGACGTCACTCCTGCGCGGCGTGGTCCAGCGCGGCACGGCTGGCAAGGCAGCGTCGCTCAATTGGCCGATTGGCGGGAAGACAGGAACCACGGACGACTTCTCCGATGCATGGTTCATCGGGTTCGACCCGGACATCACGCTCGGCGTGTGGGTCGGCTACGACCAGCGCAAGCCGCTCGGCCCGAGCATGAGCGGCGCCGAAGCGGCGCTGCCGATCTGGATCGAGATCTTCAAGGCGTGGATCGGCGACCGCAAGGATGCGCCGTCGTTCCAGCCGCCCGGCAACATCGTGTTCGTGTCGGTCGACAAGGGCACGGGCAACGCGACCGACGCGGCGACGCCGGGGTCGATCAACGAGGCGTTCATCGCCGGCACGCAGCCCGGGATATTCCGCCAGTAGGCCCGACCTTTAGGTCGGGCCTACTGGTCGTCCTCGTCCGCTGTCGTCTCCGACAATGCGCCCGCGGCCTTCTTCATCAAATAGGTCTTGATGAACACGTCGATGTCGCCGTCGAGAACGCGGTTGACGTCGCCGACCTGCTCCTTCGTGCGATGGTCCTTCACCATCTGGTAGGGATGAAGGACGTAGCTGCGGATCTGGCTGCCGAACGCGATGTCGCGCTTCTCGCCCCCCAGCTTCTCGAGCGCCGCCTGCTGCTCCTTCATCTTCAAATCGAACAGCCGCGCCTTCAGCACCTTCATCGCCTGGGCGCGGTTCTTGTGCTGCGACCGCTCGTTCTGGCACGAGACGACGATCCCTGTCGGAAGGTGCGTGAGGCGGACGGCGGAGTCCGTGACGTTCACGTGCTGGCCGCCGGCGCCGCTCGAACGATAGGTATCGACGCGCAGGTCCTTTTCCTCGATGTCGATCTCGACGTCCTCGGGAAGCTCCGGCCACACGTAGACGGAGGCAAACGAGGTGTGACGCCGCGCTGCCTGATCGAACGGCGAGATGCGGACGAGCCGATGAACGCCGGCTTCCGCGAGCAGCAGGCCGTAAGCGTAGTCGCCGTACACCTCGAAGGTCGCGCTCTTGATCCCTGCTTCGTCGCCGGGCTGGACATCCATGACTTCCCGCTTGAAGCCGCGGCGCTCCGTCCAGCGCAGGTACAGGCGCAGCAGCATCTCGGCCCAGTCCTGCGACTCGGTGCCGCCGGCGCCGGGATGGATGGTGACGATCGCGTTCTTGCGATCGTGCTCGCCGCCGAGCATCTTCTTCGTCTCGCCGGCTTCCACTTCCTCCGCGAGCTCGTCGAGGCTGCGCGCGAGATCGTCGGCCACGGGCTCGCCGGCTTGCGCCCACTCGACGAGCACGGCAATGTCGTCACCTTTCCGGCGCAGCGAGTCGACGAGGCGCTGGTCGTCTTCGAGACGGCGCCGGCGCTGCATCACCTTCTGCGCGGCCGCCTGATCCTTCCAGAAATCCGGGTCGGCGACGCGCTGCTCGATTTTCGTGAGTTCTTCCGCAGGACGTGCGGCGTCAAAGATAGCTCCGCAGGTCGGATGCGCGCTTGGCAAGATCCTGGTACCGGCGGAGCTGCTCGTCTAACTGAATAGTGGGCATCGTGTTGTCACGTAGGCCGGGGTCTTCAGACCCGGCGAGTTTCCATTTTACCGCGCGTCGCCAGTAACGCCGCAGCCGTCAGGGCAACGGACAGCCACCCGACTAGGTCGCCGATCCGGCTGTAGATGGTCCGATGGGTGATGAAGCGGAGGTCATCGACCATGACGGCGCTCTGGAACAGGTTCGACTTCTGCAGGACGCGGCCGTACGGGTCGACGAACCCGCTGATTCCCGTGTTCGCCGCGCGCGCCAGATACCGTCCTTCCTCGATCGCGCGCATCGACGCCTGCTCCCAGTGCTGATAGGCCGCTGACGACCAGCCGTACCACGCGTCGTTCGTGATGGTCGTGAGCAGCTCGCTGCCCTCGACGACGAAGGATCGCATCAGGCTCGAGTAGATGACTTCGTAGCAGATCGCCGTGCTCGCCATGTGCCCGTTGACCGGCAGCAGCACCGGATCCGTTCCCGGTGAGAAATCAGAGACAGCTTCGACGAGCGGTCCGACGAAGAACAACAGCCGCTTGAGCGGCACGTACTCGCCGAAGGGGACGAGATGAATCTTCCGATAGATCGCGCCGGTGCTGCCGTCGGGCCGCACGAGAAACGCCGCGTTGTAATAGCGCGCCTCCGGCGGCTTCGCCGCAGCGACCGGGCGCACCGGTTCGAGCTGATCGCTGCCGAGCAGAATCGTCACCTGGCCTTCGCGCGCCAGCCGCCGGACCGCGTCGCCGCGGACGATGTCCTGCTCGTAGTAATACGGCGTGGATGATTCCGGCCAGAGAATGAACGTCGCGCCGCGGCCGATCGCTTCGCGCGTCATGTCGATGTAGCGCTGCGCGATCGCGTCGATCAGCGCGCGGTCGCCGCGATACGCCTCGTCTTTCTGGTCCTGCGCGACGTTGCCCTGCAGGACGGCGACGCGAATCGGGGTCCCCGTCGACGTGAGCGCGCTCGCCCGCACGCGCAGCATGCCCCACGTCGCGCAGCCGATAACGGCCGTCGCCGCCACGGCCGCGACATACCAGCGTCGGCGGCTCCGTTCGAGCGCGGCGTACGCCGCCGCCGCGCTGACCATCGCGACGAATGCCGACAAGCCGTAGACGCCGACGACGCTCGCCAGCTGGGCGACCGGGAGCACCCTCACCTGGCTGTAGCCGAGGAGCTCCCAGGGAAAGCCGTCCCAGAGATAGGTGCGTCCCATTTCGGTCGCGACCCACGTGAACGGCGCGAGCAGGAGGGCCGTCGTCCCGAGTGCGCGAAACAACCGCGCCTGTATCGCCGCGAACAAGGCCGGGAAGAGCGAGAGGTAGGCGACGAGGATGGCGGCCGCAAACGCCGCGAGCGGCGTCGCAAGGCCGCCAAACGTGGTCATCGTCTGCACGAGCCAGTAGAGCGTGCCCGCAAAGTAGACCCCGCCGGTGAGGAGCCCGAGGACGAATGGGGTCTGACCCCACGATGCGGGGGATCGAAGGCGTAGGAAGCGACCCTTTGCGGCGTGATTGTCGCGAATTGGCGAGGTCTGACCCCGGTGCGACACGGCGACCAGGAGCGGCGCGAGCGCGATCCACGCAAGCGCCGGGTGGCCGAACTTCGGAAAGCTGAGCGCGAGCAGCGCGCCCGAGATGAGCGCTAGCGTTGGACCCAGGGCTTGAACTGCTCTTCCTTCTCGAGCCGCCGGGCGATCTGTTCCGCCTCTCGCCGATCGTTGTAGCGGCCGACCTGCACGCGATAAATCACAGGCGCGCCGGCCTTCGGTTCGAGCACGAACGCCGGGTACCCCTTCGCGCCGAGACGCTGCGCCATCGCTGATGCAGCGCCGCGATCCGTCAGCGCCTGGACCTGCACGACCCAGATGCCGGGACGCGCCGTGGACGCCGACGCCGTGGGACGAGAGGCAGCAGGGGCGGGCGGGGGCGTTGCCGCCGGCTTGGTGACGGGTGCGCTCACTGGCGCGCTCTTGGCTGGCGCGCTCGCGGCTGGCGCGCTCGCGACCGGGGCCGCGGCGGGCGACGGCGTGTCGGTTCGCGGCTTCAGCTGCTCCTTCGGTGCGGCGTCCGACTGCAGACGCTTCGCGTAGCTCAAGTCGTCTTCCGTGTCCTGCGCCGGCGGCGGCGGCTCCGTGGCCGGCGGCGCGGACGCCGTGGACGTCACCGGCGCGGGCGCCGTGGCAGACGTCGTCGTCGCGGCGAGCGGATCGCCGCTCTCGACCGCATGGACGCTGCGCACGTTGCGCCCCACCTGCACGCCGCAGAGAAAGATGACGACCGCGACGATCGTTGTCGCCATGAACAGGAACACGAGCTGTTTCCCGCTCAACTGAATTTCGTGGAACCCGTCGTCGGCGAGGTCCTGATGGGTGATGTCGCTCACGTGAACCCTTACTCCGGAAACCTGACGTCAGCTTCGTCCGGCCGCACCGGAACGGCCGGTCAACATGTTCAACAGCTCGATGGGCAGCGGGAAGATGATCGTCGAGTTCTTTTCCGAGGCGATTTCCGTGAGGGTCTGCAGATAGCGCAGCGTGATGGTCACGGGCTCGGTCGCGATGACCGCGGCCGCCTGCGCGAGCTTTTCGGAGGCCTGCAGCTCGCCGTCGGCGTGAATGATCTTAGCACGCTTCTCGCGCTCGGCTTCCGCCTGCCGCGCCATCGCGCGCTGCATGTCCGGAGGCAGATCGACGTGCTTCACTTCGACGGCTGACACTTTGATCCCCCACGGATCGGTATGCAGATCGAGAATCTGCTGGAGCTGCTGATTGAGCCGCTCGCGTTCCGACAGCAGATCGTCGAGCTCCACCTGCCCGAGCACGCTCCTGAGCGTCGTCTGCGCGAGCTGCGACGTCGCGTAGTGGTAGCTCTCGACTTCGACGATCGCCCGCCGCGGATCCATCACGCGGAAGTAGACGACCGCGTTCACCTTCACCGAGACGTTGTCGCGGGTGATGACGTCCTGCGGCGGCACGTCCAAGACGATCGTCCGCAGGCTCACGCGCACCATCTTGTCGATCGGCGCGAACACCAGCGTCACTCCCGGCCCTTTCGGCTGCGGCAGCAGCTTGCCCAGGCGAAATATCACGGCCCGCTCGTACTCGTTCAGGATCTTGATCGAGCTGAGCAGGTAGAACGCCACGACGACGATGACGATCAGAGTCGGCGACACGAGCACGCAAGCCTCCTGAAGGTGGCCGCCCTAGACGTTAGGACGCGGCCTGACGGTCAGCAACAGGCCCTTGACCTCCGTGACGATGACCCGATCCCCTGCATGTATCGGCTCGGGCGACGTCGCAGTCCAGATCTCCCCGTGCGTTGATACCCGCCCCACCCCGCCCGGTTCAATCGAGGTCAGCGCCTTGGCGATGGAATGCAGCATTCCGCTCTCGCCGGTCACGGAGGGCATCCTCTGGGCTTTCAAGCCCAGCTGCACCAGAAACAGAAGGATAGCGGCAATCGACAGCGTAATGGGCAGGATCATGCGC